>JAZAGZ010000076.1:0-33569 GCA_036231525.1 Pseudomonadota bacterium | reverse complement strand
TGACGCGAGAGCTCGTGGGTATACGGAACCTGATCCGAGAGATGACCTGTCTGGTATGGACGTGGCTCGAAAAGCCATTATCCTTGCGCGAGAAGCGGGTCTGAGTCTCGAACTTAGCGATCTCCAGGTCGAAAATCTAGTACCTGAGGCGCTAACAGATACTTCTGTAGAAGAGTTTCTGGAGCGGCTTGTTGATTTTGACGAACCCTTGGCACTTCGATTTAAGTCGGTGAGTGAGAGGGACGAAGTCCTGCGATATGTGGCGGATGTAAATCTAAAGAAAGGCACGGCTTGTGTCCGTTTAGAGGCGTATCCTTTGGATCATCCTTTTGCCAATATTAATTTGACGGATAATATTGTGCAGTTCGTGACTCGGCGGTATTGCGAGAACCCACTTATTATCCGGGGGCCAGGCGCTGGACCAGATGTTACTGCAGCAGGCATATTTGCCGACCTGCTTCGGTTGTGCAGGATGCTGAGCGCGAATCATGACTAATAACGCAGGTATGCGTTATCTAAGTACGTTAGGAGACCATGAGACGGATCTCATCGGCGCTATCAGTCGCGGGCTCGCCCCAGATGGCAGCCTTTATGTTCCCAAAGATTTGCCACGTTTCGATCCGCAACGTATACGCGGTGAACGCATTGAACAAATAGCTGTGGAGCTACTTGAGCCCTTCTTTAAAGGTTCCCGATTAGCACCCATGCTGGAGGCTATATGTAGAGATGCTTTCAACTTCCCCATTCCGCTTGAAGAGTTGGATGGAGGGATGTTAGCTGTACTTGAGCTATTTCACGGTCCGACGGCGGCTTTTAAGGATGTCGGGGCAAGGTTTCTAGCTGCGGCTATGGAGCGTGCTTTACCTGATCTTGCGCCTGAAGATAAACGGTCACTGACTATCCTTGTTGCTACTTCTGGCGATACGGGCGGAGCTGTTGCTTCCGCGTTTCATGGTCGGCGTGGAATGAGAGTTGCCGTATTATTTCCTCGCGGCCAAGTTTCTCCTCGTCAGAAGCATCAATTGACTTGTTGGACAGGGAATATCCACTCATTCGAGGTCAATGGCTCTTTCGACCAGTGTCAGGGGTTACTAAAAAACGCCTTCACCAGTCCGCAGATCAGCACAACCCATAGATTGAGCGCTGCCAACAGCATCAACATGGGGCGCCTGCTTCCTCAGATGGTCTACCACGCTGCAGCAAGTTTGTGGCATTGGCGAAAGCACGGAAACCGCGCCAGTTTTATTGTGCCAACTGGGAATCTGGGTAATGCACTAGCGTGTATTTGGGCTAGAGCAATGGGTATGCCTATACGCGATATTGTTTTAGCGACCAACTCTAACCGGGTGATACCTGAGTTTTTATCGACCGGTGATTGGAAGCCTCGCGACAGCATTCAAACTCTGGCCTCTGCAATGGATGTTGGTGATCCAAGTAATATGGAGCGTCTACAGCACTTGATACCGGATTTCGGTGAGTTACGGTCTTCTATAGAGGCCTATCCCGTGAATGATTCTGCTATTCGTGAACAAATCGCGATGGACTATTCACGTCGGGATAGGGTGTGGTGTCCGCATACTGCTACAGGATTTAGAGTTTTTGATAGTCTTCCAGAAAGCCGTCGCACGGGTCAACCCTGGATCATTGTGGCTACAGCGCATCCTGCCAAATTTGACAATATCGTTGAGGAGGTCATCGGGACGACAGTCCCAGTACCACCTGCTTTGGCAACTTTACTAGCTCTGCCAACACACAATGAGTCACTCGACCCAGAGCTGGATCTATTATCCAACGCATTAGATGCTTTGAAGTAACTGGAAATAAAGAAGTGAGAGACATTGTTCAGATAGTTAGTGAAAACCAGATGTGGTTATCCGGTGTGTTGCTACTATTTATTGCGCTCTTATTGATATGGCTGGTGCGAAAACGAAGTTCTCAGGATGAATTGAGTAAGTTGCTTGACGCGATCGGGGTGGATCATCTCAGCAACATAGTGGTAGACGACGACCTGGGGGGGGAAATTCACATTGAGCATTTATTGTTGACGGGGCGGGGCCTTGTGATTCTTGATGTCAAAACCATTAGGGGCTCGATATTTTCTAGTGATCGCATGGACGAATGGACAGTGATCTCACCACAAGACCGCAGTACTATTCAGAACCCCCAGCGCTCACTTTATTATCGAATTAGTGCTTTGCGGTCACTAGTGCAGGATGTGCCTGTTACAGGACACATCCTGTTTCTAGGGGCTCCTGAGTTCGCTAAAGGGCGTCCAATGGATGTTATTTTTCCAGACGAATTATTAGACCGCTATGAAAAACCCGGAAAGATTGCTCTCGAAAGTATTGTGGATGCTTTTTTTCCCTATTGGGAACGTGTTCGCAATGCTTGTAAACAAGCATCTGATGGAGATTTCTGAGGCCGATATTCAGACTAAGCTTGGGTGCTAGCTTTTAAGACGGAAAAGCCTTTCTGCATTGATACAAGTTGCTTCAGCAACGATTTCTAGAGGCCTGTTCATGGCCGTAGCTAGTCGCTCGAGAATGTGCGGCAGAAACTTGGGTTCATTTCGACGGTTGTGCGGTTTTGTTGGTAGATTCCTGGGCAGGAGGTAGGGTGAGTCAGTTTCTATGAGTATTCGGTCTAGGGGGATTTGGTGCACGGTTTTTAACAACTCTGTCCCTCTCCGTTCATCGCAAAGCCAGCCCGTGATGCCGATATACAAATCCAGATCTAGATAATCTTTTAGCTCTTCCAATCCTCCAGTAAAACAGTGAGCAACACCTCCACTCAGTTGATCGCGTATTGGTTGGAGTAGGGCAATGAAGTCATCGTGGGCTGCACGTTGATGCAAAAAAACCGGTAAACCGATATCTGCGGCGAGTTCCAATTGCGCGGAGAACGTTTTTTTTTGTTGTTCGAGAGGTGAAAAATTTCTATAGAAATCCAAACCACACTCGCCGATGGCTACAATTTCATCATATGCTGCCAGCTTGCGAAGGTCTTCAGTAGAATCTTTGTTGAAGTCTTTGGCGTGATGAGGATGAATGCCAGCAGTTGCAAATAGCTTCGTTGGGTATTCTTTTGCAAGCTCAAGTGCGCGGGTGCTTTCAGCTACTGATGTGCCTGTGATAATAAACCGGTCGACGCCCACGGCTTGAGCACGCTCAAGAACTTCGCTCCTATCCGGATCAAAGCTGTCATGGGTGAGGTTCGCACCGATATCAATCAGTGAGATCATATCTGGATTGTGACGGTGCGTAAGGCCAAGGGCAATATTAGCTAGCAATACTAAGTTGGATAAGGGATTATTATTTGGGTAATCGGATCTAATGGATAAGAGGGATTTTAGTGAGTGACGTAAAACCACCACAGGATTATGTGTCGCCTGATCCAGACGCCAAGCCAGGAAGTGACGAAGGCGGCGAAGGCAGCGTAAGTGAGGAAAGTAAACTTGAAGAAAACATAAAATCACGTTCGACTTGGCTGAGGCTTTTGTTCATGATTTTATTTGCCGCGATCTGGAGTGTCTCTAGATTGGTGGTGGCGGCTGTCGTGGCCATCCAGTTTGTCATCGTTTTATTTACTGGGGCGAGCAATAGCCGGCTTAGGGCTTTTGGCCAGAGTTTGGCTACCTATTCCTATCAATTAGTAGCTTATCTGACTTTCGTGACAGAAGAGCAACCGTTTCCATTTAACGACTGGCCGAGTGGGCCACCAGAATAAAAGTATAAAAAATGCGAATTATTTTCGCGAAGTGAAATTCGGTAGTTCAACTATTTTTATCAAAAAGGCTGGCAATGACTGGTAACCAGAGCCCAGCAGGCCCCTGAAGCGTGAAATCCATACGGGTAGAAAGCGGTGTTGAATTAGGATTGATTTCAATTGTTGTTGCCTTTCGACTTAACGCCATTTCAGCTAGTGCTGTCGCGGGGTATACCAGAGAAGAGGTGCCAACTGAGAAGAATACGTCACATGCATTGACTGCATCCGATGACGTGGCCAGTGCAGCAATTGGGATGCTCTCACCAAACCATACGACATCCGGTCTCATCAAACCGTTACAGGTGTTGCAGGTAGGAGGGTATGAGGAGTCACTTTTGGGGCCTCGTTTCCCACAATCAAAACATTTGTTTCTTTCAATACAGCCATGGAACTCGATTACCTCTGTACTTCCTGCGCGCTGATGGAGCCCGTCCACGTTTTGAGTCACTAGAATGAGTTCAGGTTTAAGTCGTTGCAGCCTAGCAAGCACCGTATGAGCTGCATTTGGGGTGGTTTTTCTGATGAGTTTTCGGCGCCACTGATACCATTGCCAGACGATTTCTGGATTGCTCTCAAAGGCTTCGGGCGTAGCTAGCTGCTGTGGCTCATATTGCGCCCAGAGACCACTTTGAGCATCTCGAAAGGTAGGCACACCGCTCTCAGCCGATACACCGGAACCGGTCATCACTACCCATCGTTTGGTCTCAATCAAGACACTTGCAAGTGCCAAAGGCAGCTCAGCCGATGAGTATTCTAACTTGCTCAAGCAGCGCGGTCGGCTTTTGCCAGCTGACGCAGAACGTAATGGAGTATTCCCCCGTTAACGTAGTACTCCTGCTCTTTTGGTGTGTCGATGCGAACCTGAGCCTCGAAAGTAACCGTTTTACTGTCCGTCTTCGTCGCTATCACAGTGACTCGATCGGCGCGTCCCTCATTGATTTCTTTAATGTCAAAAGTTTCTTGTCCGTCAAGTCCCAATGAATTGACGTTTTCGCCGGCCAAGAATTGCAGGGGTAAAACACCCATGCCGATGAGATTAGACCTATGAATTCGTTCGTAGCTCTCCACGAGTACGGCCTGTACACCCAGTAGCTGTGTCCCCTTTGCGGCCCAGTCCCGAGATGATCCTGACCCATATTCCTTGCCGCCTATAACTATCAGTGGTACACCTTCTTGTCGGTACCGGTCAGAGGCTTCAAAGATACTAATTTGCTCGCCGCTTGGCATATGAGTTGTCCAACCCCCCTCAGTGCCAGGTGCTAGTTGGTTTCTTAGCCTGATATTAGCAAACGTACCACGCATCATGACTTCGTGGTTGCCGCGGCGGGAGCCATAGGAATTAAAATCTTTGGGTTGAATATTCAGTTCACGCAGGTAATCCCCAGCGGGGCTATTAGCAGCTATTGCTCCTGCTGGGGAAATGTGATCAGTTGTCACGGAGTCACCGAGCAAAGCTAGCGCACGAGCGCCGTGAATATCTTCCACCGGATCTGGAGTGAGTGTCATATTCTTAAAGTAAGGGGGGTTCTTAACGTAGGTTGAGGTGTCATCCCAAGCGTAGTTTTCGCCAGCAGAAACATCAAGGCTATTCCAGTTTTTATCTCCTTCAAAAACGTTCGCATAACTCGTTGCAAACATCTTGGCATCAATATTGGCTGAAATGAGGTCATGTATTTCTTGTGAGTTGGGCCAGATATCTCGTAGGAAAACTGGATTTCCATCCTGGTCTTCACCTAATGGGTCGTTGTAGAGATCCACGTGCATATTACCGGCCAAGGCGTACGCAACAACCAGGGGCGGTGAGGCGAGGAAATTCATCCTAACGAGAGGATGAATACGTCCTTCGAAGTTTCGGTTTCCAGATAGTACCGAGCAGCCAATGATGTCATTCGCTTGTATCGTTTCTGCAATTTTCGTTGGTAGGGGGCCTGAATTGCCAATGCAAGTTGTACACCCGTAGCCTACAACATTGAATCCAAGCTGTTCCAGGTCGTCAAGTAAATCTGTCTTTTTTAAGTACTCGGTCACGACTTTGGAGCCAGGTGCGAGTGATGTTTTTACCCAGGGTTTGGATTTAAGGCCTTTTGCGGAAGCGTTTCTGGCCAAAAGTCCTGCGCCAACCATTACAGCTGGATTCGAGGTGTTCGTGCAACTGGTAATAGCGGCAATAACAATTGCGCCATCAGAGATATCGAATTCGTCAGTAGCACTAATGACTTTTGATTTTGATGTATCAGCACTGCGATGTTCTTCGGCAACCGGGCTTATGAGTTCTTTGCATTTAGCCGCTGCGTCACGAAGTGGAATGCGGTCTTGGGGGCGCTTTGGCCCTGCCAGGCTCGGTTCTACTGTGCCGAGTTCAAGGGTTAGCGTATCGCTAAAGTTTGCATGATTTTGCCCTCGCCACATACCCTGTTCTTTGGCGTAGGCCTCTACTAGCTGAACCTGTTCAGCGGGTCGGCCTGATAGTTCGAGATAGCGCAGGGTCTCGGCATCGATTGGGAATACAGCGCAGGTACTACCGAATTCGGGGGACATATTACCCAGCGTGGCACGATCCGCGAGTGGGAGATGATCCAGCCCATTGCCAAAAAATTCCACGAACTTACCGACAACACCTCGATCACGCAGCATCTGGGTCACTGTTAAAACTAGATCTGTGGCCGTCGAGCCTTCAGCTAACTCACCTTTGAGTTCAAAACCCACTACTTGTGGGATTAACATTGTGATGGGCTGACCAAGCATCGCAGCCTCAGCTTCGATTCCTCCGACTCCCCAACCAAGAATGCCTAGACCGTTGATCATAGTTGTGTGGGAGTCCGTGCCAACTAATGTGTCTGGATAAGCAAGCCGTTGACCATCGTGGACGCTGTCAAATACGACGCGACTGAGAAACTCCAGGTTAACTTGATGAATGATTCCAGTGTTAGGCGGGACTACACGAAAGTTATCAAATGCTTTCTGACCCCAACGAAGAAATGAGTAACGTTCTTTGTTACGTTGGAATTCGATGGCATTGTTTTCGTTCAACGAGCCAGCCGTGCCGAAATGGTCAACTTGCACAGAGTGATCAATTACCAGTTCGGCCGGGGAAAGTGGGTTGATGACTGATGCTTGACCACCGAGTGCAGAGACAGCATCTCGCATGGCAGCCAAGTCTACGATTGCGGGGACGCCGGTGAAGTCTTGCAGTATTACTCGTGCTGGCGTGAAGGCAATCTCCGTTACTGGTTCAGCTTTCGCCTTCCATGCCGCCAGAGCATTAATATCGCTGCTTGAGATGTTTGTATCATCTTCGTGGCGAAGGAGGTTTTCGAGCAGTACTTTCAAGGTGTACGGCAGCTGGTGCACCCGATCGTTACCTATCGCATCAAGGCGAAAGATCTGGTAATGCGCGTCGTCGACCTTAAGTGATTGGCGTGCGCCAAAGGAATCAGCCATGAATGGTTCCTTAAGTCGTTGCGGGGGATTTGGGCGCGCGGATTATAGCAAGGCGTTTAGCTCGCTGCTGCTTCAAGGGGAGGGGCACGCATTTCAGCATCGTCAATAATTGCCCCCCCCAGGCACCGCGATCCTCTATACAGTACGACGTACTGTCCAGGTGTAACAGCACGTTGCGGTTGTTCAAAGTACACCTCAATAGAGCCACCGCTTCCCATCATTGCGGTGCAGGCTTGATCCGCTTGGCGATAACGGGTTTTGGCACAGCACTTCAACGTGACCCCCTTCGACCATCCAGGAGGCGAGCTGTTTATCCAATGCATAGAGTTCGCCGTTAACCAGTTTTTATAGAGGCGCGGATGGTTTGTTCCTTGGACAACGATAAGTTCATTAGTGTCGGTATTCTTATCGGCTACATACCAGGCATCTTGAGATTGGGCGGCCAGTCCGCCTATACCAAGTCCGCGACGCTGACCAAGGGTGTAATACGGTAGTCCTAGATGGGTACCCAAAGATTGGCCTTGAGGATCCTTAATTTCGCCTGGGCTCATTGGTAGATATTGTCCTAAAAATTTAGAGAACGGTCGTTCGCCAATAAAGCAAATTCCTGAGCTGTCTTTTTTATTTGCTACGGTTAATGAGGCTTTTCGCGCTATTGCACGTACTTCTTTCTTCAGCCTGTCTCCCAGCGGAAAAAGAACGTTCGTTAGATCGCTCTCTCTAATAGCGTGCAGGAAATAGCTTTGATCTTTGTCGGGGTCTTGACCTTTGTGGAGTTCGAATCGTTCCCCATTCCGTTTGATGCGAGTGTAATGTCCAGTCGCAAGCCAATGGCCTCCGAGGCGGTGTACGTATTCTCGCAGGACACCAAACTTAATCTCTCGATTACACAAAACATCAGGATTAGGCGTGCGCCCGCGTTGGTATTCATCTAGGAAATGAGCGAAGACTAGTTCTTTGTATTCGTCAGAAAAGTTTACTCGATGGAGTGGTAGATTAAGTTGTTGGCACAAACGCCTAGCATCCTGGAAATCCTTAGCGGCCTCGCAATATTCATCATCTTCCCAGTTGCTCATGTGTAAACATTGCACGCTATAACCTGCCTCTCGAAGAAGTACGGCGCTAACGGCAGAATCAACACCGCCTGATAAAGCAATAATTGCAGGTTCATTGCGACTCATGGAGATAATTCTACCCGTATCCTGGTGTAGGAACTGTTTTGAGTACAGAAGAAATACCGGGACGTATTCTCATGCGTAAGTGCTCGCATCACACTAAGATCTGAGGCACCCCACGTAAATTGGCAAATAGCTAGCTTATAAGTATTTTAAGATGGAAAGGGGGCAGCGAATTCCATCTAGGTAGTCGTTGATACAGCGTAAGACGAGAGGGCTTCGCAGCTGCGACTGTTTTGCGAGGATGTCTTTTTTTCTTAGCCAATGAGTCGCAATAATTTCCTCATCGAGGATCGGTGTCGTGTTGGGCGGGTAAGCATCGCCAACGAACGCTAAGCGCAGAAATGCTGTATTTGCTTCTTTGTTATTCCAGAGGTAGAAGCCCAGTAGTGCAACAGGCTGGAAAGAGAATCCGGTCTCCTCTGAGACTTCTCGGGTAACGGCCTCGAGCAAGGTCTCACCAGGCTCCAGGTGTCCGGCTGGTTGGTTAAAAACTATATGTTCGTTTGATCGCTCTTCAACTAAGAGGAAGCGATGGTTTTGTTCTATGACGGCGGCAACAGTGATAGCGATTTTTTCGGTCATCAATTACTGGACTGAGCTGATTCGAAGAGAGGTTTCGAAGCATTGCTGCTACTTTGCGGGTATCAGATTCTTCGGTGTGAACTACTACTGACGACCTAACAGATATTGCTCTCGGCTATATTTTTCGGGCAAGTTTGCTGGCTAGTCCAACATATTTTTCAGGAGTTAGCGCTGAGAGCTGTGTTCGTGCTTCCTCAGGAATATCTAGACCTGCGATGAAACTCGCGAGCGTCTCAGGAGTTACTTTTTGTCCCCGGGTTAGGGTCTTAAGCTGCTCATAGGCATCCGTAATGCCATAACGGCGCATAACTGTTTGTACTGCTTCCGAAAGCACTTCTGGGCTAGAGTCAAGATCTTCTTGGATGCGTAATTGGTCTGCCTCTAATTTACCCATTCCACGTCGACAGGACTCTGTGGCAATTAAGCCGTGACCAAGTGCAACGGCTAAATTCCGCAATACGGTAGAATCGCTGAGATCACGCTGCCATCGGGATTGTGGGAGTTTTTCTGCCAAAAATGAGAGTAGCGCATTCGCCACACCCAGATTTCCTTCAGCATTTTCGAACTCGATGGGGTTCACCTTATGGGGCATAGTAGAAGATCCTATCTCACCGGCTACGGCACGAGAGCGAAAATAGCCTAGGCTAACGTAACCCCAAAGATCTCGGCAGAGATCAAGTAGGATTGTATTCATGCGCACGAGCGCATGGCAGTATTCGGCTATCCAGTCATGAGATTCGATCTGAGCGGTGTAGTTGGTGGGGCTAAGATCGAGAGATTTCACAAATTGATTGCTGATTCGTATCCACGCTGCGTCCGGGTAGGCGGCAACATGAGCATTGAAGTTTCCGACCGCGCCGTTGCACTTGCCGAGTATTTCTACTGCACTGAGACTATCAGACTGTCGTGAGAGTCGGTGGGCAAAATTCGCGAGTTCCTTGCCTAGAGTTGTCGGAGAAGCCGGCTGGCCGTGTGTTCGGGACAGCATAGCTATATCGGCGAATTCATGAGCAAGGGTTTTTAGGTCATCTGTGAGTGCCTTCATTCTCGGCAATAGGACCAATTGTCGGGCATCACGGAGCATAAGGGCATATGAGAGATTGTTGATATCCTCAGAAGTGCATGCGAAATGAAGGAAGGCTCCCAGTTTGGGAGAGAAACTTGATACTGCGGATAGTTTTTCTCTCAGAAAATATTCAATAGCCTTCACATCGTGATTAGTTTCGGCTTCGAGGGCTTTTACGCGGCGGGCGTCTTCTAAGCCAAAGTTATCGACCAGGCGGTTCAGCGCGTCATTGATGGAACCATCCAACGGCTCAAGCTCCTGGATATCAGCTTCATTCGCTAGGTGCTGGAGCCAGCGGACCTCCACTAACGTACGATAGCGAATGAGCGCAGATTCGGAGAGATAGTCGCGTAGGGGCTCGGCCTTGGACGCGTAGCGCCCATCTAATGGCGAAAGAGCAGTAAGACGAACCGGATCCACGGGGTTGCTCGTCATCCCTATACAAGCAGTAGCGGAGTGAGCATCATACACTTTTCATCGATAATCTCCGACCTTAAAGGGTTTCTAATGTGAAACGGGGAATTTGGGAGCGGGCATGACAACTGAGTATAGAGTTGAGCGTGACAGCATGGGTGAGTTGGAGGTGCCGGCTGAGGCGCTGTGGGGTGCGCAAACCCAGCGCGCAGTAAACAATTTCCCCATTAGTGGGATGCGTCTGCCGAGGCAGTTTATCCGGGCGTTAGGGCTCATCAAGTGGGCAGGCGCGGTAGCTAACCAGAGCCTAGGGTTGTTACCCAAAGGGATAGCGGCCGCTATAGAGACTGCTGCGCTGGAGGTGGCTGAAGGGCAACACGATGAGCATTTTCCTATCGATGTGTTCCAGACGGGGTCTGGCACCAGTTCTAATATGAACGCAAATGAGGTTATCGCTCGCCTAGCAGCTCAGGCATCTGATGAACCCATTCATCCAAATGATCACGTTAACATGGGGCAGAGTAGCAACGATGTAATCCCGTCGGCCATTCATGTAAGCGCGGCTTTGGGCGTTACAGAGCAGTTGCTACCCGCATTGGAGCACTTGGCAGGAACGATTGAGCGCAAAGGGAATTCGCTTTCACGTATTGTGAAAACTGGCAGAACCCATCTAATGGATGCCATGCCAATTCGCCTTGATCAGGAATTAAGTGGATGGTCAACCCAAGTCCGGGCTGATTATCAGCGCATTTCCGGCGCGCTCCCCCGACTTGCTAGCTTGGCTCAAGGGGGCACCGCAGTTGGAACAGGGATAAACGCCCACCCAAAATTTGGTGCACATGTGGCAGCACAGTTAGCTTCCCGTACGGATATTGCGTTTAAGGCTGCTGATAACTATTTCGAGGCGCTGAGTTGTCAAGACACTGCAGTCGAGCTTTCAGGCCAGTTAAAAACCACAGCTGTGAGTGTCTTGAAGATCTCGAACGATTTGCGCTGGATGAATAGCGGGCCTTTAGCGGGGTTTGCTGAGATTGCGCTTCCGGCATTACAACCCGGCAGCAGCATCATGCCCGGAAAAGTCAATCCTGTGATACCTGAGGCGGTTGCAATGGCGTCGGCGCAAGTGATTGGGAATGATGTGGCGATTACCGTAGCGGGGCAGTCGGGTAACTTTCAGCTTAATGTCATGTTACCCGTTGTCGCTCATAATCTTCTACAGAGTATAGAACTATTAGCAAACGGGTCACGGGCTCTTGCAGATACGGCAATCGAGGGCTTTACTGTAAATGAAGAGCGTCTGGGAGAGGCGTTGGCACGTAACCCTATTCTTGTGACGGCGCTAAATCACGTCATCGGGTACGAGAAAGGTACAGAGATTGCTAAGAAGGCATATCTAGAGGGTCGTCCAATTCGGGAAGTAGCCGCCGAGGAGACGGATCTTAGCGATGAGGAACTGGCATTACTGCTCGATCCTGCTGAGTTAGCCAAAGGTGGGGTTAAGGGTTAAAAGCCAAAGTAATCAGGTGCGGGCGCATATTGAATCTCGCTTTGCAGGGATGGGGTCTGAAATGGACCCGTTAACTCGCGCACTGCAGGATGTCGAGGGCCCGGTTCCAAAGTCATTCATTGATTACTTGCAGAGGCGGCGTAGTCCCGCTGCCGTTTTACTCGCGTTGATAGAACGTCCGGGGGGGTTAGCGCTACTTTTTACCGAGCGGGCAGATCATCTGAAAGACCACCCTGGCCAGGTAAGCTTTCCGGGCGGGCGAATCGAGTTGGGTGACGCAGGGCCGGTAGAGGCTGCGCTGCGGGAAGCCAATGAGGAGGTGGGCCTGGATTCACAACAGGTCTCAGTGGCAGGGTGTTTGGGGCGCTTCTTGACCGTGACGGGCTTTCTGGTGACGCCTGTGGTTGGTTTCGTCACACCTGAGTTTCAGCCTGTTCCAGACGATACTGAGGTGGCTGAAGTTTTTGAGGTCCCACTGGAGTTTCTATTGGAGGAGGACAATATCCGGGTGGCTTATAGAGAACGGCTTGGTGCGCGCATGCGGGTGCACGAGATTACGTACGAAGGGCATCGAATATGGGGAGCAACTGCATCCATGCTAATTGGGTTTATTTCACTTATTTCTAATTAAAAAACAAATGAATAAAGAAAGTATCTCTAAACTACTTGAGATAATGGCTGCCCTCCGTGATCCGGATAAAGGTTGCCCTTGGGACCAGGAGCAAACCTTCGCCACCATAGGTTCCTACACCCTCGAGGAAGCCTATGAAGTCGTTGATGCTATCGAGCGTGAGAATATGGAGGATCTGAAGGACGAGTTAGGAGATCTGTTGCTCCAGGTCGTATACCACTCCCGTATGGCAGAGGAGGGGGGGTTTTTCGCATTTGGTGACGTGATTGAGGCGATTTGTACAAAAATGATTCGTAGGCATCCGCACGTTTTTGGGAATGAGCATGTTGATGATGCGAAATCGCAGACAGAAGCGTGGGAAACGCTTAAAGCCGTGGAGAAGGGCAGTTCTGATAGTGTTCTAGATGGTGTCCCGCTGGCTTTGCCAGCCTTAACGCGGAGTATGAAACTCGGTCGCCGAACTTCCCGTGTTGGCTTTGATTGGCCTGATTGGGGTGGGGCTAGAGATAAGGTTGATGAGGAACTCAAAGAGTTAAATGCTGCTGTGTATAGCGCAGATTACGAAGCGGTAGTTGCTGAGATGGGAGATACGTTGTTCGCGCTAGTCAATTTGTGTCGCCACCTCAATGTCGAGCCAGAAACGTGTTTGCGCAGTGCAAATGATCGTTTTGAAAAGCGTTTTCGAAATGTGGAGCGCAATGTGAAGAACGCGGACGGTGATTGGGCGCATTACAGCGCAGATGCGTTAGAAGAGCTTTGGCGCAAAGCAAAAAGGGAAACTGACTGATGAGATGCTAATAGGCGGTCTATGGGGCTGTGGAAGCATTGCTTTTCAAGATTCTCCGCCTAAACTGGCTGGCAACGAAGTGGAGATAAGAATCGATGGCACGAATCAGTTACGTTGCACCAGATCAAATCGAAGATCCGGAATTGCGTGAGTGGCTTGAGGCTGCGATTGAAAAAGGTCGCCCAGGACCTGAGAATCAATCCATTCGCGCGCACCAACCCGATGTCATGCGTGCGTTTACCACCACGAGAAAATTACTGTTCGATAAGCAAAAAAATGTTGGTTTTGTTGAACATGACCTCAAAGAGCTCGTTCGGACCTACATCGCTTATAGCCTCGATTGTGACTACTGAAGCAACCAGGGCGACGCCCGTGGGGCGAAAGAAGACCCAAATAATCGATTAAGTGAGCTTCTGGATTACAAGGGATCGGATCGATTCAGCCATAGAGAGAAAGTGGCGTTGCAATATACGGACGCGGTTCTATGGAACCCAAATCTTGCAGATGATGCACTTTGGGGGGATCTTCACGCTGAATTTACCGAGCCTCAGATCGTTGAAATTGGTTACTGGGCTGGGTTCACTTCTGGTGGCCAACGCTGGCTTCACACCTTACATACCAAACAAGGTGAGTTGTCAGCATACATGGAGGAGCGGGCTAATCGACAGAAAAATGATGTTGGTGCGTCCACGTAGTACGTCACGCTAGAGCACGCTCAGTCCATCGGCTGTATGGTGGATGTGTTTTTACTTCTTGTCAGGACTATTCAGTTGGTCAAAGATTGGTTTTACTAGATCCAGCGGTAGTGGGAACACTATTGTGTTGGTATTTCTCTCGCTAGAAATCTCCGTCAGAGTTTGTAAGTAGCGCAGTTGTAACGCCTGAGATTGTGACCCCAGCACACTTGCTGCCTCAGCCAGTTTTTGTGAGGCTTGAAATTCACCTTCTGCATGAATGACTTTGGCGCGTCTTGCTCGCTCCGCTTCGGCTTGGGCTGCAATGGCACGAATCATACTCTCGTCAAGATCGATATGTTTGATTTCCACATTTGTGACTTTGATTCCCCAGGCTTCGGTGTTCTGATCGAGTATTTCCTGCACGTCCGCATTTAGTTTTTCCCTTTCGGCCAGCATATCATCTAGTTCGTGACGCCCAAGGACTGAACGCAGTGTCGTTTGAGCGAGTTGGCTAGTGGCCTCAACTCGGTTCTCCACTTGGATAATGGCCCTTTCTGGGTCTAAGACACGGAAATAGACTACCGCACTGACTTTCACGGAGACATTGTCCCGAGAAATTACATCTTGGGTGGGTACATCCATCACGATAACTCTGAGGTCCACCCGGATCATTTTCTGAATCCCGGGGATAAGAATGATCAGTCCGGGGCCCTTCACTTTCCAGAAACGACCGAGCAGGAAAATCACACCTCGCTCATATTCTCGAAGTATTTTGATTGCGCTGAAAACAAATAGTGCGATGACTACTATGAGAAAGAATGTGGTATCAAAAAACATGGTTCTTCCTTTTTCTTTTCTTTAGATTACAACTAACGAACGTTATTTGGTTCAACGTATAGCGTTAATCCGTCGATCCTTGTGATTTTGAGGGCCTGACCTTTTTTGACAGGGACTTCACTATAGGCGTTCCAACGTTCACCATGCACCCAAACTTGTCCTTGAGAAGTAAAGTCCTCAAGCGCTTCCGCGGTTGCGCGAAGCAGTTCCTCGACTCCAGCTACGATGGGACGATCTCGTGACTTCATTGCAAACCAAACAATGCCTAGCAGAATCAACGCTCCTGTTAAGGCGATGGAAAAGATCAGGGGTATCGATACCCCGTAACCCGGAATGTCCGAGTCAATGAGAATTACTGACCCAAAGACAAAGGCAGCAATCCCTCCCATTCCAAGTGCACCGAAGCTCGGAACAAGGAATTCCGATACCATCAGTATGACGCCTAAGATAATAAGCGCTAGCCCGGCGTAGTTAACGGGGAGGACCTGGAATGCAAATAAAGCCAGCAGAAGAGAGATAGCCCCGACAACCCCCGGTACGATGGCGCCAGGATTGTAACCCTCAAATATGAGGCCATAGATCCCGATTAACATGAGGAGATAGGCAACAGTTGGGTTGCTTATAACTTCAAGTAGTTGCGTGCGCCAGTCTGGTTCGAACATGACCGGCGTCAACTCTGTTGTGCTGAGCACTATTTCGTTGCCATTGATCTCTACTTCCCAGCCGTCCAATTGCTGCAAAAGATCTGTTCGATTGCTCGCTATAAGATCAATGACATTCAGTTCAAGTGCAGCTTGAGCACTCAGGCTTTCTGCTGCACGAACAGCCTCTTCAGCCCAATCAGCGTTACGATTGCGGCGTTCAGCGAGGCTGCGGATATAGGCTATAGCATCATTGATTGCTTTGCGTTCAGAAGCTGTTGATGGGGGAGGGACGGCTGTTTGGTCTTCATTTGCGGTGTTTTCAGTTGTCTCGGTACTACCTTCGTCCTCTGAATCATCAGATGCTTCCCCATTCTCTGTAGGAGAATCTTCGGGTGTGGCTGGTGCTGTTCCTCCAATCGATACGGGGGTTGCTGCGCCAAGATTTGTGGCCGGTGCCATGGCGGCGATATGACTAGCATAGAGGATATACGTGCCTGCGCTAGCCGCGCGTGCGCCCTGAGGCCACACATAGGTTGCTATGGGGACTGACGAACCAAGGATGGCTTGGATAATGTCCCGCATCGCCGTATCTAGTCCTCCGGGGGTATCCATTTCTATTACCATCAGCGCCGAACCGTTCTCTTCGGCAGTCTCTACGCCCCGGGTAATAAAATCAGCTGTAGCTGGCCCGATAGCGCCTTGGACTTGAAGAATCGTAACTATCCCGCCGGTTTGAGTCTCAACAGGTGCTGAGATCTCATCCGAGGTGTTTTCCTGGGCCTGGAGCCACATAGCGCCTCCCAAGGCCAGACAGGCTGCAAGGACTCCGCGCCTCAGGCTGGAAGCGACTGGTAGCATAGTTTCATGATACCAGCATTGTGCTAACGGCCTTGTATTTAAAATATTTTCGATACACTTCGTTTTCGGAAGAGCTAAGCGGGTGTATAGTCGCGCCCCTATGACACAGACCAACAATCCAACTGCTTGGCATCCAGCTAGCTGGCAGACTCGCGAGGCCAGCCAGCAACCGCTGTACAAAGACAATGCGCGGTTAGAGGAGGCTATTGCCCAGCTAGGTAAGCTGCCTCCACTTGTGACTAGCTGGGAGGTAGAGTCTCTCAAGAGTCAACTAGCAGCTGCGCAGCGGGGAGAGGCCTTTGTGCTCCAAGGTGGGGATTGTGCTGAAAATTTCGATGAGTGTGGTTCAGACAATATCGTCCAAAAACTTAAAATCTTGCTTCAGATGTCTTTGGTTCTTGTGGTGGCACTCAAGAAGCCTGTTATTCGTGTGGGACGCATGGCAGGACAATATGCGAAACCGCGTAGCGCAAATGAAGAAACTCGTGATGGTAAGGCTTTGCCTAGCTATCGTGGAGATCTCGTAAATAGGCTTCCGTTTACTGCTGAGGACCGAGAGCCTGACCCCGCACTCATGTTGCGCGGCTATGAGCGTGCCGCCTTAACTCTTAACTTTGTTCGTTCACTGATTGATGGTGGGTTTGCAGACCTTCATCACCCGGAGAACTGGGATCTCGATTTTGTGGGGGAATCATCCATGTCGGCTGATTATCACAAACTCGTCCAGTCAGTGTCTGATTCACTGGAGTTTTTTGAATCCGTTGCTGGTGATGCGATTCATACTCGCCGTGTAGAATTTTATACCTCCCATGAGGGCTTGCACCTGCCGTATGAGCAGGCGCAGACTCGTTTTCTTCCTCATCGGGAGCGTTGGTATAACTTAACCACTCACTTCCCATGGATCGGGATGCGAACGGCAGACCTGGATGGCGCGCACGTTGAGTTTTTCAGAGGTATTAGTAATCCCGTTGGGATTAAAGTCGGCACTGGTGCCAGCAATGAACAATTGCAAGGGTTAATTCATCTGTTGAACCCAAGTAATGAGCCTGGCCGGCTGGCCTTGATCACACGGTTTGGAGCAAAGCATGTAGATGAACATCTGCCAAGAATGATTCAGGCGGTCCATGACACGGGATCCCAAGTTCTTTGGATATGTGATCCCATGCATGGCAACACGGAAACGACAGCGGAAGGCTATAAGACACGCCGTTTTGATAACATCATCTCAGAACTACAGGCCGCGTTTCGAATTCACGGTGAGGTCGGAAGTTATCTCGGGGGTGTTCACTTGGAGCTAACCGGTGAAAACGTGACCGAATGTATTGGCGGTGCTCGTGGACTGAAGGAATCCGACCTTGCCCGTGCTTATAAGTCCCAGGTAGATCCACGATTAAACTACGAACAGGCCATGGAAGTTGCCATGCGTATAGCAGGTCAACAAAACAGTCCTGAGTAGTGTGTCGTACTAATATTCTTGGATAGGCAGTACAGTGAAGGTTACCTTCAATCCGAGTTGCACCCGCTGCCCTCGTTTAGCTGATTACCTCAAAGAGCAACGATCCAGGTATACAGAGTATTTCAACGCGCCGGTACCTGCATTTGGAGATCCAAAGCCAAATCTTCTGATTGTTGGGCTTGCCCCTGGGCGCCACGGTGCAAACGCGTCAGGGCGCCCATTTACTGGAGATTTTGCCGGGAAACTTCTATATCGCACCTTATTTGAACTTGATCTCTGTACTAAGCCCGAGTCGGTTTCGGTGAATGATGGTCTGGAGCTTGTAGGTTGCAGAATCACTAATGCCGTAAAATGTCTGCCACCTGAGAACAAACCGACAACTCTCGAAGTGCGAACTTGCAACGATTACCTGAGAGGTGAGATTGACGAACTTCCAAATGGGGCTGTCATATTTGCCTTAGGGGGCATCGCGCATCAAGCGATACTGCGTGCGTTTACCCTAAAACTTAGCGGATACAGTTTTGGGCATGGAGTTGTTCATCGGTTACCTGGGCAGCGGACGATGGTCGACTCGTACCACTGCAGCCGTTACAACACCCAGACTGGCCGCTTGACAGCTGACATGTTTCGAGAGGCATTGGCGCTAGCAAAAGAGTTGGCTACGGTTTCGGCATGAAAAAAGGAGAGCCGACCTGCAAGGGGCTGATACCGAACGCAGCTACAACATTTAATCCCAAATCACTTGTTGTCAATCTAACGCATTGTCCAGGGGCATACCAAATGATCGATGCTAACGGACAAGTTATCTACGTGGGAAAAGCTAAAGATCTGCGTAAGCGCGTTGGGAGCTATTTTCAAGGAAGATCTCTAGACTCTAAAACGATAGCAATGTTGCGGCAGGTTGCTGATATCGAGGTAACGGTGACTCGTACAGAGACTGAGGCATTAATGCTTGAATACAACTTGATCAAGCAGTATAAGCCGCGATTCAACGTTTTATTGCGAGACGATAAAAGTTATCCCTACATTCATATCAGCACAGATCAGGAGTTTCCGCGCCTGTCTTTCTACCGTGGATCACGTAAGAAAGATGGACGTCTTTTTGGGCCCTACCCGAGCGCTGGTTCAGTCCGAGAGACACTCAGTCAGTTGCAGAAACTCTTTCAGGTGCGTCAATGTGACGATAGCTATTTTGCGAACCGCACACGCCCCTGTTTGCAGTATCAAATTCAACGTTGCACAGCGCCTTGTGTTGGCCTCATTTCGACCGAAGAGTATAGGCAGAATGTAGATAATGCGGAATTATTCCTAAAGGGGCGAAGCGGAGTAGTGACCGAAAGCCTGGCGCAACGCATGGAGCATGCTTCCGATCAGTTAGATTTTGAGCTCGCTGCACAGTACCGTGATCAGATAGCCAAGCTTAAAACCGTAGAATCGCAGCAGTTGGTATCTCGAGTGGCTGGTGACCTCGATGTTATCGGAGTGGTTTTTCTACAAAATATGTATTCCGTTGCTGTGATGTGCTTTCGAGGAGGAAGATTGCTGGGCTCTCGGAGTTATTTCCCAAAAAGCACTTCAAAAGCAAAAATGGAAGAAGTTATGCGTGCTTTTTTGCTTCAGTATTACGGAAAGAGGGATGCACCAAAAGAAATCTTGATCAGTCAATCTGTATCAGATACTGATGCAATTGAGGATTTATTTACTGATAAAGCAAATCATCGGGTAAAAATAAAACACCGTGTTCGTGGTGACCGAGCACGGTGGATTGAGATGGCATTGACTAATGCTGAACATGCGGCAACTTTGAAAGAAAAGTCGAATACGACAATGACCCAACAACTTGAGGCTGTTGCCGAAGCATTAAGTCTTGACGAAGTGCCGGGACGGCTCGAGTGTTTCGACGTGAGTCATACAGGTGGGGAATCCGTGGTAGCTGCTTGTGTAGTGTTTGGATCTGATGGGCCATTAAAGTCTGAATACAGACGCTTCAATATTGCGGGCGTAATAGCTGGGGATGATTATGGCGCTCTGGCACAGGCGCTCAAGAGACGTTACGAGCGTGTAAAGAAAGGCGAGGGACTTATTCCAGACGTTTTACTGATCGATGGGGGTAAGGGGCAGCTTGGCGTGGCAGTGGAGGCGCTAGAGGAACTTCAGTTGGTTGGCGTTTGTCTCGTAGGAGTGGCGAAAGGACAAGGACGAAAACCAGGTCGTGAGCGACTTTACCTAAAGAACACTCAGGAACCGTTGAAACTTGCAGCGAGTTCACCCGCATTGCATCTGATCCAGCAGTTGCGTGATGAGGCACATCGGTTTGCGATTGCCGGACATCGTGTTCGTCGGCAAAAAAAACTATCCTCGTCTCCCTTGGAAGAGATCCTCGGGCTAGGCCCAAAGAGGCGTAGGGCGCTATTGCGTCAGTTCGGAGGATTGCAGGCAGTTACGCGTGCAAGTGTGGATGATCTGACACAAGTAAAGGGTATTTCCCGTCAGCTTGCCCAGTTAATATACGAACACTTTCATTTGGACTAGTCAGTGCCTTTAACAATTCCAAACGTATTGACGCTTTTTCGGATCATGGCTATTCCCCTGATCGTAGTGATTTACTACCTTCCATTTACCTGGGCTGGACAAGTGTCAGGCATCATCTTTGGGCTGGCAGCGATCACGGACTGGCTTGATGGCTATTTAGCGCGCAAACTTAATCAAACCTCAGAATTCGGCGCATTTCTTGATCCAGTTGCCGATAAACTCATTGTGACAACCGCGCTAGTAGTGCTGGTTCAGGATAATCCGGAAGTCGTGTTAATGGGCGTAGCCGCAATTATTATTGGTCGGGAGATTACAGTTTCTGCACTGAGAGAGTGGATGTCTGAACTCGGGGCTCGCGCACAAGTCAAGGTTACATTTTTTGCGAAATGGAAAACAACACTTCAAATGTTTGGGATCGGTTTTATGCTATACCAAGAACCCTTCTTGGGTGCGCCAGTGTACGAGATTGGCGTGATCCTCCTTATTGTGTCGGCAGGGTTAACACTGTGGTCTATGGCGGATTATCTTAAGGCAGCATGGCCCGTAATACGGTCGGATTCTTGATAGGGTACCTTTGCACAAAAGTATATTGAGGACTATCCAGTGAGGGCAAAGAGAAATGAGTACAAAAGATAAGTTTGAAGACGGCGGCAAAGGAACCAGCCGACGTAATATTCTTCAGGCTGCAGGTTGGGCTGTGGGCGCCTGCGGGGCTCTTCCTATTGCCCCGGCTTCGAGTCAGCAAGTTGGGGGGGAAGGACCAATTGTATGGCTCGGGATGAATCAGGAGGAGTTGGATGCGGCTTACGATCAGAGTGCTTACGCTTCTAATCGAGAGCAAATCGTTGAGCAAGAAATGCTCAGCAATCAAGCATCAATTGCTCGGCTTGGGCAACCTGAACGTTTCGCTTACGGCGCAGGAGCCACTGAGAATCTGGAGGTCTATAGCCCGGGCCAGGAGAATGCGCCAATTCACATACATTTTCATGGTGGTACTTGGCGTTTCGGTGCTGCAAGAAATTATGCCTATATGGCTGAGCCTTTTGTTCGTAAGGGCGCTGTGATGGTTATTCCCGACTTTTCTTCCGTCGTTGAGGAGGATGGTGGTTTGCCGGTTCTCGCCAGACAGGTCAGAGAGGCTGTCGCATGGACGCATAGGAATGCTGAGCGTTTTGGCGGTAACCCTGAGCGTATATATGTCTCAGGGCATTCATCAGGTGGACACCTTGTAGCTGTTGTCCTGACGACTGATTGGCCAGAAACCTTCAACCTGCCAGAGAATCTGATTAAAGGTGGGTTGTGTATCAGCGGCATGTTTGATCTTGAGCCAGTGCGACTCTCTTGGAGGGACAGTTATTTGCATCTGACGGATGGTGTAGTTGAGGCGCTGAGCCCGCAGCGGCATATAGATCATTTAAATGCCCCGGTGATCATCGCTAATGGTACTTTGGAGACGCCGGAGTTTCAGCGCCAGGCAAAAGATTTTGCCGCTGCGATTGAGGCACAAGGAAAGCCTGTCCGACGCCTCATAGGTGCCGGGTATAATCACTTTGAAATTCGCGTTACGTTAGGCAATCCCTATGGTTTGCTGGGGCATGCAGCGTTAGAGCAAATGGGACTCGGTGTCTAATAAGCAGCCTTCAGGGTGTATCTCCAAGTATACTGATTTACAATTCATCCCTCTTCGAATGCGGGTGTAGCTCAGTTGGTAGAGCGGCACGTTGCCAACGTGCAGGTCGACGGTTCGAACCCGTTCACCCGCTCCAATTCACAATTTTTAATTTTCAACCTAATCGCACTCCAAAATCAAAACGGAGTTTTCATGAAATTAGTCAACTTGCCGCTCTTTGGCGGTTATTATCCAACGCTGATGGCTATCGTCTGGGGAGAATCCATATGAATAAGATAGTAGTTTTGCTGGCATTATGTTCCTTGACTGTTGTGGCACAGGATGCGCCTAGGTTTGAGGTTGATGCATCCTGGCCTAGACCCCTGCCTGTAGGCTGGATTAATGGTCAAGTTGGAGGAAATTGTGTCGACTCTCACGACCATAGTGTGATTGTGGATCGCCGCAATATCACCGAGGAAGAAAAAGAAACTTCGATAGCAGCTCCATCGATCATCATGTTCGATAAGAGTGGCAATATGGTGGGAGCATGGGGCGATCCCGAGGTTGTGCCTGATTCAATCCACGGATGCACTTTTGATACTGAAGACAATGTTTATGTTGCTGGGAATAACGACGGGATCGTCCAGAAATATAGCCACGAAGGCGAATTGCTTTTGCAGATAGGCGAACGCGGTAAGTTTGATACGACGGATGGTTCTAGGCAGGGCGAAGCTTTAAATTCAGCTCATGACCAATTAAATAGGCCCTCGGGAATTGCTGTTGATCCAGGCAATGGTGATATCTATATTTCTGATGGATACGGTAACCGGCGTATTGCTGTCTTCGACAAGGATGGTAGTTTTCTGCGCCAGTGGGGGCGGCAGGCAACTCAGCAAGAGATGGAAGAGGGTGCTCCTGGCGCATTTGCGCAAGTTGTGCATTGCATTGCCATGAGTAATGAAGGACTCATTTACGTCTGCGATCGCCAAGGTGACCGAGTTCAGGTGTTTGACAAGATGGGCGCGTTTATTCGGAACATATGGATTAGGACTGGTACCGATGTACTACCAGATCCACGCGGGACTGCCTGGACGGTAGCTTTTTCACCAGACGAGGAACAACAACATTTATACGTGATGAATGGGCGTAACGAGCAGGTACACGTGCTTGACCATAAGAGCGGTGAAATACTCTCGACATTCGGGCGTCCTGGCCACCAGGCCGGTAATTTTACTCACGGCCACACAGTTGCCGTCGATTCCGAGGGAAGCTTATATGTTGCTGAAACTGCCACGGGCAGAAGAGTTCAGAAATTCAGACCTGTCAACTAGTGTGTGACGGCACGAGAAGCTGAGCACGCGTGCCACCAGCTAACTTCGCGGAAGAAAAAACACCGCTAACCCATAGGGCGATCCTTGCGATCGCCCTACCGGTTATGCTCTCCAACATCTCTACACCGTTGATCGGTGTGGTTGATACCGGTGTTGTAGGGCAACTCCCTGATCCCGCCTACATCGGTGCGGTTGCCGTTGGTTCACTAATCTTTAGTTTTGTCTTTTGGGCGTTCGGGTTTCTACGCATGGGGACCACGGGACTCACCGCTCAGGCACTCGGTGCTGGGGACAATGACGAGATTGCTGCGAGCCTCGGCAGGGCGCTGCTGATTGCCTTCACTGTCGGGATTGTGATCATTGTATTGCAATGGCCGGTTCGTGAGGTGGCATTTGCTTTGTTAGAAGGTAGCGAGCGAGTGGAAAGCCTCGCTAGGAGCTACTTTGACATCCGGATCTGGGCGGCACCGGCAACCCTGGCAAACTATGCCTTGCTTGGATGGTTCATCGGTCTAGGCCGCACAGATATAGGGCTTGTTTTGCAGTTGGTCCTCAACTTAACCAATATGGCATTGGACGCATTATTCGTTCTTGGCTTCGGATGGGATGTAAGAGGGGTTGCATTAGGAACACTGTTTTCTGAATGGGCGGCGGCTCTGATCGGCTTGATCATAGCGATTCGCTATTTGCAGAAATTTAATGCCCGTTGGACTCGAGAGAATCTGCTGATTCTCCACCGTCTTAAACGCACGATCGCTGTCAACGGCGATATCATGATTCGCTCTCTTGCACTCATTTTCGTGTTTGTCTGGTTTATGGCGCAAGGCGCAAAACAAGGAGATGTAATTCTTGCAGCGAACGCTGTTCTAATGCACTTAATTTCAGTTAGCGCTTATTTTTTGGATGGGCTTGCATTTACTGCGGAGGGATTAGTTGGCAGGGCAATTGGCTCAGGACATCGCACAGCATTAACAGCCGCGGCCAAAATGACGAGTCTCTGGGCTGGTGGAGTAGCTCTGTTTTTATCAGGACTTATCATTTTGTTCGGTACGGCATTTATTGATCTTTTAACAATCGACGAGGCCGCTCGTAGCGCTGCTCGAATATATCTTCCCTGGGCTATCGGAGCTCCATTGCTGGGGGTGTGGGCTTTTCAGTTAGATGGTATTTTTATTGGAGCTACGCGGTCGGCAGAAATGCGTAACGCTATGCTGGTTTCTTTTTTTGTCTATATAGCTGCATGGTGGATATTAACTCCGTTAGCAAATCACGGGCTATGGGCTGCTCTTTACGTCAATTATGTTGCACGTATTGGTACGCTCTACTATCACTACCCGGCGTTGGTACGCTCCGTACCGATAGGAATGTAGAATGAGGATTGAATGAATTTTACATACTTGTATTCATAGGCTCGGCAAAATAATGGAAGTAATCAGTGGCGTCTTACTTATCTGTGTTGTGATCTCAATCATCGGATTCTTGTTGTACGAGAGCATCTGCGAGAGTGCAGTATTCCGAAAATATGCTCAGGTCTTACCAGCGGATACTAACGATCCTCTTATTGGTGAAATTGGGCAAGTGGTGGAAAATAAAGAAGGTGTCGAACTAATGAAAGTTCGCATTCGAGGCGAACGTTGGAACGCTAACTTAATTGATGGTCATGGACTGCCGACTAACACTGTAGTCAGGGTAACAGCAGTAAATGGCCTAATACTGAATGTTGAGGCGCAAATTGAAGAGCACGCGGACACAGCTAAAACCGCGGATGCTGAAACGGCGAGCTGAATAGGGTTTTGTGCCTGATAGAACTACGGATTTTCGCAATAAAGACTGTATAGGGATGCTCTGATGGTGAAGAAAATCTGGTATCGGGTATTGGTATCCAGCGTTGCAATTTTTTGGTCTGTATCCGAAGCGCATCATTCCACAGCCGAGTATGACCATGATTCGATTGTTGAGTTGGAAGGCGAGTTGATTAGTGTCTATTGGGGCAACCCTCATCCTCGTTATACACTCAAAACGATATCTCCAGAAGGAAAAGAAGAGTTTTTGGAACTGGAAGGCTCAGCAGTGTATGTGCTTGAGCGTGTAGGGGTGCGCGAACAGATGCTCAGTGAGGGAGCATCTGTTCGGGTTGCTGGATATCGCTCTACTCGTCGACCTCAATGGATCCAGGTTGCGAATATGCTTCTAGAGGATGGCTACGAGGTATTGGAGCGTGGTGCCCAACCACGTTGGACGCAAGCATCCGATGGCATAAGCACTGCATCGGGTGATAGCGAAAATACTGAACAGAGGCAAAGTGGACTTTTCCGTGTCTGGAGCCGAGCCGCCCTGGGTGATGGACTCAATTTTGGTGAATTGCCCTTAACTGCGGAAGCGGTAGCCCAGCAAGCGGAGTGGCACCCTGTAGATGACAATCCCGCATTTCAATGCGTCACTCACGGTATGCCAGCAATTATGCCTAACCCATTCCCGATTGAATTTATAGATAACGGTGACTCGATCGCGCTCAGTTTATCGAACACGGTCATTCGCACTATTCATCTGTCACAAGATTTAGATCCTGATACCGTGCCTGCGACAAAACAGGGGTATTCTGTAGGACGATGGGACGGCCAAATTCTTGACATAAATACAACCCGGATTGATTGGCCTTATTTTGACGATAACGGCACTCCTCAGAGCGAGCGTGTTGAGTTAGTGGAATCGTTTATTCTGAGCGAAGATGGAAATCGCCTCGATTATGAGATAACGGTAACGGATCCGGGTGTCTTTACGCGACCCGTTATGTCTAGAGTGACCTATGCAGCACTAGGTGAACCACCACACGATTATCAGTATTGCCCCGAAGTAGAATAGTCAGTACGCGTCCGTTGCGTTAAAACAGGCGGATACCCGAGTTGCGCAGATACGGGTGCTATAACCTCGTGTTCTACCAGGTCGTAGATACGTCGGGTATGTGCTCGGCGTCCCGATCCGGGATTGCTGGATGAAGTAGTTACCACTACTAGGCTAAGTTCTGGCACCAGCAAAATGAACTGGCCGCCGAATCCCCAGGCATACGAGGTTTCGTGGCCTGCCATATCACGGCTCCACCAGCCGTAACCGTAATATCGAGTACGGTCACGACGTGATTGCGCACGTCGAATGAGCGAATTTTCAACCCACGCTCTTGGAATGATTTGAGTGCCATTGGCTTGCCCGTTATTCAGGTATAGCTCCCCGAATGCGAGCATTTGATGAGGTGTTAGTTCCATATCGTTGCCGCCAAAATATATGCCTTGGGGATCCTGGGGCCATGGAGGCAGATGGAATCCTAATGGCTCAGCCAACACTTTTCGCGCAAATTCCAGCGTACTTTGACCGGTTGCAGCGGTGAGGATGGCAGAAAGTAGATGAGTATTTCCGGTACTGTATTCCATGAGTCTGCCGGAGGGGAGGTGGAGCGGTTGTTGGAGCGCGGAGTCTACCCAGTCAGAGCTCGCTATCCATGCGCCATAGTTGCGGTTGCTGGTAGTTTCAAGGCCGGACTGCATGGTCAAAAGATTCTCAATGGTAATACGCTCTTTCGGAGCGTCTTCATTGGTTGAGAGTTGTGTGCTGAAATAATCCCCAATTGGTTGTTTGACGCCAGATATATGCCCCCGTTCAATAGCGATTCCAATTAGTGCAGAAATGATGCTTTTTGAAACTGACTTGACGTTAGTTGCACGATGCGCATTCGCGCCATTGAAATAGCGGTCCAATATCACTTCCCCGTCCCGGCTCACAAGTAAGCTTCGCATCCGAGGTAAATTTTGAGCAGACTCCAGTGCCGCATCAAAATTAAATGAACTCGTGGATGTTTCCTGGGCGATTGCAGGGGCTTGCAGTATCACGCTACATGCGAAAAAGCTGGTAACAAGCCATACGTATAGTCGATAAGCCACGCGAATATTATTGATACTGGGCATAAAATTGTAATGTGATGGCAGGTTTAACAGGACATACTATAGCTTCACTTTACACGAAAATATTTTCTTGGCGGGGAGATTAGCCAAAGACAAGATCTGGCAGCCATGTTGCAATTTGTGGAAAGAAGCAAAGCAGGACGATTCCTAGGACCATTAAAAGAACATATGGCAGAGCGCCGCGTAGTATTTTTGGCAGTCCTACATCTGGCGCAATTCCATCAATAACGTATAGGTTCAAACCGACCGGTGGTGTAATTAGTCCGATCTCCATGTTGATGGTTAGTACAACCGCAAACCAGTATGGATCAAACCCGGCTTGAAGAACGATCGGCATTAAAATTGGCGCTGCCATTAAAATAACCGCAACTGGCGGAAGAAAAAAACCTGCAACCAATAAGAAAAGGTTGATCATGGCCAGTAACAGCCAGCGATTGATTTCAAGAGCAGCGATCGATGCAGCTACGGATTGGGTGATGAATAGATTCGACAGCATGTAACTAAAGAGCGCTGCCGCACCAATAATCATCATGATCATCACGCTCTCACGTGTGCTACTGCTGAGAATTCGCCAGAGTTTACGCGGACTCCACATCCGGTAAATTACCGCCACCATGAGAACACAAAGCATCGCACCCACGCCGGCGGCTTCTGAGGGAGTTGCAACACCGCCATAGAGCACGAAAAGAATTCCGGCAACAATTAAAAGAAACGGAAGAACCCGAGCTGCTTGCTCAAGTTTTTGTCGCAGATTAAATTCTTGGCGTTCCTGTCCCGCCTGAAACCCATCTTTCCATGCATGAAACATAGACCAAGCGCTAAAGAGTGCTGTGAGCATTATTCCGGGAAGAATGCCAGCGATGAACAGGCGGCCAATTGATGTTCCTGTGGAAATTCCATAAACAATCATGGTGACGCTGGGCGGTATTAGGATGCCTAAAGTACCGCCTGCGGCGATAGATCCAGTAGCTAACTCAGCTGGGTAGCCACGCTTGCGCATTTCGGGGATTCCCATTTTGCCGATAGCAGCGCAAGTTGCAGGTGAGGAACCGCTTAGCGCTGCGAATATGGCGCATGCACCCAAGTTAGATATGGCAAGACCACCAGGTACGCGATGAAGCCAGCGGTCTAATGCGCCGTATAGATCTCCACCTGCTGGTGAGGCGGCGACTGCTGCACCCATCGCAATGAACATCGGGATGGAAACCAGAGTAAAGTCCGCGAGCCCAGAAAAGAAGAGCTCACCTGAAATGGTCAGGCTCTCGATACCATCAAAAATAGCAAGAAATCCTAATGCAACCGCAACGAGTCCAAAGGCAACAGGAATACCGCTTGCCAGTACTACAACAGTGGTAATGGCAATGAAAAGCCCGATGACGAGAGGGCTCATATCTTAGACCCGTTGGAAGGGTTGGTTGGACGGTGTTCCAATGGCCGGCCCGTGACGAGCTTAAAGATATCGACCGTGTACTGGAGCGTCAGAACGCCTAGTCCCACCGGGAGCGCTAATAGTGGAATCCACAACGGTGGCCCCCAGACGGACTCAGTGGCCCAGCCCTCTGTCCAGGCTTCGTAGAAAAACGACCACCCAGTCCAGGCAAGCACGGCACACGCAAGCCACGCGCAAATAGATGCGAGCAGCGCTAAGCGATGCCGAGGCTTCTCAGACAAATAATGGGGTAAAAGATCAACGGTTACATGACCTCTGGTTAGAAGGACGTATGGGCTGCCAATTAAAGTGGCAGCAACAACCGCAAAGGTGACAAATTCAGTTTGCCATATTGTTGCGATACCAAAGGCATAACGCACCAGAACCATATGACAAACTACAAAAGATGCTGCTGCTAGACATAGCGCTGCAAAAACTCCGCATGCGCGCGAGAGGGTTTCTACACCTCGAATAAATAAATTCACGACTGAAAGGAGCTCACTCGATTGCGAGAGCTTTTTCTATGAGTTCAGCTCCACCAGGGACTTCTTCCGCAAAAACTTTATATGACGTTTCTGCAGCGATCGCTCGCCAAGCGTCAGTTTGTTCGCGAGTCATGTGCACGATCTCAACACCGGCTTCAGCAAAAACCTCTTCTAGATGCTCATCCAGCAGTTGCGCTTGTTCAAAAAAGTAGTCTTCCGCTACTTTTCCCGCAGCAAGTAACGCAGTTCGCTGTTCGGGATCAAGCCTATTCCAAGTTCGCTCTCCGATGAGCACAGGTTCATACATAAACCAAAGTCCATATTCTCCGGGTGCTGTTAAGCACTCAGAGTGTTCGTGAATTCGAAAGGTCACGAAGCTGGCAGAGCTGGTACTGGCAGCGTCCAAGACGCCAGTCTGCATGGCTGTGTAGATTTCAGAACTAGGCATAGAGGTTATTGACGCCCCGGCAGCAACCATCATCCGCTCAAATGCAGGGCCAGCAGCACGAATGACCTGTCCCTGTATGTCGTCCGGCCACAGAATACAGCGTTCTGTGGATGTAAAACCGCCTGCTAACCAAGCATCTGCAAGAACTCGGGCTCCTTCCTCGTTGACGATAGCTTTGATGTCCTCCATGAAAGGGGAGTCATTGAGACGTCTTGCGTGATCGTGATTCTTGACCAGGCCTGGCATTAAGGTCGCACTGAATTCTGGATGGCGGCCGCTGGCGTAATCCAGAGGAAGTAGAGCGATGTCGAGACGACCTCGTACGAGAGCTGACCACTGATCTGTTGCTTTGAATAGTGACTGGCCCGGGTAGACGCGGATAGTCAAGCCAACATCAGCGGCCTCAACCTCCCGGGCAATAATTTGAAGCATCTCATCCCTGACGTCCCCGGTACTCCCCGGAAATTGATGGGAGGCTCTAAGGATCGTCTGGCTGGTTGCTTGCTCAGCTACCATCAGGCCAAAACCGAATAATGCGGTGAGGATAAAATTGAGGGGCGTAGGTACTTTCATCATCCGAATTGTCAGGGTTGGCTGGCGTGGCTGCAAGATGTAGGAACCCAATTTTATGAAAATTCTGGTATGAACCGGCCTATCCCTCGTATCGGCTACAATACCTCTATGTATGCAGTCAGAGTCATAATGGGAGCACTTCTGGGATGCCTTACGGTATTTTCAGCACACGCTCACGGCATTACCGGGGCGGATCAGGAGTTTCTTATCAACAATGTCGGGCCACAAATTGGACCGTACATCTATCTCGGCGCCAAGCACATGGTCACTGGTTATGACCATTTGTTATTTCTTGCGGGCGTTATTTTTTATCTTTATCGGCTAAGGGACGTTGCTGTATATGTCACCTTGTTCGCAATCGGGCACAGTACGACTTTATTGTTAGGGGTTCTTGGTGGACTGCACGTTGATCCTTATCTTGTAGATGCGATCATCGGATTCTCTGTTGTCTATAAAGCGTTTGAGAACCTGGATGGTTTTAAAACGCTAGGGTTTCAACCAAACATGAAAGCAGCGGTGCTGTTCTTTGGTTTCTTCCACGGTTTTGGACTGTCCACTAAACTCCAGGACCTGGCGATTTCTGATAATGGTCTTATTACCAATATGGTGTCGTTTAATGTTGGAGTTGAAATCGGGCAACTTGTTGCGCTCAGCATCATATTGATCGGCTTCAATGTATGGCGAAAAACAGACAGCTTTTTTCGTCATGCGTATACGACAAACGTTTTGTTAATGATTTCAGGTTTTGTATTGATTGGATTTCAACTAACTGGTTATTTTGTAGCGTAACGACTATTTTTGGAGTCTTGTGGCTGCGGTGAAACATGATTCACCTACTCGTCTATTTGAGAGTGGTATTGGGTACAATCCAATCAATCTCAATTCTGTGAAAGAATTAAAGGGAAGGTAATGGCTATTCAGGGAAGATTTGTAGGACTTTTCATTACGACGTATCTATGGCTCGGAGTGGAGTCGGCGTTGCCTCAAGAGGGTCAGCTCAGCGCCGAGCTTGAGCAGCAACATTTAGTGATTAATGCTAATGCGCAGAATGCACTGGATGAACTGTTGTCTTCTAACGAAGTCGCGAGAGCCCTTTACGAACAAGCCTATGGATACGCTGTATTTGGGGTGACCAAAGCCGGGTTTTTAGTGAGCGGTGGGGCTGGAAGTGGGGTCGCGGTCAATAAAGCGACAGGTGAGCGGGTCTACATGCGTATGGGGACCGCGGGGCTCGGGCTCAGCATCGGAGTGCAGGCTTATGATTTGGTCGTCTTCTTTGAATTTGAACCGGTTATGTACGCCTTTATGGATGGCGGTTGGGATTCCAGCGTTACAGCGCAAGCAGCAGCAGGGCAAGAAGGAATTGCGGTTACCTCGAGTTTTGTAAACGGAGTGTTCTTCTATCAGATCACCGATAGAGGTCTGATGGTAGCAGCGGATATTTCTGGGACGCGCTTTTGGGTTCCTGAAAACCTTAACTAGTGAGTCAGTTATACGGCTGGGATAACAACTGAATTCGCAGGAATGCCCATGAGCAATTTAGACAAGTTAGACCTCTATGATGTGCGTTCGGACCTGAGTGAGGAAGAATGCTTAGTTAAAGACACTGTTGCCCGCTTTGTCGATCAAGACGTTTTACCGATTATCGCAGAATGCTTTGCAGAGCACCGCTACCCAACTGAACTAATCCCAAAAATGGGTGAGCTTGGTCTGTTGGGGGCTAACCTTCAGGGTTACGAATGTGCTGGCTTGAACCAGACCTGCTACGGGTTAATCTGCCAAGAACTCGAACGGGGCGACAGCGCGTTGCGCAGCACATTATCTGTTCAGAGCAGCTTAGTGATGTGGTGCATTCATCAGTTTGGCTCGGAGGCGCAAAAGAGGCGCTGGTTACCCGCACTAGCCACAGGAGAAACGCTAGGCTGTTTCGGGCTTACCGAATCCCACGGGGGATCCGATCCGAGCAATATGAAAACTAATGCCAAGCTTGGCACAAATGGTTGGACCCTGAATGGTTCCAAGATGTGGATAAGCAACGGTAGTATTTCTGATGTCGCCGTTGTCTGGGCACAAACATCTGACGGGATACGAGGCTTTCTTGTTGAGTCAGGGAGCGCTGGTTTTGAAGCTCATGTTATTAAGAACAAGTTCTCATTGAGAGCTTCGAACACTTCAGAGCTTTTTTTCAGCGACACTCCGGTGCCTGAAGAGAATCAGCTCCCGGGTGCAGAGGGGTTGAAGCCGGCTCTAGCCTGCTTAGAGCAGGCTCGCTATGGGGTCGCGTGGGGAGCGATTGGAGCAGCCCAGGCGTGTTTGGCCGAGGTATTGGGCTATACAGCCACACGGACCTTGTTTGGGCGCACACTTTCCAAAACCCAGCTAATTCAGAGCCGTCTTGCGGATGCAGCTCGCCGTATTACAAATGCTCAGGTCCTGGCATTGCGAATGGCCAAGCTGAAAGAGCAGGGCAGGCTTTCCGGCGTTCAGGTCTCTCTTGCTAAGTGGAATAATGTACGTATGGCGCTTGATATCGCCCGGGATTGTCGCGATATGTTAGGAGGTGCGGGAATCGGTGTAGAGCATGTGGCTATGCGGCATATGCTGAATCTAGAGAGTGTGGTTACCTACGAAGGCACTGAGAGCATCCACCAACTGGTTGTTGGTCGAACGTTGACTGGGGAATCCGCCTTCTAGGACTCACTTTCCACGTAAATGTGAACGGGCTATCCTACGTCCGCCCACAAGGCTAGGTGGCAGAGTGGTTATGCAGCGGCCTGCAAAGCCGCGGACCTCGGTTCGATTCCGGGCCTAGCCTCCATTTTCTCTTCCGAGTTGATCCAGAGCGATCCAAGAAAGTTCATAACACTCTGTATTAACTGCTTTTTACGTCCAATAGTTTCCACCGTCATCTGTTACAATCCACTTGGGAAGTGGGGTAACTTTGGGGGTAACTCCAATATCGGAGGTAACTTTTGGGGGTAACTTTGTGGCATTGAGCGATACTTCGATACGTGCCATCAAACCGCGTGAGCGTCCCTATAAGCTCTTTGATGGGCGTGGCCTTTACCTTTTGGTGCAACCGAGCGGAGGTCGGTGGTGGCGCCTTAAATACCGCTTGGGAGGCAAGGAAAAAAGCCTGTCACTTGGAACCTACCCTGATGTTTCATTGAAAAGGGCACGCCAGCACCGGGAGGAAACCCGTGCCCTCGTGGCGGAAGGGATTGACCCTTCAGTAGTACGCAAGGCTGAGCAGTTCCAACAGGATCAAACCCTCGAGGCGGTTGCTCGGGAGTGGTTCTCTAAACGGTCACCTTCATGGGCGAAGAGTCACTCATCGGCCATCATGAGTCGCCTTGAGAGGTGGGT
>JAZAGZ010000075.1:0-6676 GCA_036231525.1 Pseudomonadota bacterium | reverse complement strand
CTCTTGAAACATATGCGGGTATTGGATACGACGGCGTCCGATTAGAAGATGAAGTTGTCGTTACAGAAACCGGGGTTGAAGTTATCACTAAATTCCCAACCAACGAACTGTTTGGTTGTGGGATGAACTACTAAGCACAGCTGTGAATAATCTAAAAATTGCTCTCATTCCAGGAGATGGGATTGGCATGGAAGTCATGCCAGAAGGTGTTCGAGTATTAGAAGCTGCAGGAGCGAAACACAAACTTCAGTTTGAATGGGAGCAATTTGATTGGTCCTGCGAACGGTATCTTGAAACAGGCTCCATGATGCCAGAGGACGGGATCGAAGAACTCCGAGCCTTTGATGCGATTTACCTCGGAGCCGTTGGATTCCCAACTGTAGCTGATCACGTCTCCCTATGGGGGCTATTAATCCCTATCCGACGAGAGTTTGACCAGTACATCAACCTTCGTCCTGTACGCCTATTTGAAGGCGTGCCCTGCCCGCTTGCCAATAAAAAGGCCGGAGATATTGACTTCTATGTCGTCAGAGAAAATGTTGAAGGTGAATACTCCGCTATTGGAGGTATTCAGTACGAAGGCACTGAAAATGAGATCGTTATACAACAGAATGTTTTCACCCGGCGTGGTGTCGATCGTGTACAAAAATACGCATACGAACTTGCAAACTCCCGTCCGGCCAAACATTTAACATCTGCCACAAAGTCTAACGGCATTATTCACTCAATGCCGTACTGGGATGCGCGGCTTAAAAAAATGGGTAAAAACTACCCAGATGTGAAAGTTGACCAGTTCCACATTGACATACTCACTGCAAACTTCGTACGCATGCCAGAACATTTTGATACGGTTGTAGGTAGCAATCTCTTCGGTGATATCCTTTCCGATCTCGGCCCGGCCTGTACAGGCACAATTGCCATCGCTCCATCCGCCAACATGAACCCAGAAAAGGCTCATCCTTCCATGTTCGAACCGGTACATGGCTCCGCTCCAGACATTGCTGGCCAAGGTATAGCTAACCCTATTGGCACAATCTGGGCTGGTGCAATGATGCTGCAGCATCTCGGCCACCAAGATGCCCATGACGATATCATGGTAGCTATCGAGAACGTATTACGTGAGGGTGCAAACCTCACCCGAGATATGGGTGGTAAGGCAAATACCGAAGCGCTCGGAAAGGCTATCGAACTCGCTATCTAAACGGGCTCACCTAACAATCAATGTTTATCCTCCCCTGCTACGGATCAAACATTTTGTACATGTTCTCCACATAGCGTGTTCACCATTCTATAGCATCCAGTTGAATACACAGCGCGTATAATGCCACTACACCACCTGGGAAGAGTGAGTGAGAACGGACGTCCTGACGAACGCCCTGTAATAACGAATACACAGACGAGGTCATGCCATGGTATCCGCACGAGGCCTTTTCACTTCCGCCGTAATCGTACTAGCAACCCCAATCGCGTTAGGGCATCACAGCTCGGCCCCGTTCGACGCAGGCACTGTCGTCAACATCGAGGGCACTGTCACCCGATTTGACTTTAAAAATCCTCACGTCTACTTCTACGTTGAATCCACAAATGAAACTGGGAGTACAGTCGAGTGGGAAGTGGAATCAGACTGGACAACCGAGTTAAGCCGTATTGGCTGGACTGCGGATTCTTTGCAACCGGGAGACCGAATTGAGGTCATAGCGCATCCCGCAAGGAATCCGCAGCGACACTACATGAATCTGATTTCTCTTGAGAAAGCGGATGGAACGGTGCTTACGTCGTGGGATCTTAGGCCGGACGAACCACCTCCACCCAGAGCCCAAGCCACCAGCATCGCTGGTAGATGGCTGCCTGACTATGCCTTTCTGCATTTTTTCGAGCTGATGAGCCAACTCGCTAATGAGAAGGGCAGAGCGGCAAAACAAGCATTCGTCGAAACCGAAAGTCCAGGAACCCAGTGCGTTCCTCACCCCATACCACAGCGGCTGGGGCATCCACACGTGAACGATATTGAGGTACTTGATGATCGTATTATCATCACGGCCGAGACGGAAAGTGAGCAGAGAATTATCTACTTGGACGGGCGAGGACACCCCGAGAACGCCGAACTAACTTCACGAGGGCACTCCATCGGACACTGGGAAGGTGACGCCCTGGTCGTTGAGACGACCCAGTTCGCGCCCCACCCCATAGCGCATGAGCTCTCCATTCCATCGGGCCCCCAAAAACGGCTCACGGAAAGATATCGGCTGAGCGAGGATCGAACGCAAATCATTATCCACTACACTCTGGAAGATCCGGACTACCTGATCGCACCCCTCACTGATACGTTCGAGTGGCAGTACGCGCCACACATGGACTTAATCCCGTACAGCTGTGACCCGGAAGTTGCCGGACGTTACCTGATCGGGGAAAACTAGCTTAGTTCTCCACCAAGATTCAGATCTCCGCTACGGTGTTAATAGGTTGTACATGCCCTCCACATTTAGCGCCCGCCATAACTCATAGTTTTGCCAGCTCTGGTATGGTTCCATCAAAACGGACGCTTGAAGTTCCTCCATGGTTCTGCCTGCCGCAATACCGGCAGCAACCTGATCCCGAAGTTCTTCTAGATAATGACGTACAGCGGTAACATCTGCCTTATCCCCCACCACGCCATGCCCACCGACAGCAACGTCATACTCCAACGCTTCGGCTAAACGAATAGCGTTAAGCCAAGCTTCCAGCATCCCAGTTCCCAAGGTTGCGAATGGAAGACGACCAGGGCTAACCCAGTCGACTAAGAAGATGGTACTTGCATCCGGAAATCGAATGATGCTTATATCGTCCGCGTGGGTCTGGTTCCCAGTATAGATTAGTTCGACACTCTTACCCCCTAGGGAAATTTCCAACCGATCCTTATAGGTTAGATTTGGCGCCCGTACTTCCTTCAGTGCGCCGCGAGTGGCTTCCGCTCCGTTAATCGCATTGTTGCCATCCTCGTCGTACAGATCAAATCTACCCTCAAAAATACCACTCACCTCTGAACGCTCAAGCTGACCATTACCATTTTCATCTTGACGCGAAGCATTTACGGGAAGAGGTGTATTGGAGGGTGGCATAGCAATTTGGTTTAACATGTTTTCGTGGCCTACAAACTGAGCGGTATCCTCAAAAACAGCACCGCCTGAAGCATGATCCCAGTGATGATGGCTGTAGAGCACATATCTCACTGGCACACCAAACTGCCTATCCAATTCACTTTTTAGCCATGTCGAAAATTCCGTGTTAATCGGATCTGCAAGGATAATTCCATCATCCGTAACCAGAAACACCGCGTGATGAATATTATTCTGGGCGCGATACAGATCTTCTCCAATCTGCGTAATTGAGCGCGTGGGCTCATCTTGTGCGCGAGCACCCATTACCAATCCCATTGCAACAATCAACCCAAAGCAAAACGGAAAATAAGGTGCTAAGGAATGACGACTATCCATTTTTATTCTCCCCAACCAATACAAGCACTTGATAACCGAGTATACATAGCTAGTTCTCAAGAAATTCGAAGATTGCTGTCATAGCTTCCTGGTATTGAGCGTCACTAAATCCACCATGGGTACCACCTTCCAGCGTAACTAATCGATTTCTCGTATCTAACGCATCATGGAAATTTGTTGCTTGCTCATAAGGAACGACATTATCGGCAGTCCCATGGATCGTAATAATCGGCGGCACAATACCTGAGATCAGAGAAAGAGGAGAATAGCGCGCAGAAATCTCTGCAATCCGATCCTTGTTTCCAATCCAAGAAAATGCGTAATTTCCGTTGGGCCGCGACTTAGCAAGAAATGTTTCTACTGATTCAATATCCGTAATCCCATACCAGTTGACCACGGCGCTAGGCGCAATATTGGCACGGCATGGGTGGTTACCAGTTCCATTCAGCAATCCGACCACCAACGCAAGATGTCCGCCGGCGGAATTTCCGCTGACTACAAACCTGTCGCTGCGTCCCGATCTTTGTGCTGCATCCACTACCCATTTATATGCGCACATGACATCGTCTACAGCCTGAGGAGCCGTACCAGAACCTATACGGTAATTAACATTAACGACATGCCAACCACGTTCTAGATAATGTACCGCCCTATCAAAACTAGTAGCCTTATCGCCACGAATCCAACCGCCACCATGAATCCAGACCAGCGTAGGACGAGGGTCGCTTACCGGTTGTAACTCGAATCCGGGGTCTACTGCCGGTCGATGACCCTGAGTATAGATATCTACCACCTGCGCGGGATCGTCTCCGTATGGAACATCGGTCTGTATTCCAATTCGATGACTCCAAAATTCCTGCCCAAAGGCGGTTAAAGACATCACAGACATAAAAAGCAAGAAGATTGTTATTCTCATAGGTATATCCTCCAGTTCAGATCCATAGAATAATCGGAGTCATTGCTTCAAGCTAGTGCAAGCCCTAAAACCCAACAAAACCTGATTTATTCATGTCAATAAAATGCTTGGACAGCAAGATTATTGAGGATAATGAAGACATCTTAATCAGGGCTTTGGTTCTAAATAATAGCCGGCTATGATAGCCTTGAAGGGTATAAAATATCATGCATTACAACTGCTTATCTATTTTAGCGGTAGAGACGAGCCTAGCTGGGTAACAAGTAAACCGTTGCGTTCAGACGCAGCGTTACCGGAGAGATCGTAATGAACGAATCAAGTCGATGCGTAAGCTCAAAAACGGCTAAATACACGATCACGATGACAGCCGCACTGTGTGTTGTGTTACCCATAGAAGTGGCGATGACCGCCGATCCTCCCCGCACACCTGATGGTCACCCCGATCTTTCTGGGACTTGGGATAATGGCTCTGGAATCGATTTTGTAGCGCCCGTGCAAATCGGTGATTCGGTATGCCTAGTAGGATGTGACACTAATCCACGTATCGCTGCAGCGGGAGACCGCCCTACGTACAAACCTGAATATATCGCCAGAGTGAAGGATCTCGAAACACGCCAAGTGGAGGAGGATCCGCTACTTTACTGTTTCTCACCTGGTTTACCCCGTATTGGGCCACCGGACAAGATCGTACAAACTCCCAGCGAGATAATCTTTCTTTACGACGACTATACCGGGAATCATTTTCGCATAGTCCCGATGGACGGGCGACCACACCGTACCGACGTTGAACCGGGATTCCTGGGCGATGCTATTGGTTGGTGGGAAGAAGATACATTGGTGGTTGAAACCATCAACTTCAACGATAAAACATGGCTTACTGATGATGGTTCATTCCACACAACAGACCTAAGGGTTATCGAGCGTATAAACAGAAACGGTGATACGCTGGAATGGCGCGCAACCGCTCATGATCCAGAGATTCTGCAAGAGCCCTGGGAGCTTGTACTTCGCACAGCGCTGCTAACTGATAGAGAAATCGTTGAAGGACCACCCTGTATCGAACGTGACTTTGAAATCAGAGTTAACGATTCACATCACGATAATCTACGTTAACTACTCATAGTCGGGAAACAGTCGCTCGCACACAACCGCCGCTTGGACACTCAAGGTTTTACAGACTCGCAACATCGCCTTGCGCGAGATTTTGAATCCTTCGCTCAATCTCTCCTATCTGTCCAAGACCCTGGAGTCTCAATGCAATCGTATGGCTTAATCATTTCACCCGCTCGCCATATCCAGTGAGAGGTCATTGTTATGGATTCAGTGAAAATGCCTGAGTCAGTAACCGTTATCTCATAATTGAGGCGATGTTCGTCGGGACTTAGGCTGAAACGTTCGAGTGTCTGCACATTCTCACTTAAAGGAATACCGTCACTGCCAAAATCCAAAGAATCAATATGGGTGGTAGTGACAACGAGATCGCCCTGCTCCCAATAACCGACCGAATAACCCAAGGGAGCCGGTAAAACTTCACCCGCCGTCGTCCTTCTCAGGTGAATAATTCGCTCCTGATCGAACTCCTCGACTAGTAGTCGAAGATGATCGCCTTCATCCACAAATTCGAAAGGATAACTGCTAGCCATAATTGCTGGCATGATCTTGGGTTTACAGCCGATATCTATGCCAGTCACCGGATCCCATATCGAACTCACCGCCCGCGCGGTTTCGGTTAATGGATAGTCGCCCAACCAAAAGGGCGGCCGGTCTGGTCCTAATGCAGGACGGCTCCAGACTCTGAAGATTCCATTAGCTGTAGCTTCGGCAGCCCTAACAACATCTTCTTCAAATCCCTGAACCGCCCTCTCAACTGTTCTATTTGTCCATAGCGGGGCGCGACCAGTGTGGAGCAACACTTCACGACCATCCGGCAATAGCACGTGGCTTGCCTCCATCGCATTCTCCACAAGTCTTGAAGGTGGGCCAGCTACACGGACCCGTGTGCCCGCTGCTAAGATGTCCCGACTGATGCCTTGGCGCTCAAGTATACTGGGCGGCGTGGTCTCCAATTCCCACACCGCACCACCGTACTCTGGATCAGTTTGAATCCAGTAACGCACATGAGGATTACGCCACTGCACTCGTGTGATCTCGCCTTCAAGCTCAACGGTCTGACTCATATCAAAAAATGTCGTCCTAGAGTGATGAGCTAGTACTCCGAACGATACAAAAAGAGATAAAAGTAACCCGGTAGCTACAATCTGTTTATTCATCTCTAAGCCCTCCATTC
>JAZAGZ010000074.1:0-5591 GCA_036231525.1 Pseudomonadota bacterium | reverse complement strand
GGCTATTGCACAGCAGGCATATTGATGACGTTAGTAGATTTTCTCGCAAACAATCCTACGCCGGAAGAATCGGAACTGAAAAATGCGCTCTCCGGCAATCTGTGTCGCTGCACCGGGTATCAAAATATTTTCTCCGCCGCTAAGGATGGGGCTGAACGGCTTCGCATTGAGGAACACTCAGACGATGACATACATCGGTAGTCGACACACCCGTATCGAGGATGAGGCACTGTTACGCGGAGGGGGCCGTTTTATCGATGACATTCATCTTCCTGGAATGTTGGAATGCGCCTTTGTACGCAGCACAGTCGCTCACGCCCGACTGAGGGCCGTAGATATGGAAGCTGCCCGGCACGCACCAGGAGTGATTGCCGTGCTTGGACTCAACGAACTCCTGCCACACCTAACGAGCGAACGACTCCCGCTGGGGTTTGCTCTTGAGGCAATCGAGGGGAAAGTTACGCCGTTCGTTCTAGCGAAAGAAGAAGTATCTTTTGTGGGCGAAGCGATCGCAGTAGTTGTCGCAGAGAATCGGTATTTGGCAGAGGATGCCGCTGCCTTGGTCAATATCGATATGGATATTCTCCCAGCAGTCTCCGATGCAGCGAATGCTTTGGTTGATGCCCCTCTTGCTCATACAGAGAAGGAAAGTAACCGGATAAAAGAGATCAAACAATGCTACGGCGATACCGACGAAGCATTTAAGCGTGCTGCACACGTGTGTTCGCTTTCTCTTAGACAAGAACGAGGCGCTGCACACCCAATCGAGGGTCGGGGTATCGTCGCACACTACGATTTACCGGAAGACCAGTTAAATGTGTGGACTTCTACTCAAATGCCTCATGAAGTCCGCGCTTTGCTGGCGAAAACGCTCGGTATTGACGAAGAGCGTATACGTGTAATGGTGCCCGATGTGGGGGGTGGCTTTGGAGCGAAGTTCCTCATGTATCCTGAAGAAGCCGTACTCGCTTGTGCTACGCGATTACTAGATCGACCTTTAAAGTGGGTTGAAGATCGACGCGAGCATTTTTTATCCGCTATACAAGCACGCACTCAGTTTTGGAACGTGGAAATGGCCATCGATAAGAACGGCAAGATACTCGGAGTCAGGGGCCATGTGATACATGACCAAGGCGCCTATACTCCACAGGGTTTTAATCTCCCGTACAACGCATCGGTGGCTATGCCTGGGCCGTATGTCGTGCCAGCCTATGACCTTACCGTTGATGTCGTCGAGACGAATCGTCCACCGACTATCCCTGTTCGGGGCGCTGGTTATCCGGAAGCAACGTTTGCAATGGAGCGACTACTCGACGTAGCGGCGCTCGAAAGTGGGCTCGACCGAGCAGAGATTCGATGTCTGAATCTAATACCTGTCGAGAAAATCCCTTATGAGAAACCACTAAAAACCCGCTCTGGAAGTACCGTCAAATACGACAGTGGGGATTACCAGGCCTGCCAAACAATGGCGCTGGAGATGATTGGATACCATCAGTTTAGACACCGACAGCAGGCCGCGAAAGAGCAAGGTCAATATCTCGGTATAGGCATTGCGAACGGGATCAAAGGAGGTGGAAGAGGGCCATTTGAGTCCGCAGTGGTCCGTGTTGGAAGATCGGGTGACATCACCGTGTATACCGGCGCCACTGCGATGGGCCAGGGGCTCAAGACTGTCTTCACACAAATCGTAGCAGACGCGCTCGGCTCGCGGCCGGGCAGTATTCGCATCGTCGCGGGAGACACGGGTACGATCTCGCTCGGCCAAGGCGGCTTCGCCAGTCGTCAAACGGTAACGGCAGGATCAGCTGTGCACCTGGCTGCCGTAAATATAAGAAAGAAAGCGTTGCATGTAGCCAGTCACTTACTTGAAGTACCGGAAGAGGATCTCTCGATAACGGACGGCAGGATCTATACCACTGACTCGCCTTCTGATAGCGTGACACTAGCGGCACTAGCGGAGGCGCTCGCCGGCGCACCTGGCTACGCACTACCAGCCGATGTGGAACCTGGGCTGGAGGCTCAGATTCATTTTTCACCGCCGGATCTCGTTTATAGCAATACCACGCACGCGGTTGAGGTTGAGGTCAGCCCAAACACCGGTGTAACAACTATCCACCGTTACGTCGTGGCCAATGATTGCGGGCGGATGATCAATCCCACACTTGTCGAAGGTCAAATTCATGGCGGTGTCGTGCACGGAATAGGAAACGCGCTATTCGAACAAATGATCTTCGATGAAAATGCTCAGCCGCTAACTACAAACTTTGGTGACTATTTGCTACCGACGATCACAGAGGTTCCCTCCATAGAAATCACGCATATGGAATCACCGTCTCCATTAAATCCATTAGGTGTAAAAGGCGTTGGTGAATCGGGCGTGGTACCAACCGCCGCCGTGATCGTATCCGCAATCGAAGACGCGCTCTCGCCCTGGGGTATTCGAATCAATGAGTACCCTGTAACGCCAATGCTCGTCGTTGACTTGATTACGAGAGCCGAAAAAGGGCGCGAATCGATCGGGTAAATTTTCTATTGAGTAGCTTGGATACCAGTCTGGCGGCCGAAATTGGCTTTACCTGCTGCCGCTCTTCAGATTCGTCAGCCGACTGATTCCCCACACTCCCATGGCTCTCGTCGAGCCTAGTCCGGAAATTGTCCGCAAATTCATGGACGATTTGATCCGCAAGTTGCGGAATAATTCCCGCGGCGCGGCCGTACTGGGCAATGCTCCCACTCAGTGTCAAATCTGTGTCAACAGACACTTGCGATCCGTCTTCTACTGGCTTGAGATAAAAACTCATCAAAGCGTGTACACCACCACGACCCTTGTCATCCTGCGCCTGAGCCCGGATATGCGCACGATGGTTAGCGTCATCAAGCTCCGTGAACTGCGCAGTACCACGAAACTTCAGCGCCACCGGACCAAGCTTCACCGCAATATGCCCGCGGTAGACCAATTCATCCACCCTCTCAGTAATCTCTGCCCCGGGTAAACATGGCACAATCTCCTCAATATCACGGAGTGTTTTCCAGGCTTCTACTGGAGGTAATGGCACATCAAATTCATTATGGATTTTCACAATCTATGCCTGCATTGATGACGCATGGTGCGCTGAACTCGTGTGGTAGAAGGACCACTGTTCTAACTGGGCCAAGGTCTTTCTAAACCACTCACCGAATGCGGTCTCTTGTATCAATCAGGGTTCCATGCTAATAGACACTCGGTTTTTTTCACAATACGCAGGCGACGATAGAGCGTCAACTCCTGCTCTAATTAGAGAATTAACTTAGCATGGCTAAACTTTCAGTGAGTCTCTCTTGTTGCGATTACGATCGGTGCCGCGCAATTTTTGATGGCCGCGTCACTATAGAAGGGTGTGACGTTTACCCAACAGCGCTTGAACCTGAAGAATGCTTTCACCGGGCATTTAAGCATCAAGAGTTCGACATCTCAGAGCTATCATTGTCCAGTCACACACTGACGAGCGCACAGGGCACGAATGCCTATGTCGGTGTTCCTGCTTTTGTCTCACGTTTATTTCGTCACTCGGGTATATACGTACGCACCGACCGTGGCATTGAGCGACCTGAGGATCTGTCTGGCAAGACCATCGGGCTCCCTGAGTATCAGATTACGGCTAATGTGTGGATCCGAGGCATCCTTTCGGACGAATATGGAGTCGGGGTCTCGGACGTACATTGGAGATCAGGTGGGATAGAAGAACCTGGACGCAGCGAACGAGCGCCCCTTGATCTCCCCGGGAACATCGATCTTCAACCGATACCCGCTGACCAAACCCTGTCACAGATGCTCGAAGCAGGCGAACTGGACGCCGTAATCGGAGCACGTGCTCCTTCTTGTTTTCATCGAGGTGCGGAGGGAATTGCGCGACTCTTTCCCGATGTACAAGCTGCAGAACAAAACTACTACGAACGCACCAATATCTTCCCGATAATGCACGTAATCGGGATCCGTAAAAACCTCGCCGAACAGCACCCATGGCTAGCCGTAAGCGTACTGAAAGCTTTCACGGAGGCGAAGCGTCTTGCGATGGAAGATCTTGCCCAAATTGGCCATCTGTACGTTAGCCTGCCTTGGGCCCCCGCGGAAAAGGACCGGGCCATGGCGCTCATGGGCAATGATTATTGGTCCTACGGAATCGAAGAGAATAGCCATGTGCTTAAGGTCTTTCTCAGGTATCACCACGAGCAGGGGTTGTCTAAACAAATGCTCACGCCTGAAGCACTCTTTGCACCGTCCACATCCGATCTTACAAAGGTATAGTGCACCTCCTGACTAAGAGGTCATATACACAAGATGACACATTGCTCAAGTTTTAGTGATCACGGATAATGTTGCCCTCAAGATGAAGATAAAAAGAAGAACCTTCATCAATCTTGCGTTGGCAACGTTAGGATTGACATCACTTTCGTGTACGGCATCTCGATTCGTCCGCTTAGGTGCCGGAACTCCCGGGGGTGCATACTTCGTCTGCGCTGGTGCTATCAGCACCCTACTAGAATCAGCAAGGATGAACCCACGGGTTCAGACGACTGGCGGGGGGCCACAAAACGCGATCTTGCTTGATCGGGCTGAACTGGATATCGGGATCATTAATAACATCGATGCTTTTCAAGCGATGTACGAAGATCGTCGCGAGAATATAAGAAGTGTTCTGCCTATCTTCAACGGAATTCATCACTTCGTTGTCAGAGCTGATCAGCCAATCTACACGTTGTCCGATCTTGATCTTCAGCCGTTCGGACTTAGTAATAGAGGTAGCACTCATGACATAGCAGGCCGACAAATATTTGAAATCTTAAACATTAATCCCCGATTTCAAAACGCCGGTAAGGGAGACACAAATAACATGGTCAGAGACGGCCTTCTGAAAGGATTCTTCGCTACTAGCGGTATCCCAATGCCCTCTATCTCAGAACTAAAGACATCTCTCGATCTACGCTTTCTTGAGTTCTCTGATGAGGAGTATCTACTCGTTAAGGAAGGAGCCCCGTGGCTACTAGAGAATTCCCTTGAAGCAGGTCCTTACACCGGGATGGATAAGCCGCTAAGAAGCTTCTCATCGTGGAACGCTCTTATGGCAAATAAAGATGTTGATGATGAATTAATCTATGACATCGCAGATGTTTGCTACTCGAATCCAGACACTATCGAACGAGCGTATCAGGCATCGGATATAGATCCAAATCTAATTGAGACGTTAGTCTTGCCGCTACACCCAGGAGCAGAAGAATACTATCGTGAAAAAGGTATCGAGATCCCTGAGAGACTCGCGTCCTAACATCTATTGCTTAGAACAGACTCGGACCATAAATCGAACGTAGTGCAGCGCGAATCTAAAAATCCACCGGAAAACATCTCTCTCAGAAACCGCCTACTTTCCCGTACTGGACCGTTGCGTAACCTTGCCATCACTGTCGCTGTCGGTGGGGCCTTGTTCAACATTATTGGGTTAAATCTGTACCCGGTCGACGCGTTTGTTCTGCGCTCCACTTTTCTATTCGTAACCTCTGTGGTCGGATTTATCATCTATCCCTTCCGCAAAAACGATCGCGGACAGGTTGAAGTG
>JAZAGZ010000073.1:0-7876 GCA_036231525.1 Pseudomonadota bacterium | reverse complement strand
ATGAATGTCAAATGGTTGCGGCGGATTGAACTTCTTAATCAGCCGGCCATGAGTATCTATGAGGCAAGAACGTACGCGCCGATTTTACCTAACGGTAAGGCTTACCAGTTCTATTTCTTACAAGAGGTTAAGTCTTTTATTACTCGACCATCTCCTGGCCTGACGTTAAGCGAACCGGGCTTTTATGAGATTTCCGGTGTGGCATATTCAGCTAACGGTCGGATCTCGAAAGTCATGGTCTCAGCTGACGGTGGACAAAGCTGGGCTCAGGCGGCACTCCAAGAACCGGTGTTACCTAAGGCCTTTACCCGCTTCCGCACACCCTGGCGCTGGGATGGCGGTCCTGCGGTTCTACAGAGTCGCGCATGGGACGAGGCTGGTAATGTTCAGCCAACCCGGACCCAGATCGTTGCCGCGCGTGGCGAAGCAACTCGAGTACCGAGCATAAATGGCTTTCCGAGCCAGCACTATAACGGACCTACGAGTTGGGGCATTGATTCTGGTGGTGAGGTGAAACATGTTTACGCGTGAGTTTCAGAGCACAACGGTACTCGCAGTTCTCGCGTTCAGTTTAGGCACTGTTTTTGCGCAGACACCTAATCTCGGTGAGCCTATTGATGAGGTTGATATTGCTGCTTGGGATATTGATATTTTGCCAGATGGGACCGGTCTTCCACCTGGTAGTGGAACTGCAGCGCAAGGCGAGCCCATCTACGCACAGAAGTGTGCAGTTTGTCACGGTGTTAATGCCGAGGGTGGGATAAGTCTTGCACTCGCGGGCGGTGAGCCTCTAACCAACGGCATCGATACGGCGAAGACAATAGGGAATTTTTGGCCGTATGCCTCTACCATTTTTGATTATACGAGACGGGCTATGCCGTGGCTTCAGCCGCGCACGCTTACCGACGATGAGGTTTATGCTTTAACCGCTTATCTTCTCGCGATGCACAATATCATTGATGAGGACGAAGTGATGAACGCGGAGACGTTAGTCGAGGTGCAAATGCCAAATCGAGATGGATTTATCCCCCGTTTTCCGGAGATGATGCCGTGAGGATGCACGACTAGCCTTTCTATGATGCTGTTTTAATCTAGCGATCCTCGTTTGAGATTTGTTGTTTCCACAGGTTCCATGCCCGGGCGAAACTGGTGTAGTTACGGGTTGGAACGCTATCTAACGTTTCTTCGTCTAGCTCCAAGTAAATAATTTCGTCGCCTCGAGAGAGCGCTTGACTCTGAATCTGTGCGTTTTCCTCAAGTGTAATACTACGGCCCACGACCATGGGTAATGACGATCCTACTACCACAACACCATGGTTTCTCATAAGAGCCGCAGGACTGTCTGACAAGCTTTCTGCGAGCCCTCGCCCTTTTGCAGGATTGTTGACTAGCGGCGCATCATCTGCCGTACCAAAATCACGATAATCCCAGGTTGGAATACCGCTAAGAAAGAAGTCGGCCATATGAAAGACGGGCCGCAAGGGAATAGGGCCAATACCAAAAGAGATAACTGTAGGAGTGTGATTATGAACTATTGCCTGCACATCGGGACGAGATTTATAAATCTCTCCGTGAATGAAACGCTCCAGATAAAAAGAATAGCCCTTTGAATCAATCGCCACACTCTCCAAGTCGAACTCAATAATGTCGTCCGCCATAACTAACTCCGGAGCGATAGACCGGGATAAAAAATAATGCATAGGGTTATCAGGATGCCGTACGCTCACATGGCCGTAACCTGGCAAAATTCCTTTCGCCGCTAATATTCGATTTGCGTCTACAAGATCCTCAATTACTGTAGTCACTGCAGCAGAGGTTTCTTGAGCTGAGACGCCCAATGGTAGATACGCTAGCGACGCAATAAGTAGAACAATGTTTTTCATGATGCCCTCTGATAGCATTATTTACCTGCATATTAACCGTATACGCTATTAACGTGGGCATATTTGATGATATTGGTTAGTTCTAGAAAATGGGTTGCAACACTACCAATGCGAAATTGAGTAGTAAGCTCCCGCGGCGTGGTAGATTTAGAGCAGATAATTAACCCTAAGAACATCCCTCGAGGAGGCATGCTTGTGAGAAGCATTATGGTATTTGTTGGAGTGTTCCTGCTCATTCCTCCAATCTCCGGTCATCACAGTGATGCAGGCTTGAACCTAGATACAGTGGTAACTGTTGAAGGTACGGTTACCGGTTTTAGTTGGCGAAATCCTCACGTCTATTTCACCGTTGAGACCATGGATGAGCAAGGCGATCAAGTAGAGTGGACGGTACAAATGGCCTCGGTGGCTACCGTTTCTCGTATGGGATGGACACGTGACTCACTAGCAGCGGGTGATCGGGTTTCGGTTGGGGCTTATCCAGCGAGAGGTGGCCGACCATACGTGAAATTTCTCTCGATTGAGAGGCGAGATGGAATCATTTTACCAACGTCATTTGATAGTGATACTGGGGAGGTTCGCTTAGCAGCACCAGAGGTGACTGCCAGTACATCCACTCTTGAGGGTAAATGGATGGCGGATGCTGCAACGCTTGTTAACTATCCTGGCCGCTTAGATGGTCTGACACGAGCTTTACTTAAGTTGAATGAAGAAGGACGAGCTGCGCAGGCTATATATGATGAAAACTCAGATGAGAATCCTGAATTGAGTTGCATCGGACGGCCGACACCATCGATGATAATTTACACGGACCTCTACCCCTTAGAGATTGAATTCAGAGGTGAAGGAATTGTCTTGATTCGCAGCCAGTTTTTTGATGAGGAACGAACAGTGTATATGGATGGTCGTGAACACCCTGGTGGCAGCACACGTTTTCACGAAGGTCACTCAATCGGTTGGTGGGAAGGAGATACGCTAGTCGTCGATACTAAAAACTTTGCCGATCATCGATCACCGTATCAGAATGGTATTCCTTCGGGTTCTCAGAAGCATGTTGTTGAGCGTTATACGTTGACCGAAAATGGCACTCAAATGGCTGTCGAGTTCATGCTGGAGGATCCAGAGTACATCCTAGAACCTATGACACATACCAGAAAGCTGATCTATTCACCATGGGCAGATATGTCTCAATTTAATTGTGATTTGGAATCAACAAGGCGTTTCCTCCCTCAGGGGCCTGTGCCGTGAGATATAGACACTTGAGTTTCAGTTGGGATCATTTTTATTTTGCTGCGCAGTTGAATATTATTCGGCATTGAAGGTTTTGTGTGTGGGAGAGCAAGTGAAAAGCTCGTATGTTGTAGGCATGGTTGCCATATTTGTCACGTTCCAGGTGTCAGGGCATCACAGTGGCACAATCTTTGACAGGAGTTCTATCGTCACGCTTGTAGGTACGGTTACTCATTACGATTGGACTAATCCACACGTTTATGTATATCTCGAGGTAAGAGATGCTGGTGGTGAACTACGTGAATGGCAATTGGAGCTTGATGCTACAGCAATAAGTATGCGCAGTGGTTGGGCGCCAAATACTTTGATACCCGGAGATATTGTTACGGTGCGGGGAAACCCAGACCGCCGAGCTCGAAACAGGAATCATGCATTACTAGTTTCACTGCGCACCCCAGATGGAACAGTCCTCGGGCCGAGAACTGGTGGACGTGCATCGAACGTTCGTGCGACTGGAATTGGGGGCGTTTGGGATGGTTTGCGAGGGACTAACACGCGGACCTACATATATGGCGAACTCACGGAGAAGGCGATTGCCGCGCAAGCTGATTATGAAGAATCCGATAATCCAACATCAGAATGCGTTGCGTTTCCTTCACCAACGATCGTTTCCGCGCCATACCTTCATGAGATTGAGGTGCAAGACGATAGAGTATTCATTAGAACCGAACTCTTTAACGTAGAACGTACGGTGTTTATGGATGGTCGCGACCATCCGGGAAACGAAGAGCGAACGAACCAGGGGCACTCTATAGGCTGGTGGGAAGGAGATATCCTGGTTGTAGAAACAACAAATTTCTCAGACAGCCGGTCTGGCAATCGAAATGGTATTCCTTCTGGGGCTCAGAAGCGTGTTGTGGAAAGATTTGAGTTGAGTGAGGATCGAACTCAGTTAGTGGTTAGTTATACCGTTGAAGATCCTGAGCATATGGTGGATCCAATGACAGGCAGCATACCGTGGGATTATGTGCCAGATGGCGCTCTTTCGCCCTTTGACTGCGATCCGAATATTGCGTCTCGCTATATTTTCGACTGAGTCTCGATTAATCGGTAAAAATCTGCGCTGAGCGGTAATTTTAGGCTAGCATTCATGGTTTTCCAGAAGTCATGGACCCCATGAAGAATCCAAGAGAACCGGGTTTCCTGCAGTCACTAGCCTGCTTCGGTGGCGTTATTCTTATTGTGATCCTAGGGCTATTCTGGTTTGAAATAAATCTGCACGTTTTACTGGTTATAGGCCTTATCTGGGTTGCAGGCCATGCCTCATATCTTGGGTTTCAGTTCACTTTGATCAAGAGTGCTATGAGCGCGGGAATTGGGAAGGGTTTGGGTGCCATTTACATCTTTATTTTGATCGGTGTCTTAATCGCCGCATTAATTGAAGGTGGAACGGTCGGCGGTCTCATCTATTACGGTGTGGATCTATTACACCCTGCAATTTTTCTGCCAGCTGGCCTCATACTCTGCAGCCTCATGTCTCTTGCAACGGGGACCGCGTGGGGAACGATTGGAACTATAGGCGTTGTACTGATGGGGCTCGGGAATGCCCTCGGTATCCCGCTACCTCTTGTGGCTGGCATGGTAGTGTCTGGCGCCAGTTTCGGAGATAAAATGTCCCCGGTCTCAGATACGACAAATCTTGCGGCTATGAGTGCTGAGACGGACCTATATGCGCACATTCGCTCTATGCTTTATACGACAGTGCCCGCTTATATTATTGCCTTGTTTCTATTTACAACTGTGGGGTTAGAGTATGCGGATCAAGCTCTTTCTGTGCAGCAACTTAATGAACTGAAAGAGTATCTTGCAATTGAATTTTCTATTGGGCCAGTAACACTGCTTCCGTTGGTGGTGTTGCTTGTTTTAGGTATCAGGCGTGTACCGGCTGAGCCGAGCATGCTGGCTAGTATTGCGACTGCTATTGCCCTAGCTCTAACTACACAGGGAAGAGGTATTACAGAAGTACTGAATAGTTTGCAGGAAGGTTACACATCGAACACTGGCCTAGAACAGCTTGATGTGCTGCTAACCCGTGGTGGAATTCAGAGCATGATGTGGACGCTGTCACTAGCTCTTATCGCACTATCTCTTGGCGGTCTTTTAGATCGCTCCGGTTTTGTTCGCGTGCTATTGCAAGGGATGCTGTCCCGAATAAAGAGATCCGCAACATTGGTAGCGACGACGATCGGTTCCGGCGTTATTGCAAACATGAGCATGGGAGAGGGGTATCTATCCATTATTTTCGGTGGTCAGATTTTCAAGGATTCTTACGAGGCTGACGGGCTTGAGCGGCATATGTTGTCTCGTTGTCTAGAAGAGGGCGCAACGTTGAGCACATCACTCATTCCATGGACAACTTCGGGCGCCTTTTGTATGGGGGCGCTGGGAATATCACCCTTTACGTTTGCTCCATGGGCTTTTTTCAACTATATCAATCCATTATTGTCGATTCTCCTAGCCTATATGGGATTTGGGATTTTCCGGAAGAAACCAAGTGAAGCCTGAAGAAATTCCTATCATTGACGTGTCTGCGTTGGAATCTGGTGACGGGGCAGCTTTACAGAGGGTTGCGGATAAACTCTGTAGCGCCGCTCAAACGGTGGGATTTTTCTATATCGAGAACCACGGTGTTTCTCAGTTATTAATTGAAGAGGCTCTCACACTCGCCCGCCAGTTCTTTAATGCAACGGAGGAAGAGAAGCGGGCGGTCGCTATCTCCCCCTTTCACCGCGGCTGGCTTAGGCGTGGTGAAGCGCAGATGTACGGTAATCAAGAGCCAGATTTCAAAGAGAGTTTTGTTTGGGGTCTAGACATTGAAGAGGACGATTCTGATTTTCGGGTAGGCGGTCGTCTATTAGCACCAAACCAATGGCCGGGTTTTATGCCTGATATGCGCGGAAAGTTGGTAACGTATTTTCAGGAGGCTCAGATCTGTGGGCAACGTTTGCTAAAGGCGTTCGCAATGGGTCTTGATATTGACCCTGAGTTCTTTTTGAAGGATTTTAATAAGCCGGTAAGCAGAGGATCGCTTATATGCTATCCACCCCAGAAATCACCATCTGTTGAACACTTTGGGTCGGGGGTACATACAGATTATGGTACGTTAACGCTTCTCTATCAGGATGAAGTTGGCGGTCTTCAGATAAAAGGAAAATCCGGTGCTTGGTTGAGTGCAACACCTATCAAAGGCACCTATGTAGTAAATATTGGGGATTTGCTTGCCAGATGGAGTAATGACCGATTTGAATCAACACCGCATCGTGTTGTGAGCTCAACGAATCGAACGCGTTATTCCCTTGCAATGTTTGTTGACCCGGATTGGGATGCAGCCGTCGAGCCAGTTACGATTGCGGGTGAGGTTTCTAAGTATGAGCCGGTTCGCTGTGCTGACTATATAAATGAGCGTTATAACGAAGCTTTTGCTTACCGAAACACTAAGGTTTCGAGTGATGGCAATTTTGACGGTGACAAAATCGTGCCGGGCGAAACCCCAGAAGGTATCCAGCTGCGCCCGATGCCCATCAAAGAACTGTCAAATAAGGAAAATCCCAATCCTGAAAATGCTATCAATCCAAAAATTGCATTAATCGACACGTGAACGGTCTTGGTGTGTCAACCGAAGGTGATGTAATTGGTGGGTACACATTAGGTAAGCATACGGAGTAAGGTTTCGAGTAATGTCAATTAAGAAAAATTCCAATCCTGGCAATACTACGGTCGAAGGTCACAAGACAGACCATTCTCCTCGGAGAAAGTCAGGGGAACGAGATCCTCTATTGCGTCCAGAGTGGAGTTATATCGAAAAATTCAACATGGATGACTTTCGGGAGGGGGATTGGTCTTTGATGAACCGTCAGAGATCAGAGTACTTAAAGGAACAGCAATCTAGGCAGGTGCTGGAATTGCTGAAGGCTTCCAGGGATGCGCCCACATTTGGCTATGCAATAAATAATTACGAGCACTGTCTGCAGACCGCAACTCTTCTTCACGAGGATGGCTATGACGAAGAGGATATCGTAACGGGATTGCTGCATGACATAGGATTTATCGTATGCCCAGAGAATCATGGCCAGTTTGCTGCTAATTTGTTACGACCTTATATTTCCGAGAGAAATATCTGGATGCTTGATCATCACGAGATTTTCCAGCGGATTCATTTGCATGGGTACTATGAAAAAGTTGAGCCAGCGTTTCTCAATGAGCGTGAGCGCTGGCGTGACCATCCCTATTTTGAGTGGACGGCTGAGTTTGTGGAAAAGTACGACATTATTGCTATCAACCCAAATATAGACTGTTTACCTGTGGAATTTTTTGAGCCAATGGTTCAGCGAGTATTTTCTCGCACCAGTTGAATCAATTCTTTGTTTTATAAGGAGAGGTTGGAAATGATTGCCTGGATCAAGACAATTCAACCTGATAAGGCTACTGGCGCACTGTCAAGCGCGTACGAAGATGCAACGACCCCACATGGAACCATAGACAATGTTATGAAGGCTCATTCGCTTCGTCCGCACACGATGAGGGGTCATATTGCGCTCTACGGTGCCGTACTGAATCATCCCGAGAACGTTTTACCTGAATGGTTTCTGGAAGCCATCGGTACGTACACAAGTATTCTTAATAGATGTGAGTACAGTCTTACACATCATTCTCATAACGCTCGAGCCCTGTTAGGAGGTGGGGAGAAGGGTGATGAAGCGGTG
>JAZAGZ010000072.1:0-7918 GCA_036231525.1 Pseudomonadota bacterium | reverse complement strand
ATGGTGATGCCTGGGGATAACATTCAGATGAAGGTAGATTTGATCTCTCCGATAGCGATGGAGGAGGGGTTGAGGTTTGCAATACGAGAAGGGGGCCGAACTGTAGGCGCCGGCGTAGTTGCAAAAATTATGGAGTGAATTTGGAGCAGGTACGGCGTGACCGCCATGAAAAAGGCCGCTGGGGCGGTGTGAGTAGAGGGAGTCAGACAGAGGCCAGTAGCTCAATTGGCAGAGCAGCGGTCTCCAAAACCGCAGGTTGGGGGTTCGAGTCCCTCCTGGCCTGCCAATTTCGGTGAGTTGATCATTGTGTCTTTTGTACTGACCTCGAAAACTTGCGAAATCTAATAGCTTTATAGGAACTGAAACTAAAACGGTCGAATGGAAACCAAGGTTGAAACTCAGAAGACGGCGCTAGATACGCTAAAGCTCCTACTGGCGGGAGCCATACTGATCGGTAGCGTGATTGGTTACTACTACTACGCCGATATTTCGGTAGTGTTTCGAGCGCTAGGCGTATTGATAGCACTAGCGTTAGCGGTAGTCGTCGCACTTCAATCTTTTCAAGGGCAGGTGCTTTGGAGATTCATTCAAGGGTCACGGGTGGAAATGCGCAAGGTTGTGTGGCCGACTCGTGAAGAGGCTATACAGACGACGATAGCGGTTCTCGTGTTTGCGTTGATTATGGGTGTGTTTTTCTGGTTGTTAGATCTGTTTTTGCTTTGGTTTACACGGTTGCTTACAGGTCAGGGGGGCTGACCCGTGGCTGATTTGCAATGGTACGTCGTCCACGCCTACTCGAATTATGAGCACAAGGTGAAGGCTTCTTTGGAAGAGCGGATATTACGATACGGTTTAGAAGATAAGTTTGGGAAGATTCTCATTCCTACAGAGGAAGTCGTTGAGATGAGGGAAGGTCAGCAGCGGCGAAGTGAGCGTAAGTTTTTTCCTGGTTACGTGCTTGTTCAGATGGAAATGGGGGATGACACTTGGCATCTGGTAAAGGAGGTGCCAAAGGTACTCGGCTTTATCGGTGGAAGTACGGAGGCTCCGGCGCCGATCTCTGATAAGGAAGCCGACTCTATACTGAGTCGTGTACAAGATGGGGTAGACAAACCGAGACCCAAAGTTTTGTTCGAGCCCGGGGAAGTGGTGCGTGTGACAGACGGGCCATTCAATGATTTTAATGGCGTTGTTGAGCATGTTAATTATGAGAAGAGCAAGGTCAGGGTAGCAGTACAGATACTCGGACGTTCAACACCAGTTGAACTCGACTTCGGTCAGGTGGAGAAGGCGTGATAGTACGCAAGGGGATTTAGGTTTTTGGAATGGCGAGAAAGGTAGAGACTTATATCAAGCTGCAGATTTCCGCCGGGCAGGCTAATCCAAGCCCTCCGGTCGGTCCGGCGCTTGGGCAGCACGGCGTAAACATTATGGAGTTTTGCAAGGCTTTTAATGCAGAGACTCAGAGCGCTGAGCAGGGTATGCCTATTCCCGTGGTCATTTCTGTATATACAGACAAAAGCTTTACGTTTATCACCAAGACCCCCCCTGCTGCCGCTTTGTTGAAAAAGGCAGCGGGTATAGAGAAAGGTAGCGGAACGCCGAATACTGAGAAAGTAGGTACGGTTAATCGGGCTCAGTTAGAGGAGATCGTTAAGGTCAAAGAACCTGACCTCAATGCTGCGGATATGGATGCTGCGGTGAAAATCATCGCAGGCAGTGCGCGAAGCATGGGTTTGGACGTGGAGGGTTTGTAGATGGCCAAGCTCAGCAAGAATCAGAAAGCTGCTAGGGAACGCCTAGAGCGTGGTAAAGCTTATCCAGTCACCGAGGCTATTGGATTGGTCAAAGAGTTCGCGCACTCAAAATTTCAGGAGTCCGTAGATGTCGCCGTAAATCTTGGCGTGGACCCCAAAAAGTCGGATCAGGTAGTTCGTGGATCTACAGTGCTTCCCAACGGTACGGGTAAAACCGTTTGCGTTGCGGTGTTTGCACAAGGCGAAAATGCGGATGCCGCTAAGGAGGCTGGCGCCGATATCGTCGGCATGGATGATCTTGCAGAATCTATCAAGGGCGGAGAATTGAACTTTGACGTAGTGATCGCTAGTCCGGATGCCATGAGAGTGGTGGGTAAGCTTGGGCAAATTTTAGGGCCTCGCGGATTAATGCCTAATCCCAAAGTTGGAACGGTTACGTCAGACGTTGCCGCTGCGGTCCAAAACGCCAAAGCTGGACAGGTTCGTTACCGCACTGATAAGTCGGGTATTGTCCACTGTCAGATTGGTACTGTAGGGTTCGAGGTGGAGGCCTTGACGCAGAATTTAGAGGCGTTGCTGGCTGATCTGAATAAGGCTAAGCCGGCTTCGACGAAGGGACAGTATATGAAACGTGTCAGTGTCTCATCGACGATGGGACCTGGAGTGATCGTAGATCAGGGCACGGTGGGTGATTGAGAGAAAATTTAAGTATTGAGTTGACGCTTGTCCAACCAATTAAGATTGTTGAGATTGGGCGGACAGGGAAGGGCCGGTAGTAATTCCGGCCATCATCGAAGACCGCAGGTCCCCCCATGGGGGTAATGACACGAGTCGCCTGCGCAGGTGGTGTTTTGTCCAAACAGCCTTGCCTGGTGGAGGACGCACTGCAGAGTGTCACGGGGATGAGAAGGATGATGTACCCCGTGGCGATGGAATGACAGAGGCCTGTGGATTATTTTTAGGGCTGCGTCTTGATCTATCAGGAGGAAAGGATGGCGCTAAATTTAGAGGAAAAAAAAGCGCTGGTCGCCGAGGTAAACTCAGTAGCAGCTTCATCTGAATCGGCTGTAATTGCGGAGTACCGAGGATTGACGGTTGGTGAAATGACCGAGCTTAGAGCCGAGGCGCGAAGCTCCGGTGTCTATATGAAGGTTGTAAAAAACTCGCTGGCACGGCGTGCTATTGAAGGAACGGAATTTCAGTGTATGCAGGAAGCTCTCAGCGGGCCACTTCTCCTAGCCTTTTCCAAAGAGGATCCTGGTGCGGCAGCCAGAGTAATTAAGGGGTTTGCTAAGGATCACGACAAATTAGTAACGGTTTCTGTGTCGATTGGGGGTGAGCTTTACGCCGCCAAGGACCTAGATCGTTTAGCTGCTCTACCAACTTTGGATGAGGCGCGATCTATGTTGCTGCGAACATTGAACGAACCGTTAACCCAGCTCGTTCGACTCTTGACAGAGCCAGCCGCTATGTTGGCGAGAACTCTGCAGGGCAAGAGCGAGAAAACTGGGTCATGAACAGGGCATTGTCTACGCGAATAGTTTTGAGATTTGAATTTATTTATGGGAGAACGAAGTCATGGCTTTGACAAATGAGGAACTCATTGAAGAGTTGAGTAATAAGCCTATCATGGAGGTTGTTGATCTTGTGAAGGCTCTGGAGGATAAGTGGGGCGTTTCAGCTGCTGCTCCCGTAGCGGTTGCTGCAGGTCCCGCAGGTGGTGATGAGGCTGTTGCGGAAGAACAGACGGAGTTTGATGCCGTACTAACCGGGTTTGGTGAGAACAAGGTTCCGGTTATCAAAGTGGTTAGAGCGTTGACTGGGCTTGGTCTGAAAGAGGCAAAAGATCTTGTTGAGGGTGTGCCAAATACGGTTAAAGAGGGCACATCAAAGGAAGATGCAGAGGATGTAAAAAAACAGCTCGAGGAAGCTGGCGCAAGCGTCGATATCAAGTGATAAGACGCGGCATCTTTAACCGCGAGAGGCAACCCGGCTCGGTAATGAGGTGGGTGATCGATCATTTTGCAGTTGACCCTGCGCATGATGTGGGGGTTTTCTGTGTCTATTTACTGCAGTCACAAATGGGTGGCTTACCGGAGTCGAGGTAACCCGCGATGGCGTATTCGTTTACTGAGAAAAAGCGTATTCGAAAGAATTTTGGAAAGCTTCCAGGAGTGCTGGATGTTCCTTCCCTGCTTTCGATCCAACTCATGTCCTACCAGAAGTTCCTCCAGGAGGAGGCGCCCGTTCCTCCTAATCAACGGAAGGATATGGGACTACATTCAGCCTTTAACAGCGTATTCCCGATAGTCAGTTACAACGGCAGCGCAGCACTGGAATACGTCAGTTATAGGCTCGGCGAACCAGGTTTCGATGTTAAAGAGTGTCAGCTCCGTGGTTTGACCTACGCTGCACCGCTTCGTGTCCTCGTACGTCTAGTTATCTATGACAAGGAATCCTCTGGTAGTAAGAAAAAGGTCAAGGACATTCGCGAGCAGGAAGTTTATCTCGGTGAAATGCCATTGATGACAAATAATGGGACCTTTGTAATTAATGGTACTGAGCGCGTGGTTGTATCTCAACTACACAGATCTCCTGGGGTCTTCTTCGATCACGATAAAGGTAAGACTCACTCATCCGGCAAGTTGTTATTCTCCGCGCGGGTGATTCCATATCGTGGTTCATGGCTCGACTTCGAGTTTGATGCGAAAGATTGCGTGTTCGTTCGCATTGATCGCCGCCGCAAGTTGCCTGCCACTATTCTATTGCGCGCGCTTGAGTATACGAATGAGGAGATACTCGCTATCTGTTTCGAGACGAATGAGTTCTCGTTTGAAGCTAAGAAAATTAGTTTGAAATTGGTTGCTGAGCGACTACGGGGAGAGACAGCCAGTTTCGATATCAAGGTCGGGCGTAAAGTAATTGTCAAGAAGGATCGGCGTATCACAATTCGGAACATCCGAGCATTAGAAAAGGCGGAGGTCAAGGAGTTGGATGTTCCACCTGAGTATCTTGAGGGGCGCATCCTCGCCCATGATGTCGTTGACGAGGAAACTGGAGAGTTGCTAGCGGAAGCTAATGATGAGCTTACTTTAGAGATTATCGAGAACCTGATCGAGCGCGGGATAAAAAAGATTAACACCCTGTATGTGAATGACCTTGATCGCGGGCCTTTTATCTCGAATACATTACGGGTCGATTCAACGCAGTCTCCTCTAGATGCGCTTGTCGAAATTTATCGAATGATGCGTCCTGGAGAGCCCCCTACGAAGGATGCCGCAGAGAACCTCTTTAAGAACCTATTTTTCAATGCGGAGCGATACGATCTTTCAGCCGTCGGGCGCATGAAGTTCAACCGCAGAGTTGGGCGTGATGAGTCAGAGGGCGAGGGGATTTTGAGTAAGGAAGACATTATTGATGTGTTAAGCACCCTGATTGATATCCGTAACGGAAAGGGTAGTGTTGACGACATTGATCATCTCGGAAATAGGCGTGTTCGCAGCGTGGGTGAGATGGCTGAGAACGCGTTCCGAATTGGTCTAGTACGTGTGGAGCGAGCGGTAAAAGAACGTCTTACTCTGGCTGAGTCAGAGGGGCTCATGCCCCAGGAGATGATCAACGCAAAACCGGTTGCGGCAGCGGTGAAAGAGTTTTTCGGTTCCAGCCAGTTGTCTCAGTTTATGGATCAGAATAATCCTCTATCGGAGGTGACTCACAAGCGCCGCGTCTCCGCGCTGGGGCCGGGGGGGCTGACGCGAGAACGGGCGGGGTTTGAGGTTCGTGACGTTCACCCTACACACTACGGTCGCGTATGCCCGATCGAGACACCTGAGGGTCCTAATATAGGGCTCATCAACTCTCTGGCTGTCTACGCTCGCACAAATGAGTATGGTTTTCTTGAAACGCCTTACCGGAAGGTCGTAAATGGTAGGGTGAGCGGGGATATCGAGTACCTCTCCGCGATTGAGGAAGGGCAGTTTGTGATAGCGCAAGCTAACGCGGGCCTAACGACACGGGGACAGTTTGAAGCAGAGCTTGTGTCCTGTCGTTATCAGAACGAGTTTGCTCTATTTCCGCCGGAACAGATCCGATATATGGATGTGTCTCCGAAGCAGATCGTGTCGGTTGCAGCTTCATTGATACCGTTTTTGGAGCACGATGACGCTAACCGGGCACTCATGGGTTCTAACATGCAGCGTCAAGCTGTGCCAACTTTGCGGACAGAGACACCCTTGGTTGGCACAGGTATGGAGCGCACAGTTGCTACTGACTCAGGTGTCACCGTGATTGCGCGTCGAGGTGGGCAGGTCGATTCTGTGGACGCGTCCCGAATCGTCGTTCGAGTTAGTGACAAAGAGACGATTGCCGGTGAAGCTGGGGTCGATATCTATAATCTCACTAAATACACGCGTTCTAATCAGAATACCTGCATAAATCAGAGGCCATTAGTGAAAGCGGGAGACGTGATTGAGCGTAGTGACGTGCTTGCAGACGGACCTTCCACAAGTCTGGGGGAACTGGCATTGGGACAGAATCTGCTAGTCGCTTTCATGCCATGGAATGGGTACAACTTCGAAGATTCTATTTTAATTTCAGAACGTGTTGTGACGGAAGATCGGTTTACAACAATACACATTGAGGAGCTTACCTGCGTCTCACGTGATACAAAATTGGGGCCCGAAGAGGTAACGGGCGATATTCCCAACGTGGGCGATGTGGCATTGACTAAGTTGGATGAATCGGGCATCGCTTTTATTGGCGCTGAGGTTAGGGCCAGCGACATTCTTGTCGGTAAGGTTACGCCAAAGGGCGAGACTCAGCTCACTCCAGAAGAGAAACTGCTTCGAGCAATATTTGGTGAGAAAGCGTCGGACGTTAAGGACACCTCCTTAAGGGTTCCGCCAGGAATGGATGGAACTGTGATTGACGTTCGAGTTTTCACGCGTGACGGTGTTGAGAAAGACGATCGTGCACTCGCGGTAGAGCGCCAGGAACTCGAAGCTGTTCGCAAAGATCTTAATGATCAACGCCGCATTCTCGAAGAAGACATCTATGAGCGGGTAGAACGATTATTACACTCTAAGGTTGCAGCCGGTGGGCCACAAGGATTGAAATCTGGCAGCAAGATAACGAAAGGGTATTTAAGTGAGCTTCCACGCGAGAAGTGGTTCGAGATTCGAGTGAGAAATGAAGAGGCTAACTCCCAACTCGAACGGGCAGCGAAACGTTTTCGAGATCAGAGTCAAGAATTCGAGCGGCTCTTCGAAGAGAAAAAGCAGAAAATTACTGCTGGCGATGATCTGGCGCCGGGAGTTCTCAAGATGGTTAAAGTTTATCTTGCCGTTAAGCGACACGTGCAACCGGGCGACAAAATGGCTGGTCGTCACGGTAATAAGGGCGTGATCTCCACAATCGTACCCGTAGAGGATATGCCTTACATGGAAGACGGTACGCCTATAGATATTGTACTGAATCCGCTGGGCGTGCCTTCACGTATGAATGTCGGTCAGGTGCTCGAAACGCACATGGGCTGGGCCGCTAAGGAGCTAGGTCGCAAGATAGAGGAATTGTTGCATTCTGATGAGTCGGCGGCCGCGGTTCGACGGTTCTTAGAGGTGCTGTACAACAAGACCGGGGATAAAAAGAAGACTAAGAGTCAAAAGGAAGATCTCAAGAGTCAAAAGGAAGATCTTAAGAGCATGAACGCAGAAGAGTTGCTCGAGCTTGCTCACAACTTAGTTCAAGGTGTACCGATGGCTACACCGGTTTTTGATGGTGCGAACGAACAGGAGATAAAGGATCTATTAGAGCTGGCGGGGCTGCCTGAGTCCGGGCAAGCTACTCTCTACAATGGGCGGACTGGTGAAGCCTTCGACAGACCCATAACCGTGGGGTACATGTATATGCTGAAGCTTAATCACCTGGTTGATGACAAAATGCATGCTCGATCCACAGGTCCTTACAGCCTAGTCACGCAGCAACCTCTTGGCGGTAAGGCCCAATTCGGAGGGCAACGATTCGGAGAGATGGAGGTGTGGGCATTAGAGGCTTATGGTGCTTCATACACACTTCAAGAGATGTTGACCGTTAAGTCAGACGACGTTCAGGGGCGTACCAAGATGTACAAGAATATCGTCGATGGAACGCATGAAATGCAGGCG
>JAZAGZ010000071.1:0-58696 GCA_036231525.1 Pseudomonadota bacterium | reverse complement strand
GGCGCTTGAGGAAAAGTTAGCTCTGCTTGAGAACGGACACGACTGTACGTGTTATTCGACGGGCATGGCCGCGATCCAAGCGGTGTTGCAAGCTTGCCTCAGTGCTGGTGATCACGCTGTCATTTCTGACGTAGCGTATGGGGGAACCTACCGTCTTTGTACAAAGGTGTACCAACGTTTTGGCGTTGACTTCACATTTGCGAATTCAGCTGACCCAGAAGCAGTACAAGCCGCGGTTCAGGACAACACTCGGCTTATCCTGACGGAAACACCTGCCAACCCAACTTTGAAGCTCACAGATATCCGGGCTGTTTCCGATATTGCACAGGCTAGTGGGATACCTCATGCGGTAGATAACACGTTTCTCTCACCCTATTACCAACGTCCCCTGGAGCTTGGTGCCGATATCGCCATCCACAGTACGACAAAGTACTTTGACGGGCACAACGCGACCGTAGGTGGTGCAGTTATCGCCAAAAGTGAAGAGCTTGATGAGTCCATCCGGTTTATCCAGAATGCTAGTGGAGTCATCATGTCCCCATGGGTGGCTTGGTTGACGCTTCAAGGAGTAAAAACCCTGTCAGTTCGAATGGATCGTCAATCCGCGAATGCACAGGCAATAGCCGAGTTTCTCGAAAACCATCCCAAGGTTGTTACTGTCGCTTATCCGGGTCTCCCGTCTTTTGAGCAACATGAATTGGCGAAGAAACAGTCCGACGGATTTGGCGGAATGCTTTGCTTCGAGGTGAAGGGTGGCGTTGATGGTGGGAAACTTTTAATGGATTCTGTTCAGCTCTGTGCTTTGGCGGAAAATTTGGGTTCGGTAGAGACGCTAATCACGCATCCAGCGAGCATGACTCATGCGGACGTTGATGAGGAAGAACGGAGGCGAGTTGGAATTACGGACGGACTGGTTCGCTTGTCCGTGGGGCTAGAGGATGTGGAAGACCTCATTGCGGACCTCACTCAGGCGTTAGAACACGTTACGGTTTGAGGTTATCGCGCAATGCCGCGCATAACACAGATCAGGTTGTACCCGATTAAGTCGTGTGCGGGAGTCTCTGTTGAGAGCGCCAGGTTGGAACCACGAGGTTTTTTGTGGGATCGACGTTACATGTTGGTGGATAGGCATGGTCGGTTTCTTACCCAACGCGAGTATCCAAAGATGGCACGAATTTTGGTTCGAAAGATCAATAATGGTTGGGCTATCGATACCGAGGGACAGGAGACGCTTGAGCTTCCCGATGTCCCGGGTAACGGACCTGAGCGGACAGTTCGCATTTGGAATGATCACCTTGAACTTACCGTGGTAGGGAAAGGTTGTAATAAATGGTTTACTGAGGCATTAGGACTGCCGTGTCAGTTAATGCAGATGAATGAGCAGCACTTGCGACCGATTAAGGCTGGTCGCGGCAGGGCAGGTGATTTGGTAAGCCTTGCTGACGGAGCGCCAGTACTTCTTACCTCTGAAGCATCGCTTGCTGCGCTTAATGACCGACTAGAAAACCCTTTGCAGATGGGTCGATTTCGGTCCAATTTAGTGATGGATGCAGATGACGCTTTTGCCGAAGATAACTGGCGGCATATCCGTGTTGGAGAGGTGGAATTTGACGTAGAGTGGTCCTGTACTCGTTGTATTGTGACTACAATCGATCCTGAGACAGGACTAAAAGATTCTGATGGCGAGCCCATCAGGACCCTTAAAGAGTTTCGTTCTGGTTCAGGGGGTGTAATGTTCGGTCAGAATCTTATTCCCCGCCATCTGGGGACTGTGAGTGTTGGAGATACCATCGAGGTACTCGAGGACATCGACGCATGAAGAAAGAAACTCGTGTCACGCATCAACCCAAGGTAACGATGCCGAAGGGTAATAAGCCTTTGGTGGACCCAGTATATCGCTCGGTAAAATTCACTTTCCCGGACATTGATTCGGCGACAACGCCACAGTCCCGTCTGGAGGGTTTCGATTACAGCCGTGATTCGAATCCGACCACGAGACAATTAGAACTTCTCAGCTCGGAGTTGCAAGGGCGAGATGATGCGATATGCGTGTCTACTGGAATGGCCGCCGCCTGGCTTTCGTTGTTGGGGAATCTCAGCGCAGGTGATCGTGTTGTCTTTTTCGTTGAGTGTTACCGACCGATTCGAGCCATGATCAGGGAGCGGCTTCCTAAGTTTGGAATCAACTTTTCCATGCTAAGCATCCATGATCTGGATGGTATCGCAGAGGTTTTTGCAGCAGATGACACTAAATTACTTATCTTCGAAGCACCAACAAATCCCATGATGCAGGTTCCGGATATCGGTGCAATCGTTGATTTGGCACGTAAGCATAGTGTGACAACTGTTTTGGATAATACGTTTGGTGGTCTGCATAATCACGGGCAGTTCAAAATTGATTTCTACTTTCATAGTTTGACTAAATATGCGAGTGGTCACGGGGATGTCATGGGTGGAGTGGTTATTGCCGACGAGAAGCAGATCAAGCAACTAAAACCCTGGGCAGTCAATATGGGTGCAACCCTGGATCCGGGGGCGGCCTATCTGATTCTGCGAGGCCTGAGAACCTATTATTTGCGGTATCAACGTCACTCAGAAACGGCACTTACCATCGCGCAATTTCTGCATACGCACTCTAAGGTCGAGCGTGTTTACTACCCGGGACTTGCTGACGATCCGGGTCATAGCCTGGCCACTGATCAAATGGACTGTTGCGGCGCTGTTTTAAGTTTTGATCTCAAAGCAGATGAGCAGGAAACGCGGCACTTTATTGATGCGCTTGAGTTGTTTGCCACGACCGCCAGTATTGGGTCTACGGAATCTCTAGTGGCGCCTGCCAAACTTTATTTTGCGCAGGATCTGAGTGCCGAGGAAATTGTTCTTGCGGGTATCAGCGATAGGACGGTTCGACTATCAGTCGGGATTGAGCATCCTGATGATCTTATCGGTGATCTGGAACAGGCGTTTTCTAAAGTGTTCAGTTAGAACTTGTCTGCTTGCGTCAACAATTCGGTTCTTCCCATCTGAGAAGCTGACGTTTACGGTCAGTACCCCAGCGGTAGCCTCCTAATTGACCATCCTTACGCAGGACTCTGTGGCACGGTATTAGCAGAGCCAATGGATTAGCGCCGCACGCATTAGCGACGGCTCGATGCGCAAGAGGCTTGCCAATGACTCGAGCTATTTTCTGGTAAGTGGTTTTTTTGCCTGGAGGGATCTCTCTCAATGCTTTCCAAACGCGCTGCTGAAATGGTGTGCCTCGTACATCAAGAGGCAGATTAAATCCATCCTTCGGGTTTCGAACAAACGCGATGATTTCGGATGCCCAATCCCGAAGACTTTCATCATTCTGGTTAATTCTAGCGGCAGGAAACCTCTTTTTGAGGGTTTCAAGAAGTATTTTTTGGTTATCCCCCAGAGCAACATTGCAGACCCCATGTTCCGTCGAAGCAACCAACAACCAGCCGAGATCGGACTTCACAATGGTGTAGTGAATGGTTTGGGTGCTTTCCATGACTGCATTGTCCATTGGTTTGAATGTGCTGGCTATACTTTAATCTTGCTTTCAAATTAATGACTTGGCGACAAGTAGCTGCTATTGGGGCGGAAGTCTAATCATCGGGTCCACGCGACCATCGTGTTATCCTTCCGGTGGCATTGTGTCATCTCCAGAAAAGATTTCATGGTCCCCCTAAAAACAATTACGGTTACGTTGTTACTCATTACCTTGTTGGTAACTATGAGTGCTCAGGCTCAATTTGGTAGGCGCTATCGGATTGAGCAGAATAATCCTCCTGCGACAGAGGTTATTGTTGCCCGATGGCACTTTGGGACGAACGGGGCCATTGGGCACTTCGGTTGGTCTCATAACTACCCATCCTCAGATGAGAATTTCAACGGATTTATTTTGCAGTCCACCCGGATCGATATTGAGGTCCCCTCCTATCGGATCATTGAGCTTGGAAGTGATGAAGTTTTTGATTACCCATTTGCTTATGTGTCCGAACCCGGTGAGATGGAGCTGACGGAAAAGGAAGTTGAAAATCTCAAAGAGTTCATCGATCGTGGTGGTTTTGTGCTGATGGATGACTTCGATGGGCCTTGGCAGTTGGATACCATGCGATCGCAGGTGCAGCGAGCCTTCCCGGATCGTCCCTTCATCCGGTTAGAGCCAGATCACCGCTTATTCCGGATCCTTTTTCAGCTGAATGACCTCAATGGCATGTCCCACTATGTGCCCGGAGGTGATATTACTTACTATGGCATGCTGAATGATGATGGTGAGGTCGCGATTGCTGCCGGGCACAACAATGATTTAGCCAACTTTTGGGATTGGTACGATCAGGCCTACTCGCCATTGAAACCTGCAGCTGATGCGTTTCGTTTGGGCATCAACTTTATGATTTGGTCAATGACGCACTGACGTTTCTTGGAACGATACGCTACGAAGAAGAGGAAGTAAGGTGGTGACCATTCTGATTATTGGTCTGGTGTTGTTCTTCAGCGCGCTTATCCTCGCTACCGGGCGTACTGCCTGGCGGGGCAGTATTTTAGAACTTGCCGGAAAAAGATCATGGCAAAGTCTTTGTTCTGTATTTGTCATCACAGGGTTGGCTTTGATTCCGTTGGATGGGTTCACGCAAGAAGAGGCGAGAGAGATTGTTAGAGTGACTATTGAGCAATGGCGGGGCACGTCATCACGCGGAGCGTTTACCATGACGATTCACCGCCCGGACTGGGAACGCTCAATGTCGATGCGAAGTTGGACTCGGGGGGATAAGGACTCATTGGTACGAGTGACGGAGCCTCCCAGGGATGCCGATAACGCCACACTGACTATTGACAACAATATGTGGACTTTTTCGCCGAGGGTAAATCGAGTCATTAAGATGCCTTCCTCCATGATCAATCAGAGTTGGATGGGCTCTGACTTTTCGAATAACGATATCACCAGGGGAAATGAAATTCTCAATGAGTATGAGCACACTTTAGTGGAGATCGATGATCAGGACGGCCATGAGATTTATGTGATCGAGTCGATTCCCAACGAGGATGCCGCTGTAGTTTGGGGCCGAGAAATTTTACGAATCCGTGACGATTACATTCTGCTTGAGCATTCGTTCTACGATCAAGATGATGTGTTGGTCAAGTCATTAGAGTCTCTTGAAATAGGTGAGCGGGGCGGACGCATGGTCGCAACCCGGCAGCGGATGGCCAGGGTGGAAATGGAAGATGAATGGACCGAGATCTACGTTGAGGAAATGGAATTTGGTATCGAGTTAAGTGACGGTCTTTTCACACTATCTAATCTTCGCAACCCCAGAGAATGAGTATCACGTTTCGTCTCGCATGGCGGAATATCTGGCGTCAACCCCGGCGTACCTGGTTGACGGTTGGTGCATTGGTGTTTTCGAATATTCTTCTGATTTTTTTAATCTCGGTCCAACTCGGTACATACCTGATGATGATCGACAATACTTTGGCACCTTTAACTGGACATCTACAGGTTCAATACGAGGGTTATAAGGACGATCAGCGTATTCATCAGTCTGTGCCTGCGGTCCGCGGTTTAGCTGCTGATATACGTGAGAGACTAAGTTTAGAGACTATTGCAGCAAGGGGAGCAGCCTTCGCGCTGACATCAAGTGAGGATCGGACATACGGAGTTCAGATCATTGGTGTTGAGCCTGAGTTTGAGCCTCGTATTTCTACGCTACCGGGGCTGATTAGAGAGGGGCGTTTTCTTGATGATATTAATGCTCCGGAGATCGTGATTGGTGCTGTGTTAGCACGGAACCTGAGGGTACAGCTCGGGGACGAACTCACTATATTAGGCAGTGCTCGCGACGGTTCATTTGCTGCGACGGTAGTACGTGTCGTAGGTATTTTTGAGAGCGGAGTCGTGGAGTTAGACCGCTCGTTTGCAGAGATGCCACTAGGGTTTTTCCAGGACACGTTTGTAATGGAGGGCGCCGGCCATACCGTTGTGATCAATGCACAAGACTTATTTTCTGTGTCCACACTTCAGCAGCAGGTGCAAGCTCTGTTACCAGACATGGAAGGTTTGGTTGTTCATGACTGGAATGATCTCCAACCGGGTCTTCGACAGGCGATTCAGGCGGACCTTGTGGGTGCGTGGTTTATGTACGGAGTTCTGGTCATTCTTGTGGCATTCAGCGTGCTGAACACGCAACTGATGTCCGTACTGGAGCGGACCCGAGAGTTTGGTATCACTATGTCTCTAGGGTTGACGTCGGGGCGATTGGGCTGGCTGATAATGTTAGAGACGACAATGATTGGGTTGCTGGGATTGGGTCTCGGGGTATCCTTAGGTGGTCTCGTAGTCTACTGGTTCACCGTGAACGGTTTTGCTTATCCTGGGTTAGAGTTAGCTGCTCAGTTCAATCTGCCGGATCGGATTTATCCTAATCTGAATTCAATCTCGCTCCTTGTTGGGCCGTGCGTTGTGTTTCTTGCGAGCCTCATAGCTGCGGTGTATCCAGCCGCCCGCTTGCACTTTTTGCAACCAGTACAGGCAATGAAGGCGGCTTGATGGGCACAGCTTCAATTGTGTTGAATCTCGCGTGGCGTAATCTGTGGCGTAATTATCGCCGTACTGTAATTATGCTGATGGCGGTGGTGGTTGGTGTATGGGCTATGATCTTCATGAGCGCGATGATGCGCGGCATGGTAGACGGCATGCTCGTCGATAGCATTCGATCTCTGCCAGGCCATATTCAGATCCACAATCCCAATTTTCGCGATGACCCCACGGTCAATAACCTTTTTCCGAGTCCCAACGAGAATCTCATTGCTGTATTAGAGCAGGAAGATGTAGTCGCATGGAGCAGCCGGGTACGTGTCCCAGCTGTGGTTATGAGTGAGAGGAATTCCCGGGGCATCACACTTGTTGGTATCGATCCAGTTGCTGAGGTGTCTGTCTCATCCGTCGCGGATGATATGACTGAGGGACAATTTCTGTCGGGTACTGAAGATACCGGGCTGATTCTCGGTAGGCGGTTGGCCGAGCGTCTTGAGACAGAAGTCGGCAAGCGTGTTGTCGTCCTGACTCAGGACCCAAGTAATGAAATAGTGGATAGGGGGTTTAGGGTCATCGGGGTTTATGAGGCTCAGGTTGCTTCAACCGAAGAAATTTATGCGTTCGCAGGGCGTAGCACATTGCAGATGTTGTTAGGTATAGGTGGTCAGGTTTCAGAGATTGCTGTGCTGGGGGCTGATTATCGTGATACAGAGGCGCTGCATCATCGGATTAATACTGCTGTGGGCAATCGATTAGAGGTTTTACCTTGGTATGAGTTGAATCGGTACCTCAGCAGTATGCTCGGCATGATGGACGGATTCGTTTTGATCTGGATAGTGGTCATCTTTTTGGCACTATCCTTTGGACTTGTCAATACATTAGTGATGTCAGTGTTCGAGCGGGTTCGAGAGATTGGATTGATGATGGCCCTCGGTATGAAACCCGCCGTCATCTTGGGACAGATCATTGCAGAGTCATTGATGCTGCTCGGCATGGGGCTGCTGATTGGCAATGTTTTTGCGTGGGCAACCATTCAACAACTAAGGGAGGGAATTGATCTTTCGGCAGTGAGTGAGGGGTTGGAAATGATGGGAGCTGGTAGTGTTCTAACGCCCTCTTTGCAAACCAGCGACGTGGTAATGGCAACTGTAGTCGTCCTCGTGCTCGGTTTTCTCGCCAGTCTATTACCAGCCGTGCGAGCGTCTCGCTATCACCCAGTGGATGCAATTACAAAGGTTTGAGCTATGCATGCAGTCCGTTGTATTGATGTGCGCAAGATTTATAAGCAGGGCGATGAAGATGTCATCGGTCTCAATGGCGTAAGCATTGAAGTAGAGGAAGGTGGTTTTGTTTGTTTGCGTTCACCATCTGGTGGAGGCAAGACAACGCTGTTAAATGTGATGGGTGGTTTGGATCGACCAGACAGCGGTGAGATTTGGATCGCTGGTAAAAGAATCGATAACTTGTCTAAGGCTCCGTTGGCGCGTATGCGGTTACATCGGATCGGTTTTGTTTTTCAGGCCTACAATCTTATTCCTGTGCTTACTGCCCGAGAGAATGTTGAGTTCGTCATGCAAGTTCAGGGCGTATCCGTTGTCGATCGAAAAAAACGCTCCCTGGAGATTCTCAGCGAAGTCGGGCTTGAAGGACTGGAGGATAGGCGACCAGCAAAAATGTCGGGTGGTCAGCAACAACGCGTTGCAGTTGCGCGTGCTATAGCATCGAATCCCGCTATTGTGCTTGCCGACGAACCCACTGCGAATCTGGATTCAAACACAGCCAGGCATCTTATGGAGTTGTTCGTAGAGTTGAATCAGCATCGTGGTACAACGTTTGTTATAGCAACCCACGATCAAATGGTGATGGGTTACGCTAGGCGCCTCATTCGGATGTTAGATGGAAAGCTCGTCGAGGATATTGATCAGGAAGCGGTGTAACCGCATCGTGAGGCGCTTGTGTTCAATATGCGTTCTAACCGTATTGAGCTATGGAGTGTGTGCGGCTCAGACATCTAACTTCGATATCAGCGGACATACGAAGTACCGCATGACTTCCACCACGTTTCCTGATGACGGTTTTTTTCGCAGTCGTATAGGTTCTAGTGGTGAAGATCTCGGCTTTGATGCGCGATTGAATGCTAATTTGGGTGGAGATAGATGGGATCTGCAAGTGGATACGCAGTTCGGCGCATTTTATGGAGACATCATTGAGCTTACTCGCGATTTTGATGATGAACTTCAGATTTTGTTCCCTCGTTTGCCGAGTGATGATCAGCGTTTATTCGACCTTACCAAAATCATTACGGATGATGATAAACAGGCGACTCTAGGCAGGCTGGATAGATTTTCTGCAGGTTACACAGGGGATAATGGTGTACTGCGTTTTGGCCGCCAGGCGGTGACGTGGGGCAATGGACTTATCTTCAACACGGTAATGGATATTTTCAATCCATTCGATCCGACAGCGATAGATAAGGAGTATAAGTCAGGCGATGACATGCTCTATGGACAGTATCTGCGTGATAGTGGCGATGATCTCCAGGCTGTGGTTGTTTTTCATCGGGATTCTCTAACAAGAAACGTAGAAACTAATCAAAGTTCTTTCGCCGCAAAATATCATGGGGTTTTCGGGGCTGGAGAATACGATTTTGTTCTAGCACGCCATTTTGGTGAAAACCTCGTAGGCCTTGGAGGTAATTACGGAATCGGCGGCGCACTCTGGCGGGGCGATCTCATGGTGACGTTCACGGACAATGAAGGCAGCATTGTATCGGCGGTTACTAGTCTTAGTCATTCGTTTTCATGGATCGGAAAGAATGTTAGCGCGGTCATTGAGTACTACTTGAATGGATTTGGTCAAAGGGGTACTAACTACAGCACCATCGATCTTACCTCGAACCCGAACTTGTTAGCGCGTCTTTCACGGGGCGAGATTTTTAATCTTGGGCGACACTACATTGGGCTGAGCGCGCTGATCGAGATTACTCCTTTATTCCTTCTCACGCCGAATCTATTTTTGAATATCGAAGATGACAGTGCGCTCGTGCAGATTACGACCCAAACAGATCTGAACGAGAGCATGCTACTTTTGGGCGCACTTAACATACCGGTTGGCAGGTCTGGCACTGAGTATGGAGGCATCGATCTAGGAGTGCCTGGATCGCAACTTTCTACCGGGCCAGGGATTTTTATTCAGCTTGCTTGGTATTTTTAGCGCTGTTCTTATGGCGGGGACGATAACCAGGGAGGAAGCGGTAAGCCCTTGGAGGCCAGGAATTCCGGGTTGAAGAGCTTCGACTGATACCGCGATCCAGAATCACAGAGTATGGTCACGATGGTTTTTCCTGGTCCGAGTTCATTTGCCATACGAATTGCGCCAGCAACGTTAATGCCGCTCGAACCCCCCATCAAAAGCCCCTCTTCCAACAGAAGATCAAAGCAGATTGGTAACATCTCTTCATCAGGGATACAGAATGCATCGTCAATTTTTGCGTCTTGAAGATTTCCCGTGACCCTTCCTTGGCCTATGCCTTCTGTGATTGAGCTACCCTGCGATGAAAGTTCACCAGTTTTTATCCAACTGAATATTGCGGCGCCCATTGGGTCAGCAACGGCTGTCACAATGCCCGGATTCTGTTTTTTTAAATATTCGCTGACGCCTGCCAGTGTTCCTCCAGTTCCCACAGCACAGATGAAGGCATCGACCTTTCCATCTGTTTGTTCCCATATTTCGGGGCCCGTACTTGCAAAGTGGCCCTCTCGGTTTGCTGTGTTATCCCACTGATTGGCGTAGAGAACCCCATGGGGTTCTATTTTTGCAAGCTCGGCAGCTGTACGTTCTGCAACGTGAACATAGTTGTTTGGATCACGGTAGGGTACGGCAGGAACCTCTCGAAGCTCAGCACCACAAAGCCGCAGCGCGTCTTTTTTCTCTTGGGTCTGTGAATCCGGCATCAGGATTAAAGTTCGGTATCCGCGTGAGTTTCCGACTAGAGCTAGACCGATGCCTGTGTTGCCGGCAGTACCTTCTACAATTAAGCCTCCTGGCTCCAGGGCGCCACGTTGCTCGGCGTCCAGCACCATATATTTCGCAGCTCTATCTTTAACCGATCCTCCTGGATTCAGAAATTCGGCCTTTCCCAGAATTGTACAGCCTGTCTGTTCAGATGCTTTCTGAAGCTTAATCAGTGGTGTGTTGCCCACGGAATCGATGAATCCGTCACGAATGTTCATAGTATTTTTAGATTATAGGGATGTGTTTGTGCACTCTTTTCGGATGCAAAGTGCAGCGCCATTGTACACGGATGCGATAACTTCTCCGTTTTTCCTCCTCGGGGGCACGCTTAGGAGGCGCGTAACTGAGGCGCCCGACTACTTGAGCTATTCCTATTCAGTAACCGTGATTGTGATCACTTCCGAAAGCACTGGTGGTGAGTGTGGGGTGTGTAAATAATCCCCAAGTACGAGCTGCAACGTGTGTTGGCCGGGTTCAAGGTTTAGTTCCGTTTCCGTCTGCCCTAGTCCGAAGTGAACGACCTGGTTAGTAGCAGGTAACGGTAGATTGGGTGGAGGCATATCAGCTTCTCCGACGTCAATCAGTAGGTGGTGGTGTCCGGTGTTGGGAAGTTGTACTCCGGCTGGAGCAACCCCGATTCCCCTCAGTCCGAATCGCACGGTGACAGGTGAAGAGACTTCTGTCCCATCTGCGGGAGACTGAATGTAGGCCTCTGCTCCATCCGGGGCCGATGTAAGTTCTTGCGTTTGTGCGGGGGCTAGCAAAACAGATAGAAGCAGGCCGGCGATCGGTGGTATTGTTCTCATGGCTGTCCTTTCAATGGGTTGGGCACGTCTCTTACCAGCTTTGACCAGCAGGAGAGCCGCGTCAACCCTTAAATTGCCCACGCGTTAGTGGAGTATGTTGGAAGTTGGAGGCGGAAGACGTTTTTAAAGTGAACTTCCGCTCTCGCAGGTGAACTAAAGTTAATATAGGACCCTGCTCTGAAAAGTGAGGTGACTAATGCTCTTAAAGAGTGCCCGATGCCGGTTTTTGGCTTTGTTTATATCAGCCATGCTTGTGGGTTGTGTGACACCACCGCAGCAGCAGAGCCGGTCCCAGAGCCAGTCCCAGAGCCAGTCCCAGAGCCAGTCTCAGAGCCAGTCTCAGAGCCAGTCTCAGAGCCAGTCTCAGAGCCAGCAGAGCCAACAAAGCCAGCAGGGCCAACAGCAGGCCGGGCAGCAGGGCCAGCAAGGTCAACAGGGTCAACAGCAGGCCGGGCAGCAGGGCCAGCAAGGTCAACAGGGTCAGCAGGGTCAGCAAGGTCAACAGCAGGCCGGGCAGCAGGGTCAGCAGGGTCAGCAGGGTAATTTCCCTGGCGGTGCACTTCCAGGTCAAGGTGGACAGGAGCAGGCTGGTCAAGATACCGGTGGAGACAATCAGACAGAAGGCTCTGACGGTGGGAATGGTGATACTCGCCAGGCGGGTGTTGATCAGTCAGGCCAAGGGGCTGGGGGTGAGCAAGTTGACGGTGGGTGGCCTGGTGGCGACAGTGGATTCGGTAACGGCAGCCCAGCAGCATCCGAGGCAGAGGGAGGCTTTAATCGATCGTTGGAAGATTTTGACGAGATTATGGGCGCCGAGCGCGAGCAGATGGCGCAACAGGGGATTGGTTCGGCAGCAGATGAGATCTTTCGCGAGGCTGGTGCTGTCGGCGCTGGTTCCAGCGCGGGTGGAGGTATGACGACTGGTTCCGGTTCTGGTAGTACTATAGCGGGAGAAGGTGACGGACAGCCATCGGGTACAAGTGGTGGCGGCAATGTTAATAGCAGTGGTGGCGACTCCACATCTGGTAGCGGATCTGTTTTCGAACAGTCCGCACCACGGGAGCGTACTACTCCCCAGGTTGAGGGTTGTGAAGACGAAAATACGGTTGCTCGACAGCTTTGTGAGGCGGCAACCGACGAGGAGGACCCGTTTTTACGTGCTGCCCTCTGGGAAGAGTACAACGAGTACAAAAGAATATTGGGACGTCAGTAGACGGAGAGAGTTATGCGGCGAATTGGCATACTGATCTTGATCGCAGGTGTAGTTTCCGGGTGCAGCAGCAATGAAGTTATTGTTGCTCACTCCGTTGAGCTTGTGCCTGAGACAGCGACCGTGCCTGAAGAAGAGCTGCTAGACGTTAGCATAGTCGTGTTTGATTCGGGGGTTCCCGAAGGTGAGATTGATCATGAGCTACTTGAGGAGCTCATTAATGATGGAACCTTCGTTCAGATTCGTCGTACAGAGGCACGTTACATGGCAGTCCACCTTAGGGACACTCTTCAAAAGAGTGGTCACTGGGGAGGTGTATGGGTAACCCCAGAAGAGTCGACTGCCGCCGACATCAATATTACCGCGGAGATTCGCCAATCAGATGGCGATCGGGTACGACTGGATGTGATAGCCACTGATGCGACCGGCAGGATATGGTTAGATGACGAGTATGGTATGGAAACCGCTGCCGGGTCATACAATCGACAGCGGTATCCCGATCTTGATCCATATCAGGACGTCTTTAATAATATTGCCAACGATCTTGCTGCAGTTAGGGGCGACTTATCGTCAACCGAGGCGCGAAACATCCGCTCGGTGTCTCAGATTCGTTTTGCAGGGGAACTTAGTCCCGAAGCGTTCGGTGATTATGTGGAGCAGAGACGCAATGGTGCATATGAGCTGAGACGCTTACCAGCTGAGGATGACCCTCAATTTGAGCGTACTTTGCGTGTGCGCGAACGTGAGCATCTGTTCATCGAAACGCTGAACGAGCACTACGTGGACTTCTACCAAAATTCGCAAGATTCATACGACGGTTGGCGCGAGTTCGCTCGTGAAGAGGCACTTGCTATTCGAGAGTTACAACGTTCGGCTAACTGGCGGACGGGTTTGGGCATCGCGGGAGTTGTAGCATCCGTTCTTTATGGGAGTAGCGGTGGTAATAATAGTTACTCCCAGCGAGTTCTCCGCGATTCCATCATGTATATGAGCATGGATATGATAAGAACTGGAGCTCTTCGTCGGCAGGAGAGGCGGTTGCATACAGCAAGCCTTGAGGAACTTTCCTCTAGCTTTGATGAGGAGGTCAGACCCATGGTTGTTGATATTGAGGGGGTTCAGCACCGGCTTACTGGAACTGCTGATGCTCAATATGAAGAGTGGCGCGAGCTTCTGTTACAGCTATATCAATCAGAGACGGGGCTAGTCCCCGAGGTGGATATCTACACGGAGGCATTATCTGAGGTTCCGTCGGAGGAGGAGACCGAGTTGCTTGAGGAAAGTAGTAAGGCGAAAGAGAGCGCCGATAGTGACGGCGAGGTAACCACCGGCGTTTGAGTGGTCCGCACGGTTGGCGCTCTTATCAAGGCGCTCCCTTTTCGGTTCCGTGAATAACCCACTTTTCCATATAACCCCCGAGCCCTTCGAAGAGGAGCTTTGTCTGGGTGCATGCCTGGGTCAGGGTGGTATGTCCCAGGTATGGGCGGCGACAAGATCTACGGGAACTCCGATTGCAGTCAAGGCATCTAATCCAGATGTAATGAATCGTGTAGCGACTCGCGAGCTTATTCTTCGGGAGTACAGATTTCTTAATGACCTTTCACACAGAAATATTGTTTCTGTGTTGGGGCTCATAGAGATGGGTGGAGAGATCGGTCTCGTAATGGAGTACGTAGGGGGGGGAGACTTGGTATCTCTAGCAGGTGGTAAGCCTCGGCAGTGGGTGCCAGTGGCCGCCCAACTCGCGAGCGCGCTGGGGTATATGCATGCTTTGGGAATTCTCCATCGTGATATAAAGGTGCGGAACGTTTTACTGCGCCCCGGGGATGAGCCGTGTTTAATCGATTTCAGTCTCGCTGTGTCAGTTGGTACGCGTGCACACCAAGGCGGTGGCACGGCTGACTACCAAAGCGCAAACCAGAGGCAAGGTGGTCCGGCAACTGTGGGTGATGATGTGTACTCTTTTGCTGCTCTGATCTACGAGCTTTGGACCGGTACTCTACCTTTTGGCAGGAACCCGTCTTTGGAAATGCTCGAAAAATTCTGCAGACCCTTGAAAATACTCGAATCTGGTGGGATTGAGGGCTTAAAGTCTCTGGCCGAGCTTGTATTTAAAGTGTTAAGTCCTGCTACAAAGGGGCCGTATGAGGACATCAGTCCCTTTGCCGATGCCTTAGAATTGGCGTCAATTGAATTGTCTATGATGCAAAGACCATGACAGATCAACAGCCTCAAAATCCCGGGCATGAAGAAGCCATTGTTCCGGTCAGACCAGGACTCAAGGGCGCCCGGTCAAACAATTTTAGGGATGACCCTAAACGGACGGGCATGATTTCACTCCCCGGAGTTCTACTGGGCGTTCTGATTGCGATAGCAGGGGTGGTGTTCTTTGTTTTACCAAACTGGGTTGAGGAGCAAGGGGAACAAGTACCTGTTGTGGAGGGGACGCAACTTGACACTCCTGCGGTGTCTGAAGGTCCTTTTTTTACACCTGAGGAATTGGAAGATCTGAGGGATCAGGCTGAAAGTTTGTTAGCGCTTTTACTGAGTCAGCAGGGTGAGCTAGATGGACAGTCTGTTTCTGAGTGGGGGGGAGAGGATTTTGGGCTTTATCAGGCTCTTTCGAGGGAGGGCGATGACGCTTACCTCATAGATGCCTTTTATGATGCGGTTCCTGCTTATTCTCAGGCTTTGGAATTGGGAGAGGAATTGCTTGAGCGTTCGATAGAGCTTATTACTGCGGCGCTTAGCGCGGGCGGCGAAGCTCTTGAGGCTGGCAATTCGGCGGTAGCGTTGGAGCAGTTTGAATTGGTTCTTAGAATCGAAGCGGAAAATTCTCTCGCACAAACCGGTTTGCTCAGAGCGCAGCAATTACCCGAAGTGTTGGAGTTGATGCGGGTTGCTGAGGAGTTTGAGCGTGCCGGGAACCTTGAAGAGGCAGCCGAGGGTTATCGTGAGGCACTGGTAATAGACAGTCTTTGGGTACCGGCACAATCTGCGTTAGTGGCGGTCAACACCGTGATTCAGAACAGGCGATTCGATACGCTTATGTCTCAGGGGCTAAGTAATCTGGCGCAAGAGGATTACGATGATGCCTATGAGTTCTTTACCCAGGCGTTAGTTCTTCGCCCGGATTCTCGCAATGCTTTGGATGGTCAGACTCAAGCAGAACAAGGGCAAAAACTCGATCAGATCGCGCTCGTGGAAGCACGTGCACTAGCTTTTGAACTGAGGGAGCTTTGGGAGCTGGCTATCGGGCAATATCGGGATGCGCTAGAGACGGATTCCAGCCTGGCGTTTGCACAGCAGGGGCTTCAGAGGGCGCAAAGCAGAGTAGACCTGGATCTCAAACTGATAAATATTATCGAGAACCCTGACTTACTGTTTAATGACCGAGTATTGCGTGATACGGAGAACCTGTTGACCGAGGCACATGGCATCTCCGAGGCTGGACCTCGGCTGGAAGAGCAAATCACTGAACTTAGTCGATTGGTTCGTTTAGCTTCGACGCCTATTCGTGTTGAGATTCACTCTGATGAACAGACTGAGGTTACGGTGTACAGGGTGGGCCAACTAGGAAAATTTCGTGTCAGAAACCTGGAGCTACGGCCTGGCAGCTACACGGTCGTGGGTAGTAGGGATGGCTTCGTTGACGTCCGGCAAACATTTAATGTGATACCTGGACGGGAGCTCTCCCCGATTATGGTGGAATGTGTAGAGTCAATCTGATGATGGAGTCTGAGAACTGGGTGCTAATGACTTCTGCCGGCGGGCAGGAACGCCACTTTACGGCCGGTGACTTGCCAGTGCTAATTGGTGGAGGCGCAGAGTGTGATGTGCGACTCCATGGTGTGTCTGGCTCGTTTCAGATCGGTGCGCTTGATGGAGAATTCTTTATTCAACCGGGTAAAGAGACCCGAGGATTGCGGCTCGAAGGAGAGTCGATTGTAGGATCCCGTTGGCTAAAGGATGGTGAAACCGCTTCGTTAGATACTGCTCGGGTCCGGTGCGATCTTGGCGCTGGCCGGCTCAGCTTGTACATCGAAGGCCAGATAACTGGAGGTGATACGGCCCCACCAGATCTAGAAGAACTCGCACGAGAGATAGGTGCGGTTGACGAAGTTGAGATCGCTCCAATCACTTTTCGTTCTCAGGCGGACGCAAAGACCAGTGGTTTAAGGGTACGACCTAACCGGTCGGCAATGATGGTTGGCAGCGCTTTTGCGCTACTAGCGGTGTTTGGTTGGTTTGCGTTTACGGCAAAATCAGTCGAACTCATTATTGAGCCGGCACCAGAGGAATTGGAGATACCGGGCACACTCTTTAAGGTGCAAATGGGGGATCGGTTTTTACTGCGATCAGGATCGCATCATATCTCTGCACGGTTAGAGGGCTACTATCCCCTGGATGAGGTGGTCGAAGTGGGCCAATCACCTGATCAGTCCGTGCGTTTGGAATTCACGAAATTACCTGGACTCATTACTTTTGTGACAGAGCCAGATGTTGGTGCCAACGTGCATGTGGATGGTATTTTCCTCGGGACGGCGCCCTTGAGTGACATTGAGATTGTTCCCGGTCGGCATAGCATTGAGTATTTTGCTGAGCGTTATCTTTCAGAGGTTCTTGAGTTTGAGGTGATTGGAGAGCATCAACGTCAAACCTTTTCGGGTGCTTTGACCCCTAACTGGGCGCCCGTCAGTTTGAGCAGCCGCCCGACAGGCGCTGAGATTCTAGTCGATGGAATGCTACTTGGGTCGACTCCTGCGATTTTGGAGTTAGGTGCGGGTGAACGCCAAGTTGAAGTGCGGCTCAGAGGCTATAACGCTTGGCAAGATAATATTACTGTGCTGGCAGATCAGGCGTTGACCTTACCTGAGGTTAGCCTAACTCAAGCAGATGGACGAGTAGAGCTTATTAGCAACCCTACCGGTGCGGCAGTTAGCGTGGACGGTTCATTTCAAGGGCAAACACCGTTGACCCTGCGACTTACTCCTGAACAACCTCATACTATTGCATTAACAAAGCCGGGTTATGAGTCTGTGACAAGAGAGTTTTCGGTATTGGCAGATAGTGGGCAGAGGGTTGTGATTCCAATGGTTGCTCAACTTGGAATCGTTGAGATATTGAGTACACCTCCAGCCGCACAAATTTTCGTGGACGGTGAGCTTCGGGGTGTGACCCCAGCTCAACTAACACTAAATGCTGTAAGCCATGAACTCGAACTACGATTAACCGGGTTTAAGCTGCAGTCGACAACGATCACCCCTAGGCCAGGGTTTCCTCAGAAGTGGGAGACAATGCTGGAGGAGTTGGATACAACAACCGGATCTGGGTATCTCAGAGTTGTGCAGACAAGCTTGGAACAGGAACTGAGGCTGGTGCTTCCTGGTGAGTTCACAATGGGTTCTTCTCGTCGTGAACAAGGTCGCCGTTCAAATGAGGCACTGCGTGCAGTGAGACTTAACAATGCGTTTTATCTCGGGGTCAAAGAGGTTAGTAATGCTGAATTTAGGGCATTCAAAGCTGATCATAACTCAGGGGTCCACACATGGGTTTCCCTTAATGAGGATGATCAACCGGTGGTGAGAATTACTTGGGAGGAAGTTGCTCAATTTATGAATTGGTTGAGCATCCAGGACGGGTTCCAACCGGTTTACGAGGAAGTAGGTGACGGGAGGTGGACTGCGGTTAGGCCGTTGCGTAACGGTTATCGATTGCCAACAGAAGCTGAATGGGCGTGGGCAGCACGCTTCGCTGCACGGGAGGACCCTCTGACGTATCCTTGGGGAGCTGCGTTGCCGCCTCCAGATAGGTCTGGCAATTATGCTGATGTATCCGCTGCACAATTGTTGTCGACAACGCTCGTGACCTATAACGATGGTTTTAGCACTACGGCGCCATCGGGGAGCTTTGATGCTAACGCTGTGGGGATTTTTGATCTCGGTGGGAATGTGTCGGAGTGGGTGCAGGATTATTATCAGGTAGGTCAAACTCAGACCGAGACTGTTCTAGAAGATCCGCTCGGTCCGGAAACTGGGCGTTTCCATGTGATAAGGGGTGCTAATTGGCGAAGTGCAACGATAACGGACTTGCGCTCAGCTTCCCGAAACTACAGTGTAGTAGGCGATGAAAAGACTGGGTTTCGTATTGCTCGAAATTTGGAATGATTGGTGCGCAATCTTGTCTAATAAACTAGGTGGTTTGGGAGTGTAAGCTGTGGCTATAGCACGTACAGGTTTTACCATGATGTTATTGGCGACAATGCCATTTTCTGTAGTAAGTCAGGATACGGAGCCTGAGGAAACTGCTCCACCGGCATCGACTGAGTCTGCACCCCAGCCGCCGGATACGAGATCTTTGAGTGAGATTTTTATTCCTAGTGAAGAAATAGCTGCAGATGAAGAAATTGTATTTCCGGTGAATATTTAACTGGGTCCTTAACAGATAACAGAGTTTTTTTAGAAGAGCATAGATTAATGAAACGTAATTTGCCCAACGAATTTCTCTATCAGGTATTCGCTCTAATTATCGCTGTGATTTTGGTGCATGCTGTTTACGTGACGGTCGTTCGTCCGCAGGCAACCTCTATCATAGATGAACAGGCACTACGAATTCAGGAAGATGCAAATTACACACCTGAGCGTTCCTTATACGTTCTAATTCGAGATTTCGAGCAGGAAGCTTGTTTCGTTTTAATGCTATGGGCATTTTCTATCATGGGTTACAAGGCGATCAAAGCGGCCGGAGAGCGTAAATTACTACAAGAGGAGCTCTTACCGGTCGGGGAAGGTGTTCGAATTCTTCCGGAAGATACCCGAGAGTACGCACGTACGATTCAATCGTTGCCGGGCACCGTGCGCGGTATGCTGTTACCGCGGGCTCTCTTGTCTGCGCTAGAGCGTTTCGGGTCTACACGAAATGTTCAGGACGTGTCCTCCGTCGCAAATACCCTGTGTGAGTCCGAAAGTGAGAGGCTTGAATCCGAGCTGTCCATGATTCGTTATATTGCGTGGGCAATCCCGTCAGTTGGGTTTATTGGTACCGTCCGGGGTATCGGTGAAGCTTTGGGCCAAGCGCATCGTGCAGTGGATGGTGATATAGCAGGCGTTACGCAAAGTCTTGGTACGGCCTTCAACAGTACGTTTATCGCATTACTGATCTCAATTGTGGTGATGTTTCTGGTACACCAGCTTCAGCTCTTGCAGGAGCGGCAGGTTTTCGAAACCCAGACCTATATCGATCATAACCTCATACGACACATGCAGGCTCGTGGAGGAGCATAGTTGAGCAACGTAAGCACGCTAGCCATCGATATTAACGATGCTGAACTGGTGGTCGCTGACCATACGGGGATCCTTGCGCAAGAGCCCGGATATGCTGCGTTGGTATTGAAAGATGATTCAATAGTTACTGGAGTGGAAGCGTATGCTCAGGCTCGATTGAACCCGCGACAAACCAGCAATCGTTACTGGAACGATTTGAGTCTCGAACCTGGAAGTGCGGGCATTGATACTGTAGAAAGCTCGGCCGAGCTTGCTTTTACGCAGTTGGATCTTCTTTGGAAGCGTTTTGGAGGTTCCAAAAAGGATGTAATCCTAGTGGTGCCTGGACATTATACGCGTGAGCAACTCGGACTACTTTTAGGTCTTGCTCAAGAGTGCAAGATGCCAGTTCGGGCCATGATTGATGCAGGGATCGCTGCGAGTACACAGCCGTATCCGGGCCACCAATTGATCTATGTTGACACTGGATTACATAGGGTGTCAGCAACTCAGCTCGAGCAGGGCGATGATGTTGCAGCAGAGCCCGAGCAGGCACTGAGTGGTGTAGGTTTCGCTTCGCTTACCGATCTGTGGGCGAAGCGAGTAGCTGAGATATTTGTCCTTCAAACGCGCTTTGACCCATTTCATAGAGCTGACTCCGAACAACTGGTTTACGATCGGTTGCCTGAGTGGCTTACAACTCTCCAGGATGAGGATCATATTGAGCTTATGCTCCCTTATGGTGGAGAAGAGCACCATGTGGAGATTCAGCGAGACCAGTTGTTGGGCGTTGCTGACGGATTTTATCGCGCTCTAGTGCAACTCATTTCTCAATGTCGGACTGCGGGAGCGAGTCTGGTAGTGGAACTATCTCATCGCCTTCTTCGCCTTCCAGGTATTGTGAATGAAGTGATGCGTCTGGATGATGCAAACGTCATCCCTATGGCTCCGGGCGCCGCAGCCCTGGGTGCGCTCAGCAGCCTTGAAAACATTAGGTTATCAAGTGGGCAGATTAAGCTTCTCAGACGGTTACCCTGGAGGGGAGAAGCGATTCAACTAGATCCCATAGAACCAGAACAGATATTGAGCGTAACGGGTGATCCCGAGGCATTAGCTCCAGAGCCAACTCATGTAGTCTATCGTGGCGTTGCTTATGCAATTGATGGGTCTTCTCTTTTTATTGGTCGAGAGGTTCTTGATGGGCGTCATACAATTGTTCTCGATGAGAGCCAAACCGCTGTTTCTCGAGCTCACTGCGAGGTTGTTCGCAGGGACGGAGAGATAAAACTGATGGATCTTAGTCGCTTCGGTACCTTCGTGAATGAGAAGCGGGTCTCCGGTGAGGTTGACCTGCATCCCGCGGACATTATTCGGATTGGTTCGCCAGGGGAAGAGCTACAAATCATAGCTTTAGAGGATCGCGATGGCTCGTAAGTCGATAAATGTCTTTTCGCTATCTTTCCTTGATGCTATGACGTGTGGGTTTGGCGCGGTAATACTTTTTTTCATGATTATTAATGCCAACATTGATCTGAGACGGGAAGCGGTTCTTGAGGATTTAGCGAGTGAAGTGGATCGAATGGAGCTCAAGGTACTAACGGGACGAAAGAATCTTGTGCAGTTAACAGATGACTTGGCAAGGTTGATTGAGGAATGGGCCGTATTACGGGGACTTAAAGATGAAATAGTTACAGAGATTCAAGATACGGAAGAAGAATTTAGCACAGCGACCGCGGACACGGCAGCACAGGAAGAAGCGATAGAGCAACTTCGTTCGGAGTTGGAAGCTTTAGAGGAAGAGAGCGAACGACTGTCTGCGGCTAGCATCACGCCAGAGGACGCTGGTAATCGCATTAGGGCTTTCACCGGAGACGGGAACCGACAATACCTGACTGGCCTAAGGATGGGTGGGGAGCGGGTGGTGATACTGGTGGATACATCCTCAAGCATGTTGGACCGGACCATCGTGAATGTGATTAGGCGTCGCAACATGCCTATGGAACAAAAGCTGCAGGCCCCCAAATGGCGTCAAACTGTAGATACGGTGGATTGGCTGACGACCCAAATACAGCCAGGCACTCAGATTCAAATCTTTGCATTCAACGACACAGCTTGGAGCCTGATCGAGGGTAGTAACGGTCAGTGGCAAACTGTTACTGATGGCCATCTTTTGGAAGAAGCCGTAGAGTCGTTACGAGTTACAGCACCAGATGGACCCACGAGCCTACATGCTGCTTTTGCTGCTATGAGGCCTCTCGACCCCAAGCCTGACAATATCTATTTGCTGGTCGATGGTTTACCGACCATGGGCGAGGTTATTCCAAATCGTGCCGGTGTGACGGGAAAAGAACGTATGGGACATTTCAATCGGGCTACTAGGGATTTACCTTTCAACGTACCGGTCAACATCATTTTGTACGCGATGGAAGGCGACCCACAGTCTGCACCAGCTTATTGGTGGCTGGCGCTTAACACTGGGGGATCTATGATGGCTCCTTCGGAGGATTGGCCATGAGAAAGCGGCGTCGTGATATCGAAACCGGCAGTCTGTCATTTCTGGATGTTGTCTGCTGTGGATTCGGAGCGGTAATACTTCTTCTCGTAATCACAAAAATATTTGAACCCATCCGGCTCGAAGAAACTCATGTGGACCTTGAGAATTTAGTTGTTAAGTATGAGCAAGAGTTAGAGGACATCATCGGTCAAACAAATATCATTACGCGAGAAAGATTAGCCACGATTGAAAACGTGGATCAGGATGAAACGCAAATTGCGCAGCTGCAGAGCGAGCTCATGCGGATTCGAGCAGAATTTCTTGCAACTCAAGATGACGCTGAAATGTCCAATGAGCTGGAGGGTCGGTTAGCCCAGGCGAAGCAAAGATTGACAGAGGAAATGCAAAGTTTGCTAGCGAATTACCAGCCCGATCCTGATGAGTCCATGGTGGGCGGTATTCCTGTGGATAGCGAGTACATCATCTTCATTATCGACACTTCTGGGAGCATGCAACGATATGCTTGGGATCGTGTCCAACAACAGATCTCGGAGACGCTTCAGGTCTACCCCCAAGTCAAGGGTATTCAGGTGCTCAACGACATGGGCGAGTATATGTTTCGGAGTTACCGAAACCAGTGGATTCCAGACGGCACTGAAATCCGAAGACGCATTATAGATGGATTGCGCAACTGGCAGGCGTTCTCCAACTCAAGTCCCAGGGAAGGAATTCTAGAGGCTATTCAAACTTTCTATGATCCTAATAAAAAGATTAGTCTTTATGTCTACAGCGATGATTTTTCCGCGGGATCAATCAATGCAGTGGTACGGGAAGTAGATCGTCGTAATCAACTTGGTGAAGATGGCTCTCGACGGGTTCGTATTCATGCCGTTGCTTTTCCTGTTTATTACGAAGTTACAAATGGAGAATTATTGACCTCGGCCCGCTTTGCTATTTTGATGCGAGTTCTCTGCCAAAGGAACGGCGGAACCTTTGTAGCCTTGCCTTCCCTCCGAGGCTAACGACGCCAGAATTCGTCATTTTTTACCGGCCCTTTGCCCCACTTTATCAGTGGTTTAACCCATGGCATGAACTCTAATACTGATGTGCGCTAGCGCATCGAGTAGCAACTGAACATCGATAAGGAGTAAGCCATGGTTAACCCCATTAAAACGCTGAATGAGCACTATCACCAAAGCTCGCAAGATATATACGACAGTCGGCGTGAGTTACAACGTTCGGCTAACAAAGCTCGCAAGATACGTGCGATGCTCGGTACAAGCGTTATCGCTGTGGTGGCAGCTATCATGTTCGCCTCCACTGGATGGACGGCAGAGGACACACGATTTTCGAAACATCAATCCATCAGGATCGGTGGTGGTGCAGTCATCGGTGGAGTTGCTGGAGGCCCGGTTGGACTGGTTCTTGGGACCACTTTAGGTGCTTGGTTGGGAGACCGATTCGATGAGGAGCGCAACGCACGAATTCGGTTTGAAGAGCGCTGGACCGAAGCTGAGGAGGAGGTAGCAGCACTGAATGATCTGGTTACCAGTAGTGAGCATCAAGTTGCAGTACTCGAAAGTCAGATCCATCAGGAAAATCGAGAGATGCGGAACACTCTTCGCGATGCACTTGATGTCCAGGTCTTGTTCAGAACAAATGAAAGCACACTTCCTGGAGAAACTCAGAACAGATTGCTACGCCTTGCAGGATTGCTCGCGGATCTGGATGGAACACTGATTCATATTGAAGGGCACGCAGATTCTCGTGGTGATCAGGAGCATAACGATCAACTGTCCGCGCAACGTGCTATCTCCGTTAGAGATTTACTGATAGAGGCTGGTGTTCCACTCAATAGAATCATGATTGATGGGCATGGTGAGACGTATGCCGCAGCAGAGGAGAACGATGTCGATTCGATGGCGATGGAGCGTCGGGTGGATCTGACACTCATCAGGAACGGAAACGAAAATCGGGTTGCCCAGAAGTAGCGGTCGGGCTTTCCGGGGGGGCGCTCCGTTCTTGGAGCGTCCCTTTTTTCGTCTTGTTGCGGACTCGGTTAGTTGCCGGGATTTAGCGTAGTATTCACCTAACGCACTATCTCAGCTCCACATAGTTCGAAGAAACCTAAGCTGAGAATCGCAAGGGGGTAATAAGATGCGATTTCTGAAAATCATAATGTTTTTTATGCTGTGTCCCATAGCGTGGAAGGTAAATGCTCAGTCATGGACCCCACCGGCGGAAGTTGATCGTTGTCCATCTCAGTGGGGTGCGGAGGACGAGCGGGGTTCAGGTAACCATATGGGGCCAGCGTCAGTGATGCGAGCGGCACAGTTGATACGTCGTGGCGAGGTAGTGGAGCTCGGTAATGTACTTCATGGATCTATCCCGCTTGGATCTCGTCACTTTGATTTCTTCATGAAGCCGACATCAATGAACCCCTCATCAAATAGGAGAGGTTCAAATGAAGAGCTCATAGTTACAGAGCTTGGTCAGGTTGGTACACAGTTAGACGGCTTCAGTCATCAGAGTATTGGGAACACTTTTTATAATTGTTTTCGAGCTGATGAGGTATTGACTCGTGGAGGATTTACACGGCTTGGCATTGAAAACGTGGGCATGCTCATGACACGTGGAATACTGCTTGATATCGCTGAGTTGAAGGGCGTTGATATGCTAGCGGAAGACTATGAAATTACTGTCGCTGATCTTCAGGAAGAACTTACAAGACACGATCTTACGATTGCACCAGGCGATGCAGTGATTATCCATACCGGGTGGGGAGTTCTTTGGGAACTGGATGTGCCTCGTTACCTGCGTGGGGGTCCAGGTATTGGTGTAGAAGCTGCTGAGTGGCTTGCTGCCCAAAACCCGATGATTGTGGGCGCTGATAATCAGCCTGTGGAGGTGCAGCCGAACCCAGATCCTAAGCTATCACTGCCAGTTCATCAGATAATGTTGGTTGTTAATGGTATTCATTTGCTTGAACGTCTGAAACTGGATGAACTTGCCGCACGTGATGTCTACGAGTTCGCATTCGTTATGCAGCCTTTAAAAATACAGGGCGCAACAGGCTCAACGGTTAATCCTGCTGTAATTTTTTGACGGCCTATTAGTGCAATTTTTATAACCTTACAGATAATCGTTTATAAGAGACAAAAGGTTTGGCGCGTCTTCCGGTTCATTGACTCGTGGAAGCGTTTGGATGGGAATGCCCGTATTGAATCTTGAGATAACGTTAGCTGTTTCCTGGGCTGTAACGGGTTGATCTAGTGATTCGTTTACAACTATACCGGCGACAGTAACAGAGTTAGTCCTCAACATGCCTAAAGCCGTCAGCGTATGACTTAGTGTGCCGAGATAGCTACCGACGATTAAGAGGACAGGTGCACGAAGTGCAATAATCCAGTCAAGCACTGTATGCGTTTCATTTAGCGGAACCATGATGCCGCCGATGCCTTCGATTAGCATGACATCGTTGTCGTTTTCTTGCTCACAGAAAGCAATCAACTTATCGAACGGAATATAAGTTTGTTCACGAGCAGCAGCCATATCAGGGGATAGCGCTTCTTTGAAGCGCCATGGCGTGATGTTGTTAATGCTTTGAGCATCTGCATCCAATTCCAGCGCACGTAGTAAAAGCTTGGTATCGCTTAGCTTGTCATCTTCAGATTTGAAACCTGTCCCAATCGGTTTTAATGCGTGTACGCTATGTTCGTTTTTGCGCAATTGATTAATTAGTGCGCGGGTCACAAACGTTTTGCCAACCCCAGTACCAGAAGCTGTTACGAAAATCTTACTCATTTGGATTTAGGATTTTTTTGATCACGCTCGAAAACCGATCAATATCATTTTCTGTATGGGAAGCTGAGAAGGTGCAACGTAGCCGCGCGGTGCCATCCGGTACTGTAGGCGGCCGAATAGCAACGACGAGAAATCCTTGCTGTTCTAGGTGTTGAGCGGCTAGGAGAGTCGGTTCTGAATTACCTAAAAGAATAGGTACGATAGGGCTTTCCGGTTCTGGCAATCCGACGGCTTTCGCAAAACGCCGTGCATGGATAAGTGGAGTACTAACTAGCTGATGATCCATCTCGATTATCTCAAGCGCTTTTATCGCTGCCGCAATATTTCCCGGCGGCAATCCTGTGGTGTATTGAAAACTTCTTGCTCGATTTCGTATTAGATCGGCGACATCTTTGTTAGTACACAGATAGCCACCATAAGCGCCGACCGCCTTAGAAAGTGTACCCATCTGAAGAGGTACGGGGATTGGGTGGCCATTTACAATGCTCGATCCGCGTCCATTTTCTATGACACCTAACCCATGGGCATCGTCGGTCATTAACCAGGCATTATGGTGTTCGCAGAGCTCAAAAAGTTTAGAGATTGGCGCTCGATCACCGTCCATACTGAACACACCGTCAGTCAGGACTAAGCAATGTCGATAGGAATTTCTATATTTCTTTAGCAGTTTAGTTAAGTCGCTAGTATTTTTGTGGCTGAAGCTGATAACGCGTGATCGTGCTAGGGCGGCTCCCGCAAAGAGACAGGCGTGACAAAGATCATCCATGAGGATTAAATCTTCGTTCCCTGCCAGTACTGGGATGACGCCAACATTGGCGAGGTAGCCGCTCCCAAAGACCACCGCATCCTCGGTACCTTTGATCCTCGCGAGTGATGCTTCTAGTTGTGCGTAAAGGGGGTTATTACCGGAGATCAGGCGGGATCCGCCTGCGCCTACACCATATTGTCGGGTTGCCTGAAGGCTTGCCCTAACAATATCTGGGTGGTGGGAAAGGCCCAGATAGTCATTGCAGGAGAATGAAATAAGTTCTCTCTGGCTTCGGCACGTTATCCCGGTCGTATGGCGTTCGGTATCACGCAAGGTTCGTAAAAGACCGAGGCCCTTCAATGTTGAGAGTTTTTCACGGGCAAATGTTCTGAGGAATTCTTCGCTCAATACCTGTTCTCCTTAGGTGCGAAATCAGTATTAGTTCGTTGTGGTAGATGGTGCCACGAAGATCCTCGCGAAGGACAGTGTATCGTGCTGGACAGAGAGGATCTGGGGAAAAAGGCTTTTCTGATGCGCTGGATGCAGGGGCTAAGAATCTCTGAGGAGCTAAAGAGGTAAGGATGTTGGATGGGAATTACGAGATTCCTAAACGTTTCCGTGTCGAACAAGTTTACCTCTTCACTTGATAGCATAACTGTGGTTTCTAGCCCGGCTCTCCTCCTATCACCTCAAGCAATTGTTTGGTTTTGGTGAGCATTAAACCCTCATTGCTGCGAGCCTCCACATTGAGGCGAAGCAGCGGCTCAGTGTTCGAGGCGCGGACATTAAAGCGCCAGTCTGAAAATTCCATGCTGAGACCATCAATGTGGTGAATGCTTAAGGCGTGATGTATATAAGATTTTTCTACGCGGGCGAGCACCTCAGCACTATCATCGACTTTGCGATTAATCTCGCCGCTAGTTGGAAAGAGAGTCATCCGTTCATCGACCAGCGCCGATAATGGCAATTTACGCTGACACATTAGTTCGGCGATTATCAACCAGGGGATCATGCCACTGTCCGCATAGGAGAATTCTCGGAAATAATGGTGTGCGCTAGTTTCTCCACCATAGACAGCATCGTTTTCACGCATAGTCTGTTTGATAAAAGCATGCCCTGGCCTGCTTTGGATCGGTAACCCACCATTGCTCTCGATAATCTCTAGAGTATTCCACGTGAGGCGAGGGTCATGGACGATGCGTTCGCCTTGTGACTTAGATAGAAAGGTTTGTGCGAGTAATCCAACGATATAGTATCCGTCGATAAAACGCCCATTCTCATCGAAGAAAAAGCAACGATCGAAATCACCGTCCCATGCAATCCCTATATCAGCACCAGAATTCCGGACGCCATCGATAGTGGCGCGGCGATTTTTCTCCAGCATGGGATTGGGCACTTCGTTGGGGAAAGACCCATCGGGTTTGTGGTGAAGTTTGATGAACTGGAAAGGCAGATGAGGCTCGAGTAAATCTATTATTGGACCCGCGCAACCGTTACCTGCATTAACAACAATTTTCAAAGGATTGAGTTTTTTGATCTCAACATAGGAGAGTAAATGCTCAATATAGTCGGACATTAAATCCAATTCTTTCACCATGCCAGGTTGCGAGATTTCCGGAAAGTTGTTTTGCTCAGCCAACGTTTGGATTTCCTCAAGTCCTGTATTTTCGCTAATAGGTTTGGATTGCTCACGAACAAACTTCATTCCGTTATGATCTGGCGGGTTGTGGCTGGCAGTAACCATAATTCCACCGTCGAGGTTTTTGTAAAAGGTCGCGAAGTACACGAGCTCTGTTCCGCCGATGCCAATATCGAAAACATGAACCCCGGCATCTGTTAGACCCTTTATGAGCGCCCGACTTAAAGTATTACTGGAAGTTCTAATGTCTCGACACACGGCAATTTGAGTAGGGTTCAAAAATTCAACATATGCCCGAGCAATACGGTAAGCAATATCTTCATTGAGTTCCTCGGGCACTTGGCCGCGAACATCGTAAGCTTTAAAGCAATTGATCTCGGTCATTTTATTGCCGGATGGAATAGATAGTCCGCGAGTATACCCAGAGTCCGTTAGTATTGATGGCACACAGTATTGGATAAGGACCGATCTGATGAGCGTATCTCAGCTTTGGTTGCCCTATTGTCAGATGCACACAGCGCCGAAACCACAAATTGCTGTGCGGACGGAGGGTGTGCGCATCCACCTACACGATGGACGTACTCTGATCGACGGTATGGCTTCATGGTGGACGGCTTGTCACGGATATAACCACCCCCACATTCGTCAAGCAGTCACGGAGCAGCTCGAATCCATGCCTCACATTATGCTAGGAGGGTTGGTGCATGAGCCCGTTCTGAACCTCACTAATAGGTTAACTGGAATGCTTCCTGGTGCATTGCACCACGTATTCTATTCAGAATCCGGTTCGGTTGCTGTTGAGGTTGCTATGAAGATGGCGCTGCAGTTTTGGATCAATCAGGGCGTGGCCAACCGTACTCGCTTCTTGAGTTTTCGAGATGGTTACCATGGCGACACATTTGCAGCTATGTCGGTCTGCGACCCGGAAGATGGGATGCATCGCTTGTTTAAGGGGGTATTGGCCGAGCAGATTATCCTCGATCTGCCGCGCAGTGAAGAGGGATTAAATGCGTTCGCGCGCACCGTCAAAAAAAACGCAAGCGTGTTGGCAGGAATTATTCTAGAACCACTGGTCCAGGCTGCTGCTGGCATGAAGTTTCATGATCCAGAAATGCTAGCTGGTATCGCCGAAGTAGCACGGCGCAATGATGTATTGTTGATTTTGGATGAGATTGCGACCGGTTTTGGACGTACAGGGACTCTTTTTGCTTGTGAACAGGCATCCGTTGAGCCTGACATCATGACACTATCTAAGGCCTTAACCGGCGGCACTGTTCCGCTAGCGGCAACTGTTGCTACGCAAAGGGTCTATGAGGCTTTCCTGGCAGATACCTATGAGCAAGCACTCATGCATGGTCCGACATTTTGCGGCAACCCTTTAGCGTGTGCAGCAGCCAATGCTTCATTGGATCTTTTCGAGCAAGAACCACGGATTGTTCAAGTTGCTGCAATCGAAGATCAGCTATTAGAGGGATTGGCCGGTTGCAGCGGGTTGTCGGGAGTCCGGGATGTGCGGGTCAAAGGGGCAATTGGAGTGGTGCAGCTTGCACGCCCCCCGGACGTAAATATCTTGCGAGAGCGCTTTATTGCTGAAGGTGTTTGGGTACGCCCGTTCGGAGATGTGGTATATCTAATGCCGGCGCTTACCATTAATTCGAGTGACCTGGAGCAGTTAATCGAGGCTGTCAATCGAGTTGTGAAGGTTTGGGCAGGTTAGTTTAGAAGGGAGTTGCAGAAGCTTTAGAATAGCTCGGATGCATCTGGTTCAACAGCTTCACGACCGTCATACCGATTCGGTATAAAGTCTCCTGTGATCATGTCCTGATAAGACATGCCCGGTGGCACCATGGGATAGACGTTAGCTTCGGGATCAATTATTACCTCGAGGAATGCTGGGCCATCAAAGCTCAAGAAGTCCTTGAGCATTTTTGGTACATCTTGCTTTCGGTTGAGCCTCTCAGCGTACTCAAAGCCGTCTGCCCGGGCAGTTTCAACGAAATTCTTCTTGCGCAATGACTTATCACTGCCTGAGAGTCTTCCTTTGAAGAAAAGTCGTTGCCACTGCATCACCATGCCATCGCCATAGTTGTTGAGTATGAGTACCTTGATCGGGAGCCCGTAAGTAGTCACCGTCTCCAGTTCTCCAAGGTTCATCCGGATGCTGGCATCTCCGTCGACATCAATAACAAGCCTGTCAGGACGACCAAATTGGGCGCCAATTGCGGCAGGTAATCCAAAACCCATAGTTCCCATGCTTCCGGAAGTCATCCATAGGCGGGGTTCTCGGAAATCAAAATATTGTGCAGCCCACATTTGATGTTGTCCCACACCGGTCGAAATAATGGCCTTACCCTTGGTGATTTTATTTATAGTTTCGATTACATAGTTAGGTTGAATGAGTTCGCTGGCCCTGTCGTAATTGAGAGCATATGTGGTCTTTAGTTCCTGAAGATCAGCGTGCCATTCATCACAGTTATTTGAGAAGCCAGTACGTTTGCCATGATCGGTTAACTCTTTTAAGGCGGGCGCCAGTGAACCAATATAGTACCAATCCGCTGGTTTGACCTTGTGAATTTCTGACGGATCAATATCAAAGTGCATAATGCATTTGGCGTGTCTTGCAAATTTTGATGGGTCGCCTGCGACACGATCGTCGAAACGGCTTCCTAGAGCAATTAATAGATCACAGTCATCCACCGCATAGTTTGCGTAGGCCGTACCGTGCATGCCGAGCATGTGCAGCGCGAGTGATTCGGTGGTGTCGAAACTGCCGAGACCCATAAGTGTTGTCACCACGGGGATCTTGTATGTTTGTGCAAATGCACTCATCGCTTTCGCCGCATTGGCATTGATTACGCCTCCTCCTGCATAGATCAGAGGCCGCTTGCTTTTACCTAAAAGAGCAAAGAATTCTGCGCAGCGTTCTTCGGTCATGCTGTTGTCCCGAATTATCTGGATTCGATGTCGGTAACCGGGGACAGGTAGAAGGCCTTCGCCGCGATAGGTTCCAAGCCAATTCTGGACATCCTTTGGGACGTCCACTACGACAGGTCCGGGTCGTCCAGATTGGGCGATCTCTATGGCTGAACGCATTGTCGTTTCGAGACGCTCGGGGTCAGTGACCAGAAAAACATGTTTGGCTACTGATCCCATGACACCGCTGACAGGGGCCTCCTGAAAGGCATCCGTACCGATGGAGGATGTTGCCACCTGTCCGGAGATCACGACTATGGGGATAGAGTCCGCAATACAGTCCCGGACTGGTGTGACGCAATTCGTAGCTCCCGGGCCAGATGTCACGATAACAACACCGACGCGGCCTGTGGCTCGGGCATAACCTGACGCCATAAAGCATGCACCTTGTTCGTTAGCTGGAACAATCAGCGACATCGCGTCTTCACCATCTTGGGCATTTTGCTCGTTGTACCTGAATACTGCGTCGTAGGTAGGTAGAATCGCGCCGCCGCTGTAACCGAAAACCGTATCAACACCCTGATCTGCAAGTATTTGCACGATCATTTCCGCGCCGCTCATCTCGGTGCCAGACAGCGGATGAGGCTGGGTCGGTTTAGTTTGAGTCTGGGTCTTCATGGCTTAGTGATTCCAATCGGCCGTCCGAGTGTTGATGAAAAGGTTGTGCATTGCAATAGCTATTGTTCTGCGCCAACATTCCCAGCTAAGGCCCACACTCTGCTGTGGAAATCGGTGACATGATGCGGCATATAATTTCAATTCTGCTACAGAACGAAGCGGGCGCTTTGGCTCGTGTCGCTAATTTGTTTTCTTCGCGCGGCTATAACATTGAGAGTTTGAATGTTGCACCGACCCATGATGAAACTGTATCCCGGCTGACACTTGTGACCACGGGCTCGGACGAAGTTATCGACCAAATCTCAAAACAGCTTGGAAAGCTCATCGACGTTGTGAATATCGTTGACATGACGGACGGCGACCATATTGAGCGCGAGTTTGCATTGTTTAAGCTTGAGCTATCCGTAGATGACCAAGAAACGCTGGTCGAACTAACTAAGGAGTTTGGTGCTCGAATACTAGACGACCATGAAGGACACTTTACGGTCGAACTCATCGGAGATAGCGGCGAGATCGACCGTTTCATGGTCAGTTTCCCGAATCAGGTCGCGATACTCACGGTTGTGCGCAGTGGTGCAATGGCAGTGGCCCGGGGCGCGCCAGTTCTGACACCAACCTAGTCGTCAAGTTCAGAGTAGAATGCATGGCTTCCCGAACCCTTAATTCCGAGCGCCTTGCGCAGGCACGTCGCGTTGTCCTTAAAATTGGCTCGACGCTGATTGTGGAGAAACAAACGGGCTCCCTGCAACGCAGATGGCTTGACGCGTTGTGTGCGGATGTAGCGGCTATGCGCACTAGTGGGCAGGAGGTTGTGATCGTATCTTCCGGAGCGATCGCATTGGGAGCGGGTCATCTGGGCATTGACCCAACACGTGCACGACTGGAAGAGAATCAGGCGGCAGCGGCAGCGGGACAGATTCAACTTGCTCATGCCTACCAGGAGATGCTTGATGCTCATGGGATTACGGCCGCGCAGGTGCTTCTGACACTGGATGACAGTGAAAATCGGCGACGGTATCTGAATGCTGCAAATACTCTATTTACGCTTTTGAGGCGCGGCGCTGTTCCTGTGGTAAACGAGAACGATACTATTGCAACCCAGGAGATTCGCTATGGCGATAATGATCGGCTTGCTGCTCGCGTAGCGCAGATGGTGAGCGCCGACTGTCTTATTCTTCTCTCGGATGTTGATGGGCTCTATACGGCCGACCCAAATATTGATGCTGGTGCCGAACATATTCAAGAGGTGACCGAACTTAGCGGGGAGCACTGGGAGATGGCAGGGGGGCCAGGCTCCGATCACGGTTCTGGTGGGATGCGTACCAAGCTTGATGCTGCTCAAATTGCTATGGGTGCTGGGTGCCGGATGTTGATTACCTCGGGACGTGTGGAGCATCCGATCAAGATTCTTCAGGATGGGGCGCTCGCCACGTGGTTTTTACCGAGTTCGAATCCTCAGACTGCGCGCAAACAATGGATCGCGGGCACACTTAAGCCTCGCGGGACTATTACTATTGATGACGGTGCTAAGAGCGCCTTGATTTCTGGTCGAAGCCTCTTGCCCGCTGGTGTGACGGATGTGAGCGGCCAGTTCGAGCGTGGTGAGGCGGTCAGGGTTAAGGATCAGTCAGGGATGGAGTTAGGGCGAGGACTCATTTCCTATCCTGCAGATGAAGCTCGCGCCATTGTAGGGCGGCGTTCGAGTGCCATCGTAGATATTTTGGGCTATCGTGGTCGGGATGAACTTATCCATCGAGATGACCTGGCATTAACAAGCGATGGGAGTGACTGATGTCTTCCACCGAAAAACAAGTTTCAGAAGATCTCCATCAGCGGATGCGACTGTTAGGGCATGCGGCTCGAAACGCGGCGGACAAGCTGACGCGAGTCGATGCTAGGACTAAAACCAGTGCGCTCATGTTTGCGGCTGACGCGATGCGTGATTCAGTTAGCACAATCCTTGAGGCTAACGCTGCGGATATGGAGCGGGCTACAAAGCGTAAACTATCGAGCGCTTTACTAGATCGATTGGCACTCGACGCGGGTCGTGTGGCCGCGATGGCTCAGGGGGTCGAAAGTATCGCGAGCTTTCCCGATCCTGTTGGGAGTGTTGTAGATGAGTGGGCTCGACCGAATGGGCTGAAAATTCAGCGGGTTCGTGTGCCTCTCGGTGTGATTGGAATTATTTACGAGAGTCGCCCGAATGTGACCAGCGACGCTGGCGCGCTCTGTTTGAAGAGTGGGAACGCTGTGATTCTTCGAGGGGGCTCGGAGGCTACGCGATCAAATACAGCTATTCACTCGTGCTTAGTCCAGGGGCTTTCAGCAGCTGGGTTGCCCGAGACAGCAGTTCAACGTGTGCCCACCCAAGATCGCGAGGCGGTTGGTATCCTCTTACGCGATATGTCCGAGTTTGTGGATGTGATTGTTCCCCGTGGTGGCAAGAGTCTTATCTCAAGGGTACAGAAGGATGCCCGCGCGCCAGTGATGGGTCATCTAGAAGGGATCTGCCACACTTATGTTCATGCTTCGGCTGATCTCGAAATGGCTCGAGACGTTGTAGTCAACGCAAAAATGCGGCGAACAGGAATCTGTGGAGCAACGGAGACGTTGTTAGTAGACCGTGCTGTTAGCGATTCTCACCTCGCGCCTTTAATTAGTGATTTGCTAGAAGCAGGATGCGAGGTCCGTGGTGATGAGATTGCTAAGAAGGTCGATGCGCGTGTCAAGCATGCTGAGGATGCTGATTGGGGCATGGAGTATCTTGAGGCGATAATCGCTGTTCGGGTGGTTGAGGACCTAGATGAAGCCATGGCTCACATACGGCGGCACGGCTCTGGTCATACTGAAGCAATTCTTGCTGAGGATGATGCGGCAGCAGATCGGTTCCTGAACGAACTTGACAGTGCAATACTCCTCCATAATGCATCGACGCAGTATGCGGATGGTGGGGAATTTGGCATGGGAGCTGAGATCGGCATTGCTACCGGGCGCATTCACGCACGCGGACCGGTCGGGGCTGAGCAACTAACCAGTTACAAATACGTTGTTAGGGGTAGTGGGCAGACCCGACCGCGGTAGTTAGCCAAGTCCATTCGTCAAAGTTCCATTTTGTAAGGGGGCTATCGCAAAGCCACTCCGCTGTTCATCATCCCCCCCAGGGGGCAATCACTTCCTTCAGTTTTGCGTAGCCCTGGAGGAAATCTGGTCGTTCCCCAGCGTATACATCATCAAAAGTTATGAGCGCTTTATCCAGCCAAGTATGAAGTGCTTTGTTGTCAGGATTGGCATCTTTATAGGCATCACGTATGAGGACGAAGTGGATGCGTGGGTCATAGGGGCGTTTTGTTCCCCCCATTGATTCATCACCATCAAGTAGCCTTAAGAGCATGGCATCTGCAGATCCAAGGGTTTGCTCATGGATTGGGGGCCCCTCCATGCGGTACATGACTGATGTCATATCACGGCCGTTTCCTGTCGTGTAGCCCATATCTCTCCACAGGTCGTCAGCAGTTGAATCAACCTCGTCCAAAAAGCCCTCAGCGATATATTCTGCTACCTTTTTTGCAAATGCACGGAGTGGGTCTGACACGTCGGCAAGTAGATCTGTGAGCCGGTCGCCATCAAGGTCTGTCGCCAAGATAACGACATCTTGGTTTTGAATAAGATCCCAGATCAGAATTCCATAGTTGGTATCGGAGATATGCTGTTCAATCCGACCGCCCCACTCCTCCATACCATTTTTAAAATCTTTGGGCAGTAAGTTAATGATTCGATCGACCAGCTCGCGATGTTCAACGTAGCCGTCCACCGCATACTTGCGGCCAACCTCGAACTTAGTTCCCTCCAGCATCCATGATAGGAGTCCAGCGTTGATACCGTCCTCCTGTGCCTGAGTTGGTTTGAAAGCGACTCGCCCGATTTTGCCGGTTTCGTGAACCATTTGCAGAAAACGTCGGTTAGCGTAAGCCATTTGTATACCGGGCGTGTTCATCTCGCTGTGTATGATGCCGGTCTCTGGGTTGACATCGAACAAGGCCTTGTCTTGGGAATAGGGAAGGCAAGGCATGCAACGTACTACGGTTGTTCGTCCATAGGGACGCACGTTACAGTAAACTCCCGCCTGTGTTCTAAGCGGCGCATTTCCGGATTTCCCCATCACCACGACTTTCTTGCCACTTGAATCGTTGACGTATGCGTCACCAGCAGTTGACCATTTGATTGAAGTGCACGGCATCTTTCCAAACCAGCTTAGGGGAGCGAGTTCAGTGTCATGGCGATACTGTGCCCACATAGGGACCGCATAAAAAGGAAGCCCAAGAATATCGATTGCAGCAATAGTGCCGAGTAACGCGTAAGCATCAGTTAGCGAATGGGCGACTGGGTTTACTGTTCCACAGTGCCGACCACCTTTCCAGATCACCGCATCCGGGTAACCCGTGGGCCGGACATCGGAAGACTCGAACAGTCCTTGGAGGTGTCCAAACAGGTCTCCACCATCAGCCTCGGTTCGGGCAATCTTCATCAGATCGAGCATTCTTATTTCTCCAAGCAGGGCAGAGGATTTCCCAGAGTTCCAGTGCGGAGGGCGGGTATTATACGAGTGACTCAGTCGGAATCCGACTGTTTAGGCGCTTCCACGGCTTCGAAAATCATCCGAGGTCGATCACCCTGGCGGGAATAGAGATGTTCACTGGCCATATCTTCCAACACCTGATCTCTCTCTCTTTTGGTTTCAAACCAGTGGAGTCGTTCCCAGTTTGTTTCGAGTAAGTGCATAAATGTATCGCTTGGGGGGAGACTTACACGGATACCATAAGGCTTTGCGCCAGTTGTCTTTTGATTAAGGTTGTGGGCGTGACAAATTTCCATGATGAGATTCTATCGTCACAAAATAGTTAGAGCGATTTCTTTATTCGTCTCTAAACTTATTGAATTACTGTCAGGATTAAAAAAGTATATAAATAACAAATAGATATACTCATTTCATGCTCAGCCGGGAATATGCTAACCGGTCAATTTGCTTGGGTTTTTAATGTGAATGTCCTGCTGGGGAAACGGAATCACTATTCCAGCGTCATTGAATGCTTTGTATACGCCTCGGTTTAGTTCGTGCTCTAACCGCCCTCTCAAAACTGGTTCCTGAACCCAGGCTAGTAATTCAAAGTCTAAGCTTGAGGTGCCGAAGGCACGGAACCTCGTCCTGGGTGTAGGTGTCTTACAGATCTCTGGATGTGCTTCGGCAACTTCCACCAAAATCTGCTCTACCTTATCAATATCACTACCATAAGCAACACCTACGCTGACTCTGATACGGAATTTCTGATAGGGCCCGCCGCTCTCATTAATAATTTTTGCGTTGCCCATTACGCTGTTTGGCACGCTAATTTCCACATCATCTTGGGTTAGGAGGCGCGTGCTTCGCAGGCCGATCTGGGTTACTTGCCCTCGTTCCCCTGTGTCGAGATTGATAAAATCACCTACCTTGTAAGGCCTATCTGCAAGGATAGACATTCCGCCAAAGATGTTTGAAAGAGCGTCTTGTGCACCAAAACTCAACGCAAGTCCGACGATACCTGCTGATGCGATAAGTGCGCTGACATTGATTCCCCACGCAAGAAAGATGAAATAAAGAGCGCTGAGGAATAGAAGGAGCTTAGCTGAGTTATCGAAGAGAGGTAGAGTAGACGGTTGTACGAATTCATACCTGCCTTGTGCATGGCTGAGCATCTTGAGAACAACGCTGGCTAGCCTTATACAGAATCCTAACCAAACTAGTACAGTGATTGTGGCGAGAATCGCTAGTGTGATGCTCGTCAGAGTGGTCGGTAACTCAAGTCGATAGGTTGCAAGAGCCAGACCAATAAAGAAGATACTTAGGAATAGTGGTCGTCTGAGTGCGGCAATGACTTCATCATCAATCGCGCTGGATGTTCTGTTTGCCAGTTCACCGACGGTGGCCACGACTAGGCGCTCGGTAATCAACGCGAGTACTAGGCCTACGGCAACAATTATCGCTGCTTGTAGCCAGATGTACGGGCCGATCCACTCAACCCAGGGTAGGCTAAGATCTGCAAGGGTTTCGATTTGGTTTTCCATGGTACGGTGGCTTCGCCACTGATTCGATGCGCTTGCCCAGGGAGCATATTTGTAAGTTGCAGTTAGAGCAAGTTCTCTACGGTTTTTGAATGCTTGAGCAACTACAGCGTGGCTCAAATCTCAAGGATGTATCCATTACGTCAAAAATTGGTTCAAAAGCTAGCTTCGTTTTATTTTCAGTACAGAGCAAAAATACGGTTAGGCTGAAAATTAAATCTCGCTGCAAGAGGAGCCGAATGTAAAACAGCTATAACAACGGTGGTGACGCATCATAATTCTCTTCTCCAGGCTTTCTCTAAGAGTTCCTCCTATATCATAAGACTCATCATCATCAACCAGAGTGCAGGCGTAGACTCGCATCCGCCCATTTTTTTTGATCACCATTTTCGAGAAGGAACACATGAATGCTTGGCGGGATTCTTTTGTATGGTAGGTTGTCATACAACGTTCTGTGATGAAGGGAACCTCTGGATTAGAGCCGGGTACCAGAAAGTCTGGGAAAGAGACGATAGCTGTCTCGACTGGTACCCCATGTTGTGCAAAGAGTTTTTGGTATTCGCCATCTACTCGGGCACTATCTTCATCGACTCCCATCTGACGAGCGACGGAAACTTTGAAACCCTGTTTCTTCAGTAACTCAAGGCTTTTCCAGGATTTTTTGAAACTTCCCTTCCCCCGAGAAGCGTCGTGACGTTTTTCGTTAGGATAATCGATACTGATGCGGAACGAGATTGGGTGATATGAATTTATTAGGGGCTCAATTTGATGCAGACGGCTCAGTACAGGATCAGTTCCGTTCGTGAGTACTAGGCAAGGATTTAAGCTTGAGGCGTAACTCAAAATATTGATGAAGTCCTTTACGATAAAGGGTTCGCCACCGGTAAAAGAGAATTGTTGAACATCAAGGGATTTTGCTTCATCCATTAGCGGTCGTACATCGTCTAACGTTATTCGATCAAGTCGATTGTCACCAGGTTTAGAACCTTCGAAGCAAAATGGACAAGCTAGATTGCACGCCGTTCCGGTGTGAAACCAGATTTCTCTTAAGGAGTCTGGTTGGATATAGCCAAGAGGCTCCCCACTTGAGGCATAGAATAATGGATTCAGTAATGCGCCCATTGTTCAGGATCTCTGATCTGTGCTCTCCTTCGGTATCTTGTTCGTTTGATCATAGCTTAGCGACAGTTTTTTCGCTGTAGCGCCAAACATATAACGGATTGCAAGGTACCGATTAGTAAGACTCCGTCGAGTCCAGCCATCGTGCTCCCATCGCCTGGGTGAGACGCCTAGCGGCGATTTAAGACGCCAAAAGCGTTTTCTGGCACGCAGTTTTCTAACTAGGGCAACCTCTTCGAACAGGGGTACGTGAGGGAAACCACCGCATTCAAGATAAGCTTGGCGGCGCACAAACAGTCCCTGATCTCCGTATGGGGTGCCGCCTAGCCGCGTACGAAGTTTTACTGACCATTCAATGAATTTCTTTCGCCAACTGGATGGTCCGGTGAACACGAATCTGAAATAACCGCCTTCCGCCCCTTCTGCGAGGGCCAGCGTAATGTCACGGAGGCTAGAGGGGTAGGGGACGGCATCAGCGTGCAAGAACCATAGAACAGATGCTTCTGTGGATCTGGCGCCATTGTCTAGTTGTGTGCCTCGACAGCGCACAGAGTTAAGATACCGGCAGCCGTTTATTTCACAGTAAGCTAGTAATTCTGGATCTTGAGTTGCAGACACGACGATTATTTCGTGTGGTTGTTCGGGCCAGCTACAAACCCTGCTAACCAGCGCACGTAGTTGTGGCATGTCATCTAGGACTGGTACAACAATGGCGATACTGGATCGTTCATACACTAGTCGTTACCTGAATCGTCAATATTATTGCTTGTGAGATCTCTGGCTGTTTCGGACTTGAGATGTTGTGTGAGGGCTCTCGTGGCCATACGCGTAATTAGGAAAGTTAGAATCAGTGTTGCTACTAGTCCAATGATGAGTAGGGCGTTTTTCTCGGTGCCCTCACTTATGCCATTGACAGTGAGTTGAGAGAGATTTTCCGCAACTGATCCGACATAAACGTAGAGCACAATTGCTGGCGCCATCCCAATCCAAGATGCGAGAACATAGTCCCTAAAACGTACAGCTGTAAGGCCAAATGCATAGTTCAGAAGATTGAAGGGAAATAGGGGGGAGAGGCGAGTCAGCAGCACAATGATAAATCCTTTGTGGCGAGTGGCTTTGTCCAAAACCTCAAAGCTTGGGAAACTTTTGATTCGTTTGCTTACCCAGTCACGAGCCAGGAATCGGCCCACGATAAAAGCACTGGCAGCGCCTGTAAGGCTACCCACTGAAACCAAAAAGATGCCAGTGGGGATTCCAAATATGAATCCAGCAGCCAGTGTTAATATCGTACCTGGGATGATCAGGATAGAGGCGGCAGTGTAAGCGGCTATAAAAATTATCCAGGCAAATGTGCGGTGTGATTCGACCCACATGGCCATGACTGATAGCCAGTTCCCAACGGGAAGTATTGTGATGGCGAGGAGCATCCCACCGACAAAGAGTAAAAGCAGGATTGGTTTTAACTCGCCACTCATTTGATTATCAGTCTTTCGGTCTGTTCGGATATCCATTTAGACAGATTACGTCGTGTAAGCCGTATGTCTTCTGCAAATTCATGTTGAGCTGCGAGAAGGTCACTTACCGTATCAATATCAGAACGCATCTCTAGGGCCGTGGTTGTATACCCGGATTGATTACAAACAGCTGAGAGTGAGTCGTATAAGTGCTCGGTGCTCCATGGCAAATCACGCAATTTTGGCCACGCGCGCCGCGCTCCCATAAGTACCACCCCACCATCGCTGGAGGGGCCAAACACCATATCGTACTCATCCAGACGCTCTGCTGCTTGCCTGAGATAGCTCGGGTCTAGGCCGGGGCAGTCGGTACCAATAAAAATGATTTTGGTAAGTCCTTGGGAACGGAGCTCATGATCCACATGATTGATGCGTTCACCGAGGGTTGAACCTCTCTGGGAAATCATGCTTTTCTTCCTGCCGAGTTTGGAGATGAGCCAGGCTTTGTCTTGGGGGTTTGCAGGAGAAAACCAGATGGAACCATGCCAGTCTTCTATATCCTGTAACGTGCAGTTCCACAGGAGAGTAGCTGCAGCGGTTGCGAGGTCTCCAATTTGCGCTGCAAGCCGGCGTTTAGCATTGTGCGGCGCCTTCAAAAATAGCACTAGGCCTACGTCTGTCGCATAGGTTGGGCGTGTGGCCATATGGTCAAGGGATGGTGAAGGTAGTATCACACGACTTCCTGGCCGTGTGTGGCCGGTTGAGGTTCACCGTTAAGACTCCCGATTGTTAACGTTCCCTAATAATACCAACGTTTGCGAGGTTGAGATTTCGTAGGGTCACAAGTGGTTTTGGTATAGTCACCACTTTTCGCGTTTGGGCGGAGCGGAAGGGTATGGTGAAAGTAATAGTCACTGACCGAGAAGGTCAGGTTGTCGAGATGGAAGCTCAGATCGGCATTTCGTTGATGGAAAACATTCGTGAACTGGATAATAGTGTAGATGCCATTTGTGGAGGGCTTTGCTCTTGTGCAACTTGCCATATCTATGTTGATCCTCATTGGGTGCAGAAATTACCGCCCAGGGGGGAGGAGGAAGCGCTCCTTGTGGGGGGTTCTGTCAACTATGATCATGAGCACTCGCGGTTGAGTTGTCAGATCATCTTTACTGAGGAACTTGATGGGCTGGCTTTAACTGTAGCCCCAGAAGAATTTTAATAAAATACGGCAATACTACTGTGCACGCAGTGCATGTAAGGGTGGGTATCACGAACTGCTAGAGGGAGAGAGATGTGTATAAATTTTGTTTTAAAGTGACCGGGCTTCCCATAGTCGCACTTCTGGTTCTAGGGTGCTCGCCTTCGGGTCCCGCGCTTGAGGGAGAGGAACTGGCTGTGCTCGTTGAAGGTACAGGGATATACACTCGGCCGATTTCCACCGATTCGCTGACCGCACAACAATTCTTCGATCAGGGGTTGAGGCTAACATGGGGTTACCATTTTCCTGAGTCTGTGGCCTCATATCAGGAGGCACTACGTCATGACCCGGATCATCCAATGATCTATTGGGGGTTGGCTTTATCTTTGGGGCCTGTCCCCAATAGTCGTAGCGCCGGTCTCCCGGATGACCCTCATGGTGAGGCTCGAAGAGCCATCGACAGGGCGTTCGAGCTTATTGACAGCGGCAATGAGGTGGAGCAGGCATTTATTCGCGCGCTTCACGTTCGCTTTGATTCGGAAACATATCCAGATCGTGATGCTCGTGATCAGGCGTATTTAGCGGCTGCCCAAGCGCTTTTCGAGAAGTATCCATCGGACCCCGATGCAGGGGCGCTTCTAGGAGATGCCTATATGATCACTCGGCCCGGCCGGTATTACTGGGACGAGGATGGTAATGCACTACCGGGGACGGCTGAGGCTGCAGCGGCGTTGGAACAGGTCATGACGCTACGTCCCGATCATCCTGGGGCTAACCATCTATACATTCATTTGCTGGAGGCCTCAAATATGCCGGAACAGGCGCTGCCTGCAGCCGATAGGTTGGCGCCATTGATGCCCGGTGTTGGCCATGTAGTGCACATGCCGGGTCACATCTATATGGGAGTTGGCCAGCACGATAAGAACGTTGAGCACAATCTACGCTCTGCTGATGTGGATGGGAAGTTTCTGGAGGCTTGGGGTGAACTCTCATTTCCGGACATAGGCACCTATTCACTTTCAGCGCAAAATCATCGTCGGCATGCTTACGATTTTGTTCGATATTCTGCTGCCGTACAAGGGAATTATGCTCTGGCTGTCCAAACAGCGACGAATGCTAGAGACCATGAAACGGAACAGAGAATTCGACGCGGTCAGGGGCATAAAACTATTGCTTCACGTTGGTTGGTCCAAAAAATGTTTGGTCGTTGGGATGAGCTTCGTTTAGAGGAAAGAATAATGGAGGGCACTCATTACCTGGATGGTATGTGGTACTACACTCAGGGTAGTGCCCAGGTTGCGTTCGATGAGTTTACCGACGCGGAACAGAGTCTTGATCGGGTAAGGGCTATTGCATCAGACCCAGCATCGGAAACGATCTTTAGAAACGCAGCACCCACTTCTACACTGATGGAATTGGCTGCCTTTGGCCTTGAAGGGGAGATAAAACAGGCTCAGGGAAATCTGAATGGTGCTATAGCGGCATTCGCCGCAGCAGTCTCGATTGAGGACAGCTTAGGGTATACAGAACCACCGGATTGGCCGCAGCCGATGCGGCATTACTTAGGGGCCGCGTTGCTGGAGGCAGAAAGGGCGAGAGATGCGGAGCGGGTTTATCGCCGCGACGTGGAACTAAACAAGAACAACGGCTGGGGTCTTTTTGGTCTCTGGAAGAGCCTAGAGGCTCAGGACAAAACTGAGGAGGCGTTGGAGATCTATGAGTTGTATGAAGAGGCGTGGCAAGACGCAGATACGTCTTTGACAAATTCGCGATTCTAAAAGCAGGGGAGTGTACGGTTCTGATTCTGTTCCTTTTTACAAATGTCAGCCAAGGATGGTGACTACTGCCGCTGAGGCGCGCTTTGCTTTTTCTAGAGCTTCTTCAACAGTATTTCCGCGGGCGAGGGCTACCCCCATTCTCCGGTGGCCACGTACCTCAGGTTTGCCAAAGAGACGTACCTGTGTATCGGTCTCTTTCAGGGCTGCCCCAAGATTTTCGAACCGGACTTGATCGGAGTGTCCTTCAACCAGGATAACGCTGGAAGCAGATGGGCCGTGGGTGCGTATATTTGGAATCGGTAGGCCAAGTATTGCTCGGGCATGAATGGCAAACTGGGAAAGATCCTGAGAGATCATTGTCACCATGCCTGTGTCGTGGGGCCGTGGTGATACCTCACTGAAGATAACATCGTCCCCTCGTATGAATAGCTCAACGCCGAAAATACCTTGTCCGCCTAGTGCGCCTGTGACTTTTTCGGCAATTTCCCTTGAACCTTGCAGTGCTTTATCGTTCATAGGTTGAGGTTGCCATGACTGGCGATAATCGCCGTCCACTTGCACGTGACCTATGGGGTCCAGGAATGAAACGCCGTCCACGTGGCGTACGGTTAGTTGAGTAATTTCATAGTCAAAATCAATAAAGCCTTCGATGATGACTTTTCCCGCGCCAGTACGGCCACCTTCTTGGGCGTAGTTCCATGCGGCATCGATATCGGGTTGTGACTTGACGGTGCTTTGCCCTTTACCCGAGGAACTCATTATTGGCTTTACAACGCAGGGCAGGCCTATTTCTGCGATTGCTTCGTCGAATTCGGCGCGGGTAGTGGCAAATCTGTAAGGAGATGTTAATACTCCAAGCTCCTCTGCTGCGAGTCGTCGAATACCTTCCCGGTTCATAGTTAGCTGCACAGCCTGGGCCGTCGGGATAACGGTGTAGCCTTCCTGTTCTAATGAAGCTAGTTCATCTGTTGCGATTGCTTCGATTTCTGGAACGATCAAATGAGGTTTTTCTGACTCAATAGTTGCTCGCAGTGATCTACCGTCGAGCATGTTGATTGAGTGGGCACGATGTGCCACCTGCATCGCAGGTGAGTTCTCATAGCGATCGCAAACGATGACTTCGACGCCAAGCCGTTGTAGTTCTACTACAACCTCTTTGCCGAGTTCTCCACCGCCGCAAAACAAAACACGAGTTGCCGTGTTGGTATACGGAGTTCCAATAGATGCCATAGATCTAAACTACGTCGAACCAAAACCTATTGAATGCTCTGGTAGTCAGGGTGAGCAGGATCAAAGTAGGGACGGTGGTCATGGTCGATACCTTATTTATTCTCGTGGTCAATGCGTTCGCGATGATAGCTCGCTGAAGTAGATCACCAAAGTTTCCTGCTCATTTGTGGTGCACGATTTCGCCCCATTATAGTGCAAACATTGGCGAGAAAGTTATCTGAAAATCCTTAATAAGTTGAAAGTAAAGAATTTTTTTTTTTGGCACGGATAGTGCATTTATAAGCATGTGAAACACAATTAATACGCAGGAGACACTCTAATGGCAATACGACGCTTGATGATATTGCTCGTTTTTATAACGGCGCCCGCTGTCTCGATGGCTCAACTTTCTGGCAACGTTGGCTATGTCAGTGACTATATTTATCGTGGGATCTATCAGGAAGATTCATCCGCGTCAGCCGGTCTTGATTACGAGCACGAGAGCGGTATGTACGTAGGTACCTGGGCTGCAGATGTCGGTGATGGGCTTGAGTATGACCTTTACTTTGGAACCGGCGGCGACCTTGCTGATACTGGTTTCAGTTGGAGTGCGGGTTTTACTGGTTACTACTACACCAATGACTGGGATAACACTTATCAGGAGATTAATCTGGGGTTGGGCTATGGCGCATTTTCCTTGGATGTTGCTCTTGGTGACTATGATGCATCCCCTGCATCTCAGGACTATTCATTTACCTCGCTTGGTTACGATTTTGGCAACGGTATATACGCCAGTGTTGGAGCTCACGGTGGTGACGTGGCTGACGGGGAAGTTCTAGAGGTTGGCTATGGTTTTGATTTTATGGGTCTTGACCTTTCAGTTGCTTTGATAGCCGTTGGAGGTGATCTCGCAGTGAGCCAGGACGCATCGGCGGAAAACCTTGCCGGTCTCAATATGTTTTTCAGTGTGAATAGATCCATCTCAATCGGTGGAGAGTAAATAGGAATTATGAGGTAGTGCTATGAAACTCATCACATCAGTGATTAAGCCATTCAAACTTGAGGATGTTCGTGAAGCACTCGCTGAGGCAGGTGTTCAGGGTATGACCGTGACCGAGGTCAAAGGGTTTGGTCGTCAGAAGGGCCATACCGAGCTTTATCGGGGCGCTGAGTATTCCGTGGACTTCGTGCCGAAGACAAAAATTGAAGCGGCGGTGCCAGATGCGCTAGTTGAGGCCGCAGTTGAGGCGATTGTCGGTGTTGCCAGTACTGGCTCGATCGGCGATGGCAAAGTGTTTGTATCTGATTTAGTGCAGGCTACCCGGATTCGCACAGGTGAAACCGGCGATCAGGCTCTGTAGAACAAAGAAGAGGAAGTGACAATGCTAAACAATATTTTTAGTAGATCCCGCGCCGCGGTCTTCCTGGTACTGGCAGCACTCATACCCGGTATGGCGGTTGCGCAGGTAGATTCCGGTGATACTGCTTGGATGATGACATCGACGGCTCTGGTTTTGTTTATGACCATACCTGGGCTCTCTTTATTTTATGCCGGCATGGTGAGAGCAAAGAACGCGCTCTCTGTCATGATGCAGTGTTTTACAATCTGCTGCCTCATGACCGTGCTCTGGGTGCTGTACGTCTATAGCCTGGCATTTGGGGATGGTTCAGATTATGTAGGGGGTCTTGGAAAGGCCTTCATGGCCGGTGTGGGTGTAGATGCAGTGAGCGGTACGATTCCAGAGACCGTGTTTTCTATGTTTCAGCTGACATTCGCCATAATTACCCCGGCCCTCATTGTTGGCGCATTCGCCGAGCGTATGAAATTTTCGGCCATGCTGTGGTTTATGGCGATCTGGGTTAGTGTCGTTTACGCCCCAATAGCCCATTGGGTCTGGGGTGGCGGTTGGTTGGGTAACATGGGAGTGCTCGATTTCGCTGGAGGTACTGTGGTACACATTAATGCGGGTATCGCAGGCTTAGTGGCAGCCATCGTAATGGGCAAGAGACGTGGCTATCCGCAGTTGCCGATGAAGCCAAGCAATCTTGTACTGACCATGGTTGGAGCAGCCATGCTGTGGGTAGGTTGGTTTGGTTTCAATGCAGGTAGTGAATTGGCAGCGGACGGTGTTGCGGGAATGGCAATGGCCGTTACGCAGATTGCAACCGCAGCTGCTGCTTTGACTTGGATGCTTGCCGAGTGGAAAAGTCATGGAAAACCAAGTGCTCTTGGGTTGGTTTCAGGCGCAGTAGCAGGATTAGTTGCAATTACCCCAGCATCGGGTTTTGTCGGGCCAATGGGCGCTCTTGCTATCGGGATCGCTTCTGGGCTTGGGTGTTACCTTGCTGTGGTTAAAGTAAAGCGTGCTTTTGGTTATGACGATTCCCTAGACGCCTTTGGTGTCCACGGTGTGGGAGGTGTGATAGGCGCTATCCTGACAGGCGTCTTTGCAGATGCAGGACTCGGTGGTGCAGGTCTTGATGTGAGCATTGCTTCTCAGGTAGGTACGCAATTGGTAGGTATTGCTGCGACGATTATTTATTGTGGTGTCGTCAGCTTCATTATCCTTAAGGTCCTTGACAATATCATCGGCTTACGTGTGAGCGAGCAGGATGAGCAAGTCGGACTAGATCTCGTGCTCCACGACGAGCAAGGTTACAACCTGAATCTGGGCAGCTAAAGCCGCGGGAATTTGTGACTTGCGTCGCTTCTATAATTCATTTTGATTGATGTAGAAGCGGCGCGAGTTACAAGCTAGGTACAGGTGTAATACCTCTCCATCAATATCGACTGCCCGACCGTCTACTGTGTCCGTGGTATGCTCCCCGCCCCGTTGCCCCGGAAAATTGCACTGCGAATGAGTTCATCCAGATACTTTGATCGGATCGCGATAGCGCTATCCGCTATCTGCATAGTGCACTGTCTCGTACTACCGTTGCTCGTAGCACTCCTGCCTTTAGCGGTCGTTGTGTTTGGGGAGGCCGGTCATTTCCATGAACTCATGCTCTGGCTCATTGTCCCCAGTAGTGTCGTTGGTTTCTATCTAGGTTATAGGGAGCACGGTCGGGTAGGTATTGGTGTGCTTGGAGTTGTAGGCATGGCTTTGATAACTGCTGCAGCACTCTTGGGACACGGGCAGTGGATAAGTTGGCTAGAGACAGGTGTTAGCTTGCTTGGTAGCCTAGTTTTGGTGGGCGCTCATTGGATTAATTTTCAGGAAGTTAGACGCGTTCATGTCCACGTGCACCCTCATGGCTGAGAGGCTATCTTACTTGCTAGATATTTTGTTCAAACGGGTGATGTGCCCTTCGTCGATCTTCATTGACCGATTAAACAGAGAGCGGTTGCGTTCTAGGTGTGTTGCACACACAAGCTGCGTACCTTGAGCGATAATTTGGTTGAGTTCTCGCGTGACGAGTTCGAGATTCTTAGGATCCAAACCATCCCAGGGTTCGTCCAGCAATAACACCTTGGGTTTATGTACAACAGCCCTCGCAATCAGGACACGCCGAAACTGTCCGTAGGAAAGAGTTTTAACATTGCGTTCGGCCAGATCTTGGAGCTCGAATTGTTCCAGCAGATCATTAATCAAAGCGACTTCTGTTGGCGCAAGCCTCCGAGTCTGCCCGATGCTAGAGTCAAAACCAGAGCTAATACATTGTCGCACGGTTGAGGGATACCAATATCCAGCCTGTAACTCGGGTGAAACCCAGGCGATTTGTTGCCGCAGTGTCCAGACATTTTCAGGGTTCTCGATACCGCGAAAATGAATGGATCCCCCTACCGCAGGTCGGAACTGTCCATGAAGCATTCTCAAGAAGGTGGTCTTACCCGCACCGTTTGGTCCTGTGATCTGCCAGTGCTCTCCTTCAACGAGCTGCCATGTAATATCTGCGAGGGCGCGACGTTCATCTAACCAGATATTTGCGTTTTCAATTTGGATTATGGTTGCTGGCTTGGTTCCCGTGTTTGCGATCTGCGGCTTAGGCGGTGCCGAGATCTCAAAGGCAGTTGATACGTTATGAGGAGCATCGCTCGGATCACAGACTCCTGATTCAACGACGTGGCCGTTATCTAGTCTTAACATCCTATTGATCATGTTCGGCATGTCCGTCGTTTGATGATAGGAGCATAAGACGGTAATTTTTTTGCTAATTTTATCAATTATTTCATTCAGTAAATGTCGGGCCTTTGTATCCAAACCTGCAACCGGCTCATCCAAGAGTAAGACCTTGGGTTCAAAAGCAAGACCTCGTGCAATCAATACGCGGCGTTGCTCTCCGCGAGATAATTCCAGAAAAGGCCGATTCTCCAAGTGGGACAAGTTGAGGGCGGTGAGAATGTTTATAGCTTTGTCCCGTTCGGTGGTTTTAGGCTCACGTCTTGGAACATCTGTTTTAAAGACCCCAGATAGTACGACGTCAGTAGCGTCAAAGTTCCACCCTAATTGAGTATAACGGTCTTGCAGTTCGTGCCCGACGAGCATGATCTTGGCGAGCGCTTCTACTGCGTCAATTTGCAGATCTTCTCCAAAATCGTAACGGCGTGTGCCTTGCTGTGGAGCGGGCCAGAGATTTCCGGCAATCAATTTTAGAAAGCTGGTTTTACCGCTGCCGTTGGCGCCGACAATGGCCCAGTGTTCGCCTGGGAGAAGTTCCCATGTGAGATTGTGAAGTACGGTGTGTCCCGACAAAACCACGCCCACCTTATTGAGGAGAACGATTGGCCGATCATCGGAAGCATCTGGTGCGGTATTGCTGGAGTTTGCGTCAGTCATCGCAACGATTATACCGGGCGATTAAAACCTTATTTCGATGTCTCAATTTGTCTAAATAATTCGAGTCGAATTATCTGAAAGTAAAGAGTACGACTGCGTCTATGAATTGACCGAATCGTCACACATGTGTACTTCAATAGTGGTGTGTACGATACCCAAATTTCCCGGTATCAATGCTTTATAGTGATCGGGTGGTTTTGGGTGATGAGTAACAATGGACACTGTGGCTGAGTATATATCTGGACCCACTGCCCATACATGCAGGTCGACGATGCGGGTGTCATCTTGAGATTCGATAGACGTTGTAATCATGGTGGTGATCTCATCGGTCGCCTGTCTATCTAGTAAGGTTCGTGCCGTGTTACGTAACAATCCAACAGACCACCGTGCGACGAGTATGGCGCCAACGATACCCATGGCAGGGTCAGCCCAGACTAACCCCAAATATTTAGCGCCAAGCAAAGCGAAAATGGCAAGGAGTGACGTTAACGCATCGGCTAGTACGTGCAAGTAGGCCGATACCAAATTATGGTCGTGGCGGTGCTCATGCTCATTTTCAGGATGGTGGTGGTGGCCCAGGATCACAACGGAAATGCTGTTGACCGCTAAACCTAAAATGGCTACTAAAATGGCTTGATTGAACGCGATCTCGACTGGAGAGATGAGCCGCATCACACTCTCCCATGCCATGATTAACGCGAAAACGGAAAGGAGTATAGCGCCCGTATAACCACCTAATGTATTGACCTTGCCGGTCCCGAAACTAAAGGACTTACTGTGGGCATGCCGTCGGGCATATACGTAAGCGAATGCATTAATGCTTAAGGCAGCTGTATGTGAGGCCATATGTAGGCCGTCTGCAAGAAGAGCCATAGACCCGAATGCAAGGCCGGCTGCAATCTCTACTATCATCATTACCGAGGTGATAGCGATCACTATCAATGTGCGAGTTTCACCCGGGCGCTTCACATGCTGTCCGAATGCATGAGAGTGTTGCCAATGATGAAGATTTTCTTCGTGCATATTGCCTATACAGTTTATCTGAACCGAATCCGAATTCCTCCATAGGCAGCAAAGCCTGCTGAGCGGAACCCTATTACTTCTTGATAATCTTCAGCAGTCACGTTCTCCAGACGTCCATAGGTCTCAAGTGTTTCGCTTAGAGCGTAGACTGTACTGATGTCAAGAATCTGGTGGTCATTAAGTGGAACGCGCCCAATACCGTATAGCTCATCTACGGAGTCTTTTGACGCTCGATAGTGCGCGAGCAGTCTAAATCTATTATTTGGAGATGAGAATCGGATACCGATATTGGTTAGTCGTCTCGGTCTACGAATGCGTTGAAGGCCCTCCCGGTTCTCGGTGTCGTTGGTAGTTAAATTGCCAAGTACAGTCCATTGAGAGGTGATCGGATATTCTACGATGAGTTCAATCCCTCTCGAAAGGTTAGTGCCGAATGATTGCAGGTAGCCTGAGAAGCCCGCCAAATCAAAAAAAATTTCATCCTCTATTTTCTGATTGAAGTAAGTTGCACCAACGTACAAACCACTAACGCTGGTGTACTCGATTCCAATATCAAAGCCAGTGCTTGACTCTTCTGTTACCGGAGCATCCGTAGCGGGAGGAAAAGCGAGGAGGCCGGTGTTGTATGCTATTTCGGAAAGACTGGGTGCTCTAAAGCCTGTTCCGTAACTGGCACGATATTTGAGGGTTGACCCACCATCTAGGTCTTTGAATTGTGCTGCCGAGATCCGGACACTCGTGTGTTTGCCGAAATCATCATTGTCGTCGTAACGAGCCCCAGCAGTTAAAAAGTAATTCTCTCCAACCCGACTCTGGTACTCAAGGTAGGATCCAGTTTGGTTTCGCTCTAGGTTATTTCCGCTGTTGCTCACGACGTGTTCTTTGTTGAGGTCTGCGCCATACACGAGAGTTGAGATTGCGCTTAGTTTTACACTACCTACGTATTCAGCATGGCGGATATTTCCTTCTGTCATGAAAGATTTAACACCAGCCCAAAGATTACTCCTCTGAACATCGGTGGCACCCACACCTAGAAAGTGCGTAAATTTACCTGCTTCATAGTTGCCAGAGAGCTTGAAAAGAGTTTGTGAGATTGATCCGGTGCAATCATTTGTCGCCGGAAATCCACAGCTATCAAATTTATTTTCAGCGTCGGTATCACGCGCAACGAGCTGTAGCCTAAAGTTGTCAGCAGGCTCCCAACCAAGCTTCGTGTGTAATGTGGTGTTTTCATATCCATCGTTGTCCATCAAATCGGTATCGGATATTTTGGAGTTATACCCATCAGACGAGAGATCAGACACTGAGATGAAAAAGTCCCCTTCGTCGTTGCCTCCTGAGAAGGCTCCATCTATTTTTTTGGTATTGAACCTACCAAATCCAATATTAGCTTCTCCCTCAACAGGTCCCGCGCCCGTTCGAGTTAGAATATTTACGACTCCCCCTGCATCAGCGCCGTAGATAAAACCCTGAGAGCCTCTCAGAACTTCGATACGCTCAATCCTGTTGGTTGAAATAAGATGCTCAAATGTTGGTCCGACCTGAGTGCCGCTCGGATCAGCCAACTTGACACCGTCGATCATCACGAGTGTTCGATAACTTTCCTCGCCTCGGATTCTCACAGTTGTTGGTTTGCCCACACCACCGTTATTGGTAACACCAATGCCAGGTTGTGCTCTCAACACTTCGGCTATTGAGTTATAACCTTGGAACTGGATATCTTCGGCGGTGATTACAGACACTGCCGTTCCCACTGTTCGCAATGGTGTTTCGATCCTACTCGAAACAACTATCATCTCTTCCGAGAAATCTTCTAATTGAAATTCACTGGTTTGCGCCGGTAGTGGCATGGGCACAGTGGATAGCAAGAAAAAAACTATCTTCGACAGAACGAAATGTATGTGGTGCTGAGCTGAGATTGTAGATTTCGCCCTCACTAGTTATTTTGGTCCATTTTCTGCCACGGTGATGCAAGCGCTTCGTGCGAGGCAGGTTGATTTAGTGGAGAGACTCGGTAGACATTTTCCAGATTTTCCCGGTTAATTACTTCGGTGGGGGTTCCTGTGGAGACAATGCTCCCGCAGTTCATCAGGATAAGTCGGTCCATGAAGCGTGCCGCCATCGCAAGATCATGTAGCACCACAAGCACACCAGTTCCTTCGTTTGCTCTGTTTCGCAGAATTTCCATAACGTGGATCTGGTGGTAAGGGTCAAGTTCAGTGATGGGCTCATCTGCTATGAGTAGTGGAGCTTCGACTGCAAGCGCCCGAGCGAGGAGGACTCGAGCGCGTTCTCCCCCAGATAGAGAGGTTACGCTACGTAGAGCGAATGGGGTTGCATCGACCGCATCCAGTGCGCGATCTACCGCAACTTCACAATCAGGGGTTGGTGGACCGAATCCTTGTCGGTGTGGGAAACGACCAAGCATTACTACTGTCCGCACAGGCAGTTGCCACTCAACATAACGTTCCTGAGGTAAGTAAGAGAGTTTTCTCGCACGCTCGATAGCCGACAAACGCTCAAGGGGTACTCCGTCAATCATGACTCGTCCGCTCGAGAGCTTTCTAGAGCCAACAATAGCCTTCAATAGGGTTGATTTTCCTGCGCCATTTGGACCAATTAATCCGACCAACTCACCTTGATCTAGCATCATAGAGAGGTCATTGACGATTGTGTGTTCATGGGTTTGAACCGTCATGTTGGACACCTCTAACCTCATGTGCCGTAGTACGCTTTAAGTCGAAAGATAAGAAATAGGAAGAAGGGCCCGCCGATCAATGCTGTAACTACCCCAAGTTTCAGTTCTGTACTAGAGTTAACTATCCGCACCAAAATATCTGCGCAGAGCAGCAAGCTGGCGCCGGCCAATGCGCTCGCCAATAACAGTCGACTTGGATGATGCCCAACTAGAGGGCGAAGAAGGTGTGGGACAACCAAACCTATAAAGCCTATAACCCCGCTTACAGCAGTGCAGGCACCAACGCTGATCGCGGTACCAGACACTACCAGGAGACGGGTCTGTTTTACGTTGACGCCTAGGCTCAAGGCGACTTCCTCACCCAGACTCAACGCATCTAGTGCGCGTGCGCTGGCGATTAACAATAGCCAGCCAGTGAGGATGAAGGGGGCTGCAAGCCAGACATGGGCCATACTTCGATCCGTGATTGATCCTAGGAGCCAAAAGACAATCTCGAGTGAGGCAAATGGATTATCGGATAGGTTAAGTGCGAGCGAGGTGAGTGCACCGCAGAGGCTTGAAATTGCTACACCAGCTAGAATGAGAGTCAGTACGCTACCTGCGCCCGCAAGTGTTTGTAATAACAGTACTACGATTAAAGATCCTCCTATCGCCATTAATGGCAAAGCTAGGGGCGCCACGAGTGAGAGTCCTGTATAGATCGCAAGAACGGCACCTAGAGCCGCTGCTGTAGACACTCCAATTACTCCTGGTTCTGCTAAAGGATTGCGCAGGTAGCCTTGAAGCGTTGCGCCCGCTAGGCCGAGGGTTGCCCCTATCAACAATCCTAGAATAGCTCGAGGAAGTCTAATTTCTCGTATGATTAACGAGGAGATCTCAGAATCATGCTGTCCGATCGTGGTAAAGATATCTGAGAGGCTTGCTCCTGTAGTGCCCACTAATACTGAGAATGTAAAAAATATAGCGACAAGAAGGGTGAGAATTGCGATTAAAAAATAGTAGTGTTTTCGGTCATCCATCTGTATGTGTAGACCTTTGACGTGGCTGAATACCGTCACGTGCGTCTCGTAACATCGAGAGCGCTTCAAGCGTCCGTGTGGAGCCGCATATCCACAGTGGATCAGGTATATCAATAACCTCTGTGCTCGTTAGCAGTGCGCGTAGCGCTGGATGGCGTAAACTCTCAGAAACTAAGGTGGGGGGGTCACTCCAAGGGTGCCCCAGGTCGATCAACTCGGGTTTAAGGGCCAGTAACTCCTCAAGAGAAACTCTACGCCCGCCAGAGAAACCGAGTCGATCACCTATAGTTTCGAACCCAGCAGTTCGCGTGATGTCAGCAACGAGAGAATTTTTTCCAGTCGTCCAGCCATCGACCTCATAACTCACAAAGAGCGGCCGTGGTCCGGTTCCTCGGAAAGTATGGTGTTCTATTTCAGAACGAAACTCGTTGATCAGGATACTGCCCCGATCAGGTTCTCCAACTGCGTTTGCCAGTATGCGAAGGTTTGACGAAATCTCGTCGAGACTCCCCGCTATTGGCAACTGGATGACCCTGTACCCCAGTTGTTCAAGAATGGCTACAGTTGGTCGAAAGCTAAAAGTAGAAGTAATGATGAGATCTGGATTAAGGGCAATGACTTCCTCAGCAGTTCCACGGTTCAAGTGCAGGGTGCTAGTTTCTGTGGCTATCCACGAAGAGTGGGGGTCTGAGGCCAAATGTGATAATGAGGCGATACGTTTTTGGTCTACCAGCTTGATTAGCAGTTGGTCAGTACAAATATTGGTCGATACGATGCGTTGAGGTTTATCGACTTCTAGTGCTATTGAAGTACACACGGAGAAAATTAAACCCGCACAACATAGCGTAAACCCTTGTTTTAAATTAGATTGACGGTCTTGTTCAGCTGCCATTGCATACCCCATAGGGACATAAACACACATGACAACGTTGCTGCGATGCAAGCTGCGCATCGATGGAAAACGTGAATGCACGCAGCAAACCGTTGCCGGTGTCGCCGCTGCGGTTTGACCGCCCCGTTGAGGTAACCCGCCTCCCGGATGGACGACTTGACGGCAGGTCTCCTGGCTCGCAGCTCACGGTTCGTCGTTCGGCCTTCCCAGGCTAAAGCCCAGTGACCATGCTGGACGACGAACTAGCTGCTTACAGTTGCGGGCACAGCCACGGCATTGGTAACGATTTACCACACCGTGTTCCCTTTCAAAACCCATAGGGGTACCGTCGTCGTCTACTATAGTACCCGTTAATTTGACTCGCAAGCTGCGATGACTATGACTGACGTATTACCAACCGCACGCAATATTGAAGAAGCCCACACACGCTTGAGGGAGTGGGTCATCTCAACACCAGTACTCGAATCTGATGTGTTAAATTCAAGGGCTGGTTCTCGTGTATTGATAAAAGCCGAGTCTTTGCAGCATACAGGTACCTTCAAGATACGTGGCGCTCTCAATCGACTTCTCCAATTAAGCCATGAAGAGCGAAGCGCGGGGGTGGTTGCTTTCTCGTCTGGAAACCACGCTCAAGGTGTTGCGATGGCCTCAAAGTGGTTGGGTGTGGAAGCAACCATCGTCATGCCAAAGGATGCACCAAAGATTAAGCAGTTCAATACAAGAGTACTTGGTGCAAAAATAATTCTTTACGATCGTTATTTGGAGGATAGGGAGTACATTGCTGCGAAGATTGCTCAGAAGACTGGTGCCGCCTTAGTTCCAGCATTTGATCATCCTGATATCATTGCGGGACAGGGCACGGTTGGATTAGAGACAGCACGTCATGCATATGATGAGGGGTTAGAGCTAAATGCCTTTTATTGTCCATGCGGCGGAGGTGGTCTCGTCGCTGGGTGTGCACTTAGCATCAACTCAGTTTTTGAGAAGTGCGAGATTTATGCGGTAGAACCAGAGTCTTACGATGATACTAGACGCTCTCTTGAATCTGGTGAGCGACAAATGGTTTGTGGTCATCCTGTCACTATTTGTGATGCCTTGATGGCACCAATGCCTGGCGCTATTACCTTTGCAATCAATCGGGAGGCACTCGCCGGAGGTCTTACGGTGACAGATACACAAACAACGCATGCTGTTGCATTTGCGGCTCGCCACTTAAAATTAGTGCTGGAACCAGCGGGTGCCGTTGCTTTAGCAGCAGTTTTAGGTGGAGTGGCTCAGGATCTTAGCTGTGTCGCGATCATCCTTAGCGGCGCTAATATTGATCATGAACAGTTTCTACAGATCCTAGATGATTACCCTGATCCATGATGTGAAGGACCGTGCAGAATGAGTGCTTCCTTAAGAGGTGTAAGAAAGTTGCGCGATGTTCAAGATGTCGATGAGCGTTACAGGTTAGATGAGGGCTCAATTTATTTAACGGGGCTACAGGCCCTGGTGAAACTACTGTTACTGCAGAGTCGACGCGATCGGGAAGCTGGGTTAAAAACAGCCGGATTTGTTTCTGGGTATCGAGGGTCACCTCTTGGCGGGCTTGACCAGGAGCTCTGGCGGGCGCGGGATTTTTTAGAGTGCGCGCCTATCCACTTCCAACCCGGAGTAAATGAAGAGTTGGCTGCAACAGCTATTTGGGGTACACAACAGCTCAACCTGTTTCCAGGCGCACGTTACGACGGAATATTTGGCCTTTGGTACGGAAAAGGTCCGGGCGTCGATCGCTCCGGTGATGCATTTAAGCATGCTAACGCAGCCGGAGTGTCAAAGTATGGTGGTGTACTGGTTGTTGCTGGTGATGATCATGTTTGTAAGTCATCGACTCTTCCGCACCAGAGTGAGTACAGTTTCATTGATGCAATGATCCCTGTATTGAACCCAGCTGATGTACAGGATGAACTGTGGTTAGGACTCATGGGATACGGATTGTCGCGTTTTAGCGGTTGTTGGGTAGGGTTGAAAATGACCGAGGAAAACGCAGATTCTTCACAAACTATTAAGGCGCCACAAGGGCTTGAAATCATCGAGCCTGATTTCGATATCCCTGAGGGAGGGCTCCATATACGTTGGCCTGACTCACCAAATGAACAGGAATATCGCTTGCAACGCCACAAGATATATGCGGCGCTTGCGTTTGCCCGAGTCAATGAGCTGAATCGGCTCATAATCGACAGTCCACGGCCGCGGCTTGGGATCATCTCGACTGGAAAGGCTTACTTGGATGTTCTGCAGGCGTTAAAGGATCTTGGGATAGACCAGCAACGCGCTAGTGAAATTGGGATCAAGTTGTTCAAGATTGGAATGAGTTGGCCTTTAGAACCGGAAGGGATTCGTTCTTTCGCAACAGGTCTAGAGGAAGTGCTAGTCGTAGAGGAAAAACGTACGGTTATAGAGGATCAGCTCAAAAAACAACTCTACAATTGGGCGACTGATTCCCGGCCTGTGATTATTGGTCAATTCGATGAGCAGGGTGAATGGATTCTGCCATCTACCGGCGAATTAACACCAGGAAGTATTGCGAAAGTTATTGCGGGGAGGCTTTCTCGCTTTTATAGCAGCCCGGATATTGACGCGCGGTTACACTTTTTAGAACAGCAGGAACGGTTTCTCGAGGAGTCTCAGTGTGCTGAGACTAGGTTGCCTCACTTCTGTTCTGGTTGTCCTCACAATACCTCGACGCGAGTGCCAGAAGGTAGTCGAGCCATCGCTGGTATTGGTTGCCACTTCATGTCTTCTTGGATGGACCGTGACACGGGCACTTTCACGCAAATGGGAGGGGAGGGCGCTACTTGGCTTGGGCAGGCTCCGTTCACTGAGGTTCCCCATGTATTCCAGAATATTGGCGATGGTACATACGCACACTCGGGGTTGCTTGCTATTCGAGCTGCTGTCGCCGCTGGAGTCAATATTACTTATAAGATTCTTTATAACGATGCGGTGGCGATGACCGGTGGCCAACCGGCTGAAGGCGGATTCAGTGTATCTCAGATTGCTCAACAGCTCACTGCCGAAGGGGTGGGACGAGTTGTGGTTGTGACTGATCAACCCGGGAAATACACTGAACAAACAAAATTTCCGGTTGGGGTTACGGTTCACCATCGACGTGAGTTAGATACTTTGCAGAAAGAGCTTCGGGAACACAGTGGTGTTTCTGCTCTTATATACGATCAGACTTGCGCAGCAGAATTGCGTCGTCGCCGTAAGCGAGGGGAGGTGGAGGATCCGGATCGTTGGGTAATGATTAATCCCTTGGTTTGCGAAGGTTGTGGTGACTG
>JAZAGZ010000070.1:0-12095 GCA_036231525.1 Pseudomonadota bacterium | reverse complement strand
TATAAAATATTTTGGCACAATGCGTTATACGTAGTGCAAGCGCATTGCGGGCATCTAAAAATTCAGATGGATGCCATGACTTTAAATTCCGTTAGAAGGCCCGATAATATCTAGTATGTCTGACAACCTGCCTAAACATGTCATTGGAGTCATGCGTCCTCTAGGCCAGAATTCCTCTGCGCAGCAGAGGGAAGGTGGAGTTGAGAGTGACCAAGGTCTAGCCATTGAGGAGGCTCGCCCGCGGCTCAAGAAACCACCACTTTATCGCGTTGTACTGTTGAATGACGACTATACGCCTATGGATTTTGTAGTTCAGATTCTACAGGGGATTTTTTCCATGGATCGCTCTAGTGCGACGCGTATTATGTTGCAGGTTCATACTAAGGGAAAAGGGATTTGTGGGGTCTATACCTATGAGATCGCCGAGACTAAAGTGGCACAGGTGACAGGATTAGCGCAGAAACACCAGCATCCGTTGCTATGCACTATGGAAGAGAACTGATGCTATCAAATGATCTTGAGTACTGTTTGAACGAAGCTTTCCAAAGGGCGCGAGAGGATCAGCACGAGTTCATAACGGTTGAGCATATGTTATTGGCTCTTCTTGAAACGCCCGACGTCGTTGAGATCCTTAAAGCTTGCGGCGCGGATATCGGGCATGTTCGTCGTGAGCTCATGGAATTCATTATGGAGTCGACCCCGAAGCTACACGATGATCAGGAGGAGATCGAAGTACAACCTACGTTGGGCTTTCAGCGAGTGCTGCAGCGGGCTGTTTTCCATATTCAATCCAGCGGTAAAAAAGAAGTAACGCCAATAAATGTGTTGGTGTCCATTTTCAGCGAAAAACAGACACAAGCGGTTTACATTCTCGGTGGGCAGGATATTGTGCGACTGGATGTGGTCAATTACATCTCCCACGGTATGCCAAAAAAACAAGATGGTGCTTCGGAAGATGAGGAAGTTGCCGATGTTATGGATGAGGGGCGTCCTGACATGGCAGCTACCGCTCTTGAGCGGTTCACGACAAATCTAAATGCCCACGCTGAGGATGGCCGGATCGACCCACTTATTGGTCGTGAGTCGGAGATTGAGAGGACGGTTCAGATTCTCTGCCGCCGCCGAAAAAATAATCCATTATTTGTTGGTGAAGCAGGGGTTGGAAAAACTGCGCTTGCGGAAGGACTGGCGCGATTGATTGTTGAAAACAATGTCCCGGAAGTTCTGCAGGAGAGCACGATATATACGCTTGACATGGGTTCGCTTGTTGCAGGAACGAAATATCGCGGAGATTTTGAAAAACGTCTAAAGGGCGTTATCAATGAGCTAAAACAGGAACAAGGCGCAATTCTGTTTATCGATGAAATTCATACCGTAATCGGAGCGGGGGCCACTTCTGGTGGTGTTATGGATGCCTCGAACCTTATTAAGCCCGTTCTTGCAAATGGAGATATTCGTTGCATTGGTTCGACTACTTACTCAGAGTTTCGCGGTATTTTTGAAAAAGATCATGCATTAGCGCGTCGTTTCCAGAAGGTTGATATTGTTGAGCCTAGTATCGACGAGACAGTACAGATTTTACGTGGGATAAGGAGCCGTTTCGAAGAGCATCACGGTGTTCGTTATGAAGATGCCGCACTTCAGGTCGCAGCTGAGCTTTCGAGCAAGCATATTTACGACCGTAAACTTCCGGATAAGGCTATTGATGTTATTGATGAGGCTGGAGCCAATAGACGTCTCCAGCCTAAAGCTGAGCGAGAAGAGGTCGTAGATGTCGAGCTTGTTCAGAATATTGTCGCCAAAATGGCGCGGATTCCAGCGAAAACTGTGACAGCGTCTGATCGCGACGTGCTTGGCCATCTGGAGCGGGATCTTAAACTTGTTATTTTTGGGCAAGATCGTGCCATAGGAGCATTGACTTCGGCGATCAAGATGTCGAGATCAGGGCTTGGCGATGAACAGCGCCCCGTGGGGTCATTCTTGTTTTCAGGGCCAACGGGTGTTGGAAAAACGGAGGTTACTCGACAGTTGGCGATGACGATGGGCGTAGAACTTGTACGGTTCGATATGTCTGAGTATATGGAGAGGCACACCGTATCTAGATTGATTGGCGCGCCACCAGGGTATGTCGGATTCGATCAGGGCGGGCTCATGACAGAGGCTGTCACGAAAAACCCGCACTGTGTATTGTTACTGGATGAAATAGAGAAGGCGCATCCCGAGGTCTTCAATTTACTTCTCCAAGTGATGGATCACGGAGTATTGACTGACAACAACGGCCGCAAAGCGGATTTCCATAACGTCATTATGGTTATGACTACTAACGCCGGTGCGCAGGAAACGAGCCGAGCATCCGTCGGGTTCACTCTCCAGGATCACTCTAGTGATGCTCTTGAGATTATAAAGAAAATATTTTCCCCGGAGTTTCGCAATCGATTAGATGCCATTATCCAGTTTGACGCATTGGATGAGACGTCTATCGCTCGCGTTGTTGATAAACTTATCGTGGAGTTGGAGTCCCAATTAGACAAGAACAATGTCACGATTGAACTTGAAACGTCTGCGCGAACCTGGATTGCGGAGAAAGGGTACGATCAGAAAATGGGTGCCCGGCCTATGGCTCGTGTGATCCAAGAGCATATCAAAAGGCCGCTGGCAGAAGAACTTCTATTCGGGAAACTTACAGATGGCGGGCATGTGCGTGTTGTGTTGAACTCCGAGGATGATGGCCTGACATTCCTCATGGAACCTATAACACGAGAACTTGAGCACTTGCCTGAGACTTGAGCTCAGGCTGATTCAATCCTTGAGGTTATCGGGAGCGGTAAATGATTCGCCCCTTGCTTAGGTCATAGGGCGTCAATTCCACCGTGACCTTATCTCCCTTGAGAATTCGAATGTAATTCTTGCGCATTTTCCCGGAAATATGCGCCATGACAATATGGCCATTTTCCAGTTCAACGCGAAACATAGTGTTAGGCAGCGTTTCCGCAACCACACCTTCCATTTGAAGCGCTTCCTCTTTTGGCATTTTTTTCTTGCTGACTGCGGCGACGGATTGTTGCATATTCGAGAAGACCCCCGCAATGTTGAGTTAGAAATCCGTTTCGCTGATATAACGCGCATGGTCTTTATTCCAGCAGGAAGGGTCCCCAGGCGGCTCACATAAGCTTCCGAGGTAATCAACGAACGCAGCGCGAGGAACTGTGGTGGCGCCCAAGGATTCTAAGTGGTCAGACCATATCTGGCAGTCGATTAATTCAAATCGCTTAGATTGGAGGTACTCCACAGCCCTAACAAAAACGATCTTAGATGCATTGCTAATTCGCGTAAACATAGATTCCCCAAAAAAAACTTGTCCGATAGCTATCCCATACATTCCCGCAACCAGATCATCTCCGTCCCATGCTTCAAATGAGTGCGCATATCCCAGCTTGTGTAGTTGTTCATAGGCTTGCAGCATAGCTGGTGTAATCCATGTGCCATCGGCATATCGGCGTGGTGTCGCACAGCCTTGGATAACTGCTCTGAATGAGGTATCTACACTTATTGTGATATTCGAGTGACGAAGTGTCCTTGCGAGTCGACGAGACACGTGCAAGTCCTCAGGAAATAAAACTGCACGAGGATCTGGAGACCACCAGAGGATGGGTTGGCCCTCCTCATACCATGGGAAAATACTTCGTGGATAGGCAGCTAGTAGACGTTCTGGGCTGAGGTCTCCACCAACAGCAAGTAGTCCATTAGGTTCTGCTAGCGCATTTTCTGGGGACGGAAATGAATCAGGCCCCTCAGTTGGAGATAGCCAGTAGATCTCAGGCACAATTTTTTATGATCATAGTCAAAGGGGGTCATGCGCTGGAGATAACGGCATCACTTGGTTCTTACGATAAGGGACGTGATCTGTGAGTTCATTCATGTAGGTATCTACGTGCATCTTCTCTCGATCAAGAAATTGTGCGACAGCCTGCCTGAACTCCGGGTCCAGAATCCAATGGTTTGACCAGGTTGCCGTTGGTGTAAATCCTCTGCTCAATTTATGTTCGCCTTGTGTGCCTGGCTCAAATCGACTGAGACCCTGATTGATGCAGTACTCGATGCCTTGGTAATAGCAAGCCTCGAAATGGAGACTGTGAAAGTCTGCAAGACTTCCCCAATAACGACCGTACAGGGTGTCTTCGCTACGAAAGCAGATAGCTGTTGCAATAAGCTTGTCATTAAAGCGAGCCAGGATTAGCACTATATTTTCAGGCATAGTTCGGGCTATTTCTCTAAAAAATTCTCGGTTAAGGTAGGGGGAACGACCGCGGCGCAAGAATGTGCGGGCGTAATATTTAAAAAGGGTATCCCAGTCTTCTTCGTTTGGTTGGTTCCCTGATAGATGTTCAAATCTAACACCTGCCTCGATAATACGTCGGCGTTCCCGGCGCGCTTTTTTTCGTTTTGCGGAAACAAATCGTGCGAGAAATTCTTCGAAATTTTTGTAATTATCATTATGCCAATGGAATTGGCAGCTCTTTCGTTGCAGGAGTCCCTTGTTTGAGAGAAAGCGACGATCGGTATCGTTCGGGAAGAGCACGTGCAAGGAGGATGCGTTAAGTTTTGTACTGAGATTCCTTGCAGCAGAAAGAAGCTCGGCCGCGATAATCGCGAACTCTCCACTTTCTTTAATAAGAAGTCTCTGCCCGGTTGCAGGTGTAAAGGGGACAGCTGATACAAGCTTGGGGTAGTAAGACAGGCCTCCTTGGTCATAAGCGTTTGCCCAGCTCCAGTCAAATACAAATTCGCCTTGAGAGTCATACTTGATGTAGAGAGGTAGGGCACCCGCAAGGTTGCCGTCTGCGCCAGTGACGGTGAGATGAGCTGGTTTCCAAGTTGTATCTTCGCCGACGCATCCAGTTCGTTCTAATGCCCCGAGAAACTCGTGCCGCAAAAAAGGAGAGTCAGCCGCAAGCGTATTCCATGCAGTCGCATCAATATCTAGGATGCTAGAGTATTGTTTGACTTGAAAACTCATACTATTTCTCTGTTATAAGGGGGCTTGTTTCGGGTTATTCCGCCCTTGTACTGCTCTCCACCAGTGTTCTGTTCTGTGATAGATACTATAACCGCCTGCTGGTGTTGGTCAGTACCACAGCGAATGAGCCTGATGGTGTTTTCATCGGGAGGGCTATCTGTATAATCAGCGCGTTGATCTAACATATCCGGGTAAAACTTGAGCAGAGCTAAGGTTAGCAACGCCACACCACCCGTATTGGTGCCCCGGGTTCGGGGCCTGCGAGAATCGGCAATGTGGGTATTTGTCGGGCTTGCAATCATCCTGTTTCTTGCATTGGCGAGCTATCATCCAAGCGACCCGGCCTTTAGCGTGTCTGCTGATACCCAGACTATACAAAATCGGATGGGTCCCGCGGGCGCGTGGTTTGCGGACCTGGCTTACCTCTTGTTCGGCCGTCCGGCTTATCTATTTCCGGTGTTGATTTTGCTAGTCAGTGTGGCGCTATTTCGAAATCGAAATAGGATAGCTGCTCTAAGTCGGTTAGATATCGTATGTCGGAGTGGGGGATTCCTATTAATGCTCGCAACGAGTTGCGGACTGGCTACATTACATTTTTTTGTGCCTGAGATGCGGGAAACTGCTGGTGGTATCACCGGTCAACTGGTGGGGATAGGGCTAGAACAGATCCTTGGGTTACTTGGTGCGACTGTGTTGTTGTTGGTTTTGTGGCTTGCAGCTGTGTCTCTTTCTACAGGTATTTCGTGGTTGGCGGTTGCAGATCATATAGGACGAGGTGTCCTTGCTGGCATACTCAAAGGCGAGATTTTCATAAACCATATTCAGATCTGGCTTGAGGGTCGGCGCGCTAAACAACATCGTCAAGATTTAATTTTAAGAAGTCGAACCAAACCAAGGACGGAGGCGCCTCGGATTGAGCCTTCTTTCGATGCCGTGCCTCCAAGTGCACGGATGGAGAGAGAGCGTCAAGTACCGCTTTTTGAACCACTTGTATCAGGTGAGCTGCCAGCGTTGGCGCTGTTAGATGATCCTCCCCCCAGAGTGGGCGGCTACTCGTCCGAGGCACTGGAGGCTATGTCGCGATTGGTAGAGTTGAAACTCGCCGATTTTGGCATCGAAGCAGAGGTTGTTTCCGTACAACCTGGTCCCGTTGTCACACGGTTCGAGCTAAAACCTGCACCAGGGGTAAAGGTTAGTCAGATTAGCAATCTTTCAAAGGATTTGGCGCGCTCACTTTCGACGGTAAGCGTACGGGTAGTGGAAGTTATTCCGGGCAAACCGTACGTTGGGTTGGAGATACCCAACGAGGTACGGGAGTTAGTCGCACTGGGCGAGATCGTTAAATCCCAAGTTTACGATAAATTGAGTTCTCCTCTCACACTAGCGTTGGGCAAGGACATTGGTGGACAGCCTATGGTGGCAGATCTCGCTAGAATGCCTCACCTATTAATTGCTGGAACCACGGGTTCAGGCAAGTCCGTCGCCCTCAATGCAATGGTGCTCAGCCTGCTGTACAAGTCTTCGCCTGAGCATGTGCGACTAATCATGATTGATCCGAAAATGCTCGAGTTGTCGGTCTATGAGGGGATTCCCCATTTACTCGCGCCGGTGGTAACTGATATGAAAGAGGCGGCTAATGCATTGCGATGGTGTGTCGCTGAAATGGAGCGTCGTTACGCCCTGATGGCGGCTCTCGGGGTGCGCCATATTTCAAGTTACAATCGCAAAGTTAACGAAGCTTCTGGTAAGGGAGAGGCGATCCCAGACCCGACCTTTACGTTAGGTGAAGAAGACGTTGACCAGGATATTCCCTCGTTGCAGTCACTACCCTACGTTGTCGTCATTATTGATGAGTTGGCGGATATGATGATGATGGTAGGCAAGAAGGTTGAAGAGCTAATCGCAAGATTGGCCCAAAAAGCCAGAGCGTCCGGCATCCACATGATCATTGCTACTCAAAGGCCGTCCGTAGACGTTATTACTGGGCTGATCAAGGCTAATATCCCCTGTCGGATTGCGTTTCAGGTGTCCGCGAAGGTCGATTCCCGAACTATTCTTGATCAGATAGGTGCTGAGAATCTTCTTGGTCATGGTGATATGTTGTTCCTTCCTGCTGGTACTTCGACACCTACACGTATTCACGGCGCCTTTGTTTCTGATAACGAGGTTCACGCAGTTGTAAAAAACCTTCGAGCTAGCGGTGCTCCCTTATTCATTGACGAAATTCTTTCTGGTCCAGGTGAGGCTATCCTTGGGATTGATGCGGTATCGCTTGGAGAGTTGGACGGCGAGCAAGATCCCCTTTACGATCAGGCCGTACGGATAGTGACAGAAACCCGCAGAGCATCGATCTCCGGTGTCCAGCGTCGCCTGAAGATTGGATACAACCGCGCTGCACGGATGGTCGAGACTATGGAGGAGGCCGGGATCGTTGGAAGCTTACAAGCGAATGGGTCCAGGGAAGTTCTTGCACCGCCGCCGGTTGGAGACGGTTAGATTTGCTTGTATTTTTCTATCAGTTTGGAGCGTCACTTTCTCCTCATCCATAAGTGCTCAAAACGAAGAGTTCATATCCAACCCAAGCGGATCTGAATCACTCGAGAATTTTCTGGGAACAACGCGGACACTACGCGCTGAATTTCAGCAAGAACTCTGGAACTCGGAGGGTCAACTCATTGAAAGGGCAGCGGGGATGCTCTGGATTAAAAGGCCTAATCAGTTTCTCTGGAACTATCAAGAGCCATTCGAGCAACTGGTTGTCGCGGATGGTATGAATCTATGGATTTATGATGTGGAACTGGGACAAGTGACAGTCAGCCCTTTGGATCAACTTGTTTCGGCAACACCCGCGATGTTACTCAGTGGAGACCAAGTTGTACGTGATGGGTTCGAGATCACGGAGAATTTTACTACCAATGGAATTAACTGGGTTAGGCTTGTGCCTAAGCTTGAGGGCGCAGATTTTAGTACCGTTTTTGTCGGTTTTAGAGAGGGGGTTCTGGCGAGACTTGAGTTGCTAGATGGCCTAGACCAGGTGACCGAAATTCAATTTGAGGAGGTAGAACACAATCCGATGATTTTGGGCAACACGTTCAACTTCATTCCGCCCGAGGATGTTGATGTCATTGGCCAACCGAGCGAATTGAGGTGATGAGGTAAGTTATGCTGCCTTTACGATATCCCATTGCATGGGCGTTGCCGGGTTGGGGGTTATTGGTGTTTGTGGCTGCCGGCAGTGTATTACCTGGTGCCGTAATAACCGGATTTCCTTCAGCTGACAAAATAGTGCATATGCTGTCTTATTTTTTGTTGATGATCTGGTTTTCCGGGTTGTATTCGAGACAGCGGCATGTGGTCATTGCACTCATATTCATTACATTTGGGGTACTACTGGAATTTCTTCAAACACAGCTACCGTATCGGTTTTTTGACCCTCTGGACTTGGTTGCGAATACTGTGGGTGTTGCACTCGGGCTATTATTATCATTCACGCTTCTCGCTGGATGGTGTCAGCGCATAGAGCGGGTTCTTGGTTACTACAACTGACACGAGATTCTTTGAATGTTAGATCCTAGGCTATTACGCAGTGATCTGGATGGTCTGGCCAGGAATTTGGCGCGACGAGGATTTGTGCTCGATTGCGCCCTCTATCAGCGACTTGAGGATGAGCGAAAGACGCTGCAGGTTGATGTTGAGGAGTTGCGACGTCTTCGAAACGAGCGTTCTAAGGAAATCGGGAAGGCTAAAGCTGCAGGGGAGGATATTGAATCCCTCAAGGTCGAGGTCGAAAAGCTTGGTACCTCACTTGCAGACGCGGAGGCGCGTTTGCAAGGGTTACAGGTGAAGTTGGACGCCTTTCTTACTGAGATTCCAAATCTGTTGCATGATTCCGTGCCCGATGGATCCGTTGAGACCTCAAACATTATTGTTCGAAGCTGGGGTGAGGTCCCCAAGTTCGAATTTAAGCCGAAAGATCATGTCGCGCTGGGCGAAGAGCTTAGAATGATTGATTTTGAAACTGCTGCCAAATTATCCGGCAGTAGATTTGTCGTGCTGCATGGGATGCTGGCACGACTGCACCGCGCGCTTATTCAGTTCATGCTGGATGTTCATGTTAACGAGCATGGGTATACGGAAAGTTACGTGCCGTATATGGTCAATGACAGCGCGCTATTCGGTACTGGACAGTTGCCGAAGTTTGCCAGTGACCTATTTACCATTGAGGGAGAGGTGCCACTTCGATTGATACCTACTGCCGAAGTGCCCCTGAGCAATTTTGCTCGCGATCGTATTATTGAGCCCGGCGATCTTCCCATGCGTCTTACAGCACACACCCCTTGTTTTCGATCCGAGGCTGGTTCTTACGGCAAGGATACTCGGGGAATGATCCGACAGCATCAGTTTGAAAAAGTCGAGCTGGTTCATATCGTGGAGCCTCAATATTCCTATCAGGCACTTGAAGAGCTTCTGTCCCACGCTGAAGTTATTTTGCAACGTCTCGAGTTAGCTTACCGTGTCGTAACACTGTGCGCGGGTGATACAGGTTTTGCATCTGCAAAAACGTATGACCTTGAGGTTTGGTTACCTGGGCAGAATCAGTACCGTGAGATTTCATCCTGCAGCAATTGCGAGTCTTTCCAAGCTCGTCGCATGCAGGCTCGTTGGCGTAATCCGGAAACAGGCAAGCCCGAGCCGGTCCATACTCTCAATGGATCAGGTGTTGCCGCGGGGCGAGCACTCATCGCTGTTATGGAAAACTATCAACTGGAAGACGGTACGCTGAATGTTCCTAGCGTCCTACAGCCTTATATGTCAGGAATTAAAAAGATTACAGCTTAAGCAAAAGCCTCAAAGCGTTTGGATCTGAACGTTTCGGAACCTCACGAGACCGCCTCCGTATTGCAGAGTAAGCGGACCTTCGGAGTATGTCTCATCTTCCATATCCACGGTTATCATGCCATTTAGCGTGACCAGCAATCTTGATCCTTCGGCTCTAATTTCGTATGAGTTCCATTGACCACCGGCATTTATATGAACTGCTGGTGCAGCAAAAAAAACGATACCACCTGTACGATAGGTTTGATCCTCGCGTTGGTCAAAAATATTAATCTCGTAACATGAGTTGGGAGTAATCTCATCTGGATCTGCACAGCGGATAAATATTCCGCTGTTAGCGGGATCATCAACCCAGAACTCGAGGCTTAGGACGAAGTCGGAATAAGAGTTCTCACTAACCAAATGACCGCCTCCGCTGGAGGCTTCCACGGCGCCGCCATCTACGAGACTCCAATTGGCGTCTCCGGAAGTGATCCAGCCGTCTAGGCTACTCCCATCGAATAGAGTCGTCTGATTCTGTGCAAAAGTTTCATGACCGGTGAGAAATAGCGCAGCTAGGACTGCTATGGGTGCATATTTCATTATTATTTCCCCTGAAGAATTTATATTTATTAGTTTTTCTACGACTGACATCATACGCGTTGTACTAGTATGCGTGGAGACCCAAGTATATGCTCATATAGCTCGTTGATTTAATTAGGACAATCTGGGATAGGCGTATCTGGTGGAGCCCCACGAAACGCTGAATTTGAGTGGTAGATTTCTTCGCAAGTGTTTGTAACCACAATCCTCGCTTGCTCGCTGAGGTTGATGTAGGGGGCTCCGCTCTTAACTTGTCGACCGGTTACTGCAATTTTGTCGCCTGGTTGGATAGTGTTTCTACTCCAACCGAAGTTATTTGTGAGTTGACTGACACTTCCAACCTCTGCTTGCCACCTTTCAACTACACCGTTTTCATTCTCTACGTCCACGATAATGATTGAGTGAGGGTTTTTTAACTGAAGTACTACAACGGTACCCGATAAGGTAATCACTTCTTCTTCAAAACGGCCAGCATCTCCGTGATGCGCCTGGAGTTGATTCGAGAGCAAGATTAGTAACGCTCCGAATACAAAATAGGTGTAGTTCTTCATGGCCAATTCTCCGGTATTTTGCTGATTTACTGCTGTTCCTCAAAACCGTAAACAGATTTTATTTCGAGATACTCATCGATACCAAATGCACCCCATTCTCGACCATTGCCAGACTGTTTATAACCACCAAAAGGAGCAGTGAAGTCAAGAGGTGAGTTATTAATATGCACCATACCAGTACGCAACTGTGAGGCAACGTTGCGTGCACGATCAAGATTACCAGAACTGACATAGCCAGAAAGTCCGTAGGGTGTGTCATTAGCAATGCGTATGGCATCATCATCATCTTTATAGGGAATGATCGATAATACGGGGCCAAATATTTCTTCTCGTGCGATAGTCATATCATTGCTTACGTCTGAAAAAACCGTCGGTTGTACGTAATACCCTTTTTTTAAACCATGTGGACGCCCTAGTCCGCCCACTGCTAACGTGGCACCTTCTTCTATGCCTTTCTCTATAAAACCCTGGATCTTCTGCCACTGCACCTCGGAGGCGACCGGTCCTATTCCAGAGGTTTCATTTTCGGGATCACCCACAACTGTTAATTTAGCTCTCTCAATTGCAAACTTTGTAGCATCTTTTAGAAATTTTTTCGGGACCAGCATACGTGTTGGAGCATTGCAGGATTGACCTGAGTTGCTAAAACAGCTTGAAACCCCTCGAACAACTGCTTTTTTAAAATCAGCATCATCGAGGATTAGATTAGCTGATTTGCCGCCGAGCTCCTGGTTAAGACGTTTTACGCTGTGTGCCGCTTTTTTTGCTACATCGATGCCGGCACGCGTGGAACCAGTGAACGAGACCATAGCAATATCAGAGTGCGCTGTAAGGGTTGAGCCTACAGTGATTCCATCGCCATTAACGAGGTTGAAAACGCCGGCTGGTACGTTGGCGTCATGGATGATCTCCGCAAGAATTGCTGAGTTAAAGGGCGCAATTTCGCTGGGTTTTAAAATCATTGTGCAACCAGCGGCCAACGCTGGTGCAACTTTTGCAGCTACTTGATTGAGCGGCCAATTCCAAGGTGTGATCAATGCGCATGGGCCGATTGCCTCTCTAATAATGCGCGTTGTGCCTTGGTGCGTTTCAAACTCGTAGTTTGCAAG
>JAZAGZ010000069.1:0-15790 GCA_036231525.1 Pseudomonadota bacterium | reverse complement strand
CATCATCTCCACATACCGCTCGGGAAAATCAGCGTTGGCCGATTCAGCGATGGTGAGGCAAATGTGGAGATCATGGAGAACATCCGCGGTAAGGAAGTCTTTATAATCCAGTCAACCTGCCCACCAGTAAATGAAAACCTGATGGAGCTACTAGTCATGACGGATGCTTGCAAACGGGCATCCGCTGGAAGGATCACGGCATTAATCCCCTACTTCGGTTATGCGCGGCAGGATCGACGCCCTCGGGCAAGTCGTGTGCCAATTACCTCCAAGTTGGTAGCGCAGCTGATCGGTAAAGCGGGAATTGACCGAGTCCTAACGGTAGATATTCATGCCGATCAAATCCAAGGTTTTTTTGATATCCCAGTGGATAATGTTTATGCCTCGCCTGTTCTTTTGGGTGATGCGTGGAAGCAAAAGTATGATGACATCGTAGTGGTTTCCCCAGATGTCGGGGGAGTGGTCAGAGCACGTGCACTGGCAAAACGCTTAGACGACGCCGGTCTGGCAATCATCGATAAACGTCGGCCACAGGCAAATATGGCTCAGGTAATGAATGTCATCGGAGAAGTCAAAGGAAAGGTGTGTGTGTTGATCGACGATATTGTTGACACGGCAGGCACTCTCTGCGAGGCGGGGAAAATTCTCAAGAAAAAAGGGGGGGTCCGAGTAGTGGCTTACATCACCCATCCTGTGTTATCCGGACCCGCGGTTGAGCGCATCGAAAAGTCCGTGCTGGATGAACTAGTGGTGACAGATACGATCCCTCTTAACAAGGCTGCTCTAGCCTGTGACAAGATCCGCCAACTCAGCGTTGCAGAACTGCTCGCAGAAACCGTACGCAGAATAAGTGATGCTGAATCCGTCAGTTCCCTATACGTAGACTAACCGTGCCTGCTATCATCCGGCGCCCTCAAAGGGGAGAAGAGCCATGAGCGCCGGGTTCGAGCTAGAAATAGAAAACCGCGATGATTTGGGTAAGGGCCATAGCAGGCGGTTACGTCGCCAAGGCAAGGTACCTGCCATTCTCTATGGCGGCGGACAGGAACCCAAGGCCATCGCCCTTGATCAAAGTAAGTTACACCAGCAAATGGAGCAGGAAGCGTTTCAAACCAGCATTCTTACGCTGAATCTGGGCAAAGAAACACAAGCCGTCGTAGTCAAAGACGTACAGCGTCATCCGGCAAAGCGCCAAGTGCTTCATCTGGATTTCCAGCGGATTTTAGAAGACGAAAAAATCACCCTGCAGGTTCCAATTCACTACACAGGCCAAGAAGCTGCCGTCGGTGTAAGAGAGCAAGGCGGCGAGATAGCGATTTTGATAGCGGATGTGGAAATTAGCTGTCTTCCTAAAGATCTACCCGAGTTCCTGGAACTTGATATTTCAGAGTTGGAAATGAACCAGCGAAAGATTCTATCTGATGTAGTCGCACCAGAGGGCGTTGAGATATTGGCGTTAACCCACAATCAAGATCCAGCCATAATCACCATCAATCCACCGCGGCAGGAAGAGGAAGATGAAGTACCAGAGCTTGAGGAAGATCTAGAGCTTGAAGGTATGGAAGTCGAGGGCGAGGAGCCGGCCGAAGGAGAGGAGGAAACCCAAGCCACCGATGCCGGCGAGGATGGGGCCGAGGAATCCAAGGACTGAACTGGAAGGAAATCCGCCCTGAGGCCGTCTTTGAGCGGCCTCTTTCGTTTAGGATGCCTCCATGGGAAATCGGATCGAACTTATAGCGGGGCTTGGCAACCCAGATGCCGAGCACTTGAACACGCGTCACAATGCAGGCTTCTGGTTTGCGGACATTCTTGCACGAACCCACGGCAGTGTATTCCGCTTGGAAAACCGATTTCACGGAGAGGTTGCGGAAATCACCATCGACAACCACCGGATCCGCATTCTCAAACCCATGACCTATATGAATGATAGCGGCCGTTCTGTCGCAGCAATGACAGCATATTACAAAACTCCTCTGGAGCACGTACTCATAGCTTACGATGAATTAGATCTTGCGCCCGGGCGGGTACAGCTTAAGTTTGACGGTGGACATGGCGGGCACAATGGCATGCGCGATGTGGTTGGATGCATTGGAAAAACATTCTGGCGTTTACGCCTCGGTATTGGTCATCCAGGCTTTGGCAACAAGACTCAAGTCTCAAACTATGTGCTGCAAAACCCCTCTTCGGAAGATCAGGATACGATTCTAGATGCCGCTCTGGCAGCCGTGGATACATTACCCATGTTTTTAGACGAAGGAGCGGAACGGGCAAAAACGAGCCTCCATAGCCGTGGCGTCGAAGCGCGCCCATACAAAAAACCCGACAGAAACGAACCCGAGTAAGTGGCTGGTACATGGGAATTAAATGCGGCATTGTCGGTCTGCCAAACGTTGGTAAGTCCACCCTGTTTAACGCGCTTACCAATACAGAGATTCCAGCCGAAAACTACCCGTTCTGCACGATCGATCCCAACGTCGGTGTAGTCAGGGTCCCCGATGCAAAACTCGAAGCAATCTCGAGAATTGTGCAACCCCAGCACACGATACCAGCCGTCGTTGAGTTTCTGGATATTGCAGGACTCGTCCAAGGCGCATCAGAAGGTGAGGGCCTCGGCAATCAGTTTTTAGCGCATATCCGCGAGACAGACGCAATTGCACAGGTTGTCCGCTGCTTTGCTAGTGACGATGTCGTACACGTATCAGGGCAGCTCAACCCCATCGACGATATCGAAACAGTCAATACTGAACTGCTATTGGCAGATTTGGAGACTGTTCAACGGAACTTCGAAAAAGCGGCACGACAAGCGAAAACTAACGAGAAGGAAGCTTTGAATTGGTGCGATCTCCTAAAACGAGTTCTTACAGAACTTGAGGACGGCCGCCCCGTCAGGAATATAAAACTACAGGCCCATGAAATAAAGTCTCTAGAAACCCTCCAACTCATCACTGCTAAACCGCTGATGTACGTAGCCAACGTTGGAGAGACAGAACTAAAAAATAACTCGTATCGTGATCTTGTTCTTTCGTTTGCCGACAGTGAAGAGATTCCCGTAGTCACGATCTGTGCAACGTTTGAAGCGGCACTGGTGCAACTCCCTCCCGAAGAACAAGGCGCTTTTCTCTCAGAGTTTGGTTTAGAGAAACCAGGACTAGATAGAGTGGTGCAAACAACCTATGGTTTGCTCAACCTGCAAACGTTTTACACAACGGGGTCGAAAGAAGTCCGAGCATGGACCGTTCGTAGAGGAACCAGTGCTCATGAAGCTTCTGGAGAAATTCACACAGATTTTCAGAGAGGATTTATTCGTGCGGAGGTAACTCCAGTTGGCACTTTTATTGCACGCAATGGAGAGCAAGGCGCGAAGGCAGCGGGCGAAACGCGGCTGGAAGGCAAAGACTATCTCGTGACAGAAGGTGACGTGATCCACTTCCACTTCAACGTTTGATTCTTAATGAGAAACATAACTTGGCGGAAGACTAAAATGTCTCGAACAACTCATTGGGCACGATGTGCACGCAGATGCTCAACCAGTTCTTTTGAGGGGACTGATAACCGCCAATAGCCTACGGCGTTGTCGCGATACCGATAACAACGTACCAGAGGAATTGAATAAGACGGAGTAGAGAATCTTCCGGAATACGCTCGTCGTCCCCATGGGCACCACCACCGGCAATCAGGTCCTCCTCATGACGAACTGGACCGAATCCGTAGCAGGGCACACCCTTCGCTCTCACCTGAGCCATATCTGTTGCGCCGGTAAGCATGGTCGGCAGCGTTACAGCTTGAGGAAATAATTGCTCGCTTACCCCCTGGATAACTTCGAACATTTCGTTGTTAATCGGAGATGGTGTCCCCGCCGGCCGATAAATTGGCTGTGGAATAATCTCGACATTCGGATCGTTAATCACCGCCGCCATATCCGCGTAAAAATCTCTGGGATTTTCGTCAGGTAATGCTCTTATATCCAAGGTTGCTTCCGCCTCAGAGGGAATGACGTTCCTGCGAAACCCACCACTCAGAATCGTAGGACTGACGCCAGTACGAAGTAGTGAATAGTGCTGAGGCTCATTGATTGAAAGGTATTGCTGAACTCGAGCCTGCTCCGCTGGATCCAAAAGTTCGCGGTAGCGCTCAGCCTGTTCATCGGAGCTTATGGTAGCAAGCCGTTCGAAATAAGCCCGGGTTGTATCGTTCAGACGCATTGGTGGCTGCCATTCAGAAAGTTTTGCAACAGCCATCGCGAGCGCTGATATCGCGTTATCGACCCGTGGTACCGAACCGTGGCCTGCTGTACCGTGTGCAACTAGGCGTACGCGCATTGGGAACTTTTCGGTAGTTGCGATAGATACGTAACGTACCTGACCATCCCGCGCTACGGCACCACCACCTTCGGCAAGACAATACTCGGCAGCTATCTCATCCCAGTGCTCATCTACCATGAAATCGACCCCAACTTCGGGGGTGCCCTCCTCTCCAGCCTCAGCTAGGAAAATTACATCGCGATCAAGATCTACTTCCGCACGCTTAAGCATCAGCAATAACATTAGGCTTGCCGTTACATTGTCCTTATCATCAAGCGAGCCACGACCATAGATATAACCATCACGATGCACCGCATCAAACGGCTCCACAGACCAGCTCTCTCGCTGAACTCCGACAACGTCTGTGTGACCCATAACCAAAATCGGAGGCTTCGAACCGTTCCCATGAACCCGCGCTACAAGGTTATCTCGGCCGGGCTCAAGCGCGTAGAGTCGCCCCTCGATGCCCTCGGTCGCCAGAACATCACGTAGATACGTAGCAGCTCTCGTTTCATTGCCCGGCGGATTAGTGGTATCCGTGCGCAACAGGGCGCTAAAGTGGCTCAGCGATTCCTCGGCAATCACCTCCCAATGAATAGGGTATCGGTCCTGGGAATGCCCCAGCACCGGGCACACAATCAAAAGAAAAATGCCAAATCTACGCATAGTGGTCCCCTAGCTCGCGGCCTTAATTCTAACCTTACCCACCCCAGCCTATCAGCACCATGCTAGAGTTGCGCGCATGAAAATAAAGCAATCTGGCACATCAGAGCTCGACATCGGAGTAATAGCCATAATCTCCCTCTGGTTAGCTGGAAGTGCTTGTTTTGCTCAGGAAGCATTCCCAGTTCGCCCAATTGATATAGTCACCCACGCTTCGCCCGGTGGTGGTACGGATGCGACTGCACGCGCTGTCGTCCGGGGCGCCCGAATAGCCCTGGATACGGATATGACGGTGCTACCTAGAACAGGCGGGGGAGGCGTCGTGGCAATGGCCTATGTCAATAATCGGCCACGCGATGGACACACTGTGCTTGCAATAACTCCGACCCATCTATTCGCCATTGCACGCGGCCAAGGGCCCCTATCGATTGATGATCTGGTCGGTGTCGCACGCGCCACTGACGATGCTATCGTCGTTATGGTAAGGGGCGATAGTGAGGTGCAAACATTAGCCGAACTTATCCAACTCGGTCGCGAGCAACCGATCAAATGGGGTACAACACAAATCGGCGGAGTTGATCACATAGCCGGAGCTATCCTCGCCCAGCTTGCAGAGACTCAATTAAGCGTCGTGCCATTTTCCGGCGGTGGGGAAATCGTAACCAATCTAATGGGCGGTAGTATCGACGCTGCGGGGCTTAATCTCACCGAAGCTCTGGGACAGATCGAACGTGGGGACTTTCGAGCACTGGCTGTCATGGCAGACGAAAGGCTTGCCATACTTAGTGATGTGCCAACAACAGTAGAATTGGGGTACGACGTCGTTTTTTCGACCGTGCGAGGGTACCTTGTACTGAATGGAACTCCGGAAGACCGCATCGAAATCCTCGAAAGAGGTCTGCTAGAAAGCATGCAGCAGCCCGCTTACCATGCCTACCTCGAAGGCTCCGGGCTGAATTCTGAAAGTGTCGCAGGACGTGAAGAGTGGGACAGGCAGGTTCGCCGCCTCTACAATGACGCACGCGCGGCAATGATCGACCTCGGTATAATCGAACAAAACTAATCGGTCCCCTCGGACTATGAAGCACCACGACACCATTACGGGCCTGGCCCTACTCGTTCTCTGTGCTATCGCTTATTGGCTCACGACCGGCTTTAGCGAAGTGCCCGCTCTGCTGTCCCAAAATGTACCCCCCACTTTTTTCCCCCGGTTAGTACTATCGATTGTGGCTACGCTCAGCGTCGTGCTCGTAGCTGCGGGAATAAGTCGAGAGCCTGAAAAAACCGGGCGTCCGTCGGCTACCTTCTGGAGGACGGTGGTAATCATCGCCTCCACAGGTATCTTGGCGAGCATTCTAGGTACGCTGCTGACGTTGGGGATTGTCGCTGTTGCGCTACCTATCGCCTGGGGTGAGCGACGCTATAGCTTTATCGGAATCCTGGCTGTCTGTCTACCTATCAGTATTTACCTGATCTTCACATTAGGGCTTAACGTACATTTTCCGGCGGGACAGATCGTCGGACTGCTCCTGGAAAATTGATGAACCTAAGTCTCGAGTACGCGCTACCAGTGCTAACCGATCCGGTAGTGATAGGTTTGATCGTAGCGGGTACAGTCATGGGTGTCGTCATCGGCGCTCTACCTGGACTGTCATCATCTATGGGCGTCGCTTTATTATTACCCTTTTCCCTCTATCTTGAGCCAATACCCGCTATTGCGCTCTTGTCAGCTTTGTACTGCGCAGGAACCTTCGGCGGGTCTATCACGGCGATCCTGATCAACGCGCCCGGAGCACCGCCTGCGGTAGCAACCGCTTTTGACGGTTATCCCATGGCAACCAAGGGAGAAGCAGGGCGAGCATTAGGCATTGCGGCCGTTTCATCCGTAAGCGGCGGTATATTGAGTGTCCTCGTACTCTTGTTTGCAGCTCCTCTACTCGCACAAGTCGCATACAGTTTTGGTCCACCGGAGTATTTCGCATTGGGGGTGTTTGCATTGTCCATGTTGGCGTCTATCAGCGGAGAAGCGCCACTTAAAAATCTAATTGGTGGCTGTCTGGGGTTACTTATCGCCACGGTCGGCATTGATCTAACTACCGGAGTGGAGCGATTTACATTCGGTGTTCCAGAGCTCTACGAAGGCATCCAATTTATCCCCGTGCTAATTGGCCTGTTTGCAGTAACCGAACTACTAAATCAAGCACAAGAGTTGGGTCGAGAGAGAATTGCAGTCGCGGTATCAGCGCTGAAACTCCCCTCGCTTGATGATTTTCGCCGAGTAAAAAACACCATTCTTCGCTCCAGCGGTATTGGTATTTTTGTAGGTGTGCTACCTGCCGAGGGCAGCACAATGGCAGCAATGATTGGTTACAACGAGGCCAAGCGATGGTCAAAAAACCCGGATGCCTTCGGTAAAGGGACAATCGAGGGTGTTGCGGGTCCCGAAGCCGCAAATAACGCAGCAACTGGTGGCGCTATGGTGCCCACCCTGGCACTCGGTATACCCGGCAGCGCGACCGCCGCGGTGATATTGGGCGGACTACAGGTTCAGGGATTGCGCCCCGGTCCCTATCTGTTTGAAGAACAGCCAGGACTTTTGTATGGCATTTTCTTCGCTATGCTACTGGCTAACGTTCTCTTTCTCTTCATTGGCCTTCTTGGCGCAAAAGTTTTTTCTCGTATCAGCCTCATTCCCCGGACGTTCCTCTGGCCAACGGTTTTTGCACTTTGTTTTGTAGGTGCATATGGACTAAATCAATCCATGGTAGATGTCTGGATTATGATTATTTCCGGGCTGGTAGGATTTGTACTAAAGAAAAATGGATTTGGTCCGGCCCCGATTATTATGGGAGTTGTACTGGGAGGGCTGGTGGAAACCTCATTGGCACAATCAATGATTATTTTTGATCAGCAATGGACAGGGTTCTTCTCCAGACCCATCACACTATCATTTTTCGCATTGGCCGTGATCAGTCTGCTAGGCGGGAAAATTCGCTCAGTATTCAGTAGGCTCCTTTCCCGAACAAGCAGAACCGCCTAGACTTTACTTAAGAACTCTACTCATCAGCCGAAAACCCACCTTAACTACACCAGGAAGGAGATGTTGAATGGCAAATGCCAGCGAGATCGAAGCTTTCACACCGGATATCACATCAAGTTATGGCGAAGGCCTGACCCAAGAAGTTGCTGCATTCGTCGTAGAGACCGGATACGAAAAAATTCCCAGCGAGGTTATCGAGCTCGGGAAAAAATCTATGCTTGACGGCCTCGGTCTTGCTTTATCGGGCTCAGTTGCCGAAAGCGGGAAAATCACGCAGAGATATCTGAAAAACCAAGGATTAAGTGGCGAAACAACCGTCATCGGTACAAAGCTACGCGTACAAGAGCGGTTTGCTGCGTTTGCCAATGGTGTTGGAGTTCATGCTGATGATTACGATGATACTCAGCTGGCTGTCCAACAAGACCGAGTCTATGGACTACTCACTCATCCAACCGCGCCGTGCCTACCAGCCGCGCTCGCGGTTGCAGAGAAACACAACCAATCGGGACACGATCTAGTCTTGGCATACAACTTAGGACTGGAGGTAGAGACAAAAATTTCCGAAGCCATGTCACCCAGGCACTATCAACACGGCTTTCACTCTACGGCCACCTGCGGCGTCTTTGCCTCCGCATCCGCGGTTTCGAAACTCTACGGACTCAACTCAGATTCAACAACGCGCGCGCTGGCGATCGCGGCTAGTCAGGCGGCTGGACTACGAGAAAACTTCGGCACAATGACGAAACCTTTTCATGCGGGACGCGCTGCGGAAGCGGGTGTATTCGCAGCCGATTTAGCCAAAGCTGAATGGACCGCAACAGACAAGATCCTGGAATCACCGAGGGGTTTCTTTCAGGCACATGGGGGTGGTTATGCGCTTGAAGCATTGCGCGGCAAACTTGGAAATCCCTGGACTTTTGTGGACCCCGGTGTCTCTATCAAACCTCATCCATCGGGCTCGTTAACACATCCCGGTATGACAAAGATGCTCGAGCTCATATTTGCACATAACATCCAACCAGACGATGTCGAAAGAGTCGATGTTGGGACAAATCACAATATGCCCAATGCTCTGATTCACCATCGGCCAACGGATGAGTTACAAGCAAAATTTTCCATGGAATTCTGTATGGCAATTTTATTACTTGAACGCCGCGGCGCGCTTCCCGAGTTCACCGACACGGTAGTTAACAGCGCAAGCGTGCAAGACATGATTAGTCGAGTGCATTTTGGTGTTCATCCAGAAGCAGAGGCGGCCGGCTATGACAAAATGACCACCATCATCGATATCCAACTGAAGGATGGTCAAACTATTTCTGGGCGTGCTGACTTCGGTAAAGGTAGCCCAGCGAATCCTATGAATTACGATGAGGTAGCAGACAAATTCAGGGGTTGTGCAGAATTCGCGAAGTGGAGTGCGGCCCAAACAGAACAGATCATCGAAACTGTAAGAACCTTAGAAAACCTCGGGTCTGTCAGAGAGCTTACAGCCCTCCTGGCCCGGTAATCATTATGAGTTGGGATATCGACCTGAGTGGCGAGACGGCTTTGGTTATCGGCGGTACCCGCAACATCGGACTCAGTATCGCTGAAGCATTGCAAAGTGCGGGAGCGTCCGTATGTATCGTCGGTGGATCCGATCAGACGGCCCTAGAAACAGCGCTCGAACAACTGAAAGCTTCGGGAGATCGGTCGAGCGGACTGATCTCAGACATTCGCAGCGAATCAGCAGTATCTACTATGTTTGAGTCATGTGAAAAAGTATTTGGACCGGCCTCCATCGTGGTGAACGGGCCAGGATTCCGTCCTCATGCACCATTCACGGATATTGACCTGGCAACATGGAATGCAGTGTTGTCCACCATGCTTACGGGGCCCTTTTTGACCTGTCGAGAATTTTTTCGAAGACTTCCAACCAACCGCAAGGGGGCTATTGTTAACATTGGAGGGCTGAGTGCTCATCGGCCGGCGAAGGATCGCGCACACGTTATCGCTGCCAAGGCGGGCATCACCGGCCTGACGCGAGCATTAGCGATCGAAGGGGCGGGACACATTCGTGCTAACTGTATCGTCCCAGGCCTCATTGATACTCAACGCAAGCCGGACCAACCTCAGGCAAAATTCAGCGACAATGAAGTTAATGCCCACGGCACATGTAAGGATGTGGCGCGTATCGTGTTGTCATTCGCAAGTCCACATGACACGTATGTGACGGGACAAACCATTCACGTTAGCGGCGGCCGTTATATGTAGTAAACTCGCGTCGGCTGGACCCCAGAAAACAAACGACGAAGGATCCAACATAGCCTATATGTTTCATCAAGACGATCTGCCGCGACGGTCACGTTGTACGTTGCGCTCTTTAACCTTTTCACGAGCCTGCTGCACATACTCGGTGTAATGGGCGATGACTGAGGAAAGAGAACGCATGGCGACGATAAACGACATTTTTATCATCGATTCGAATGCGGCCGAGGCCACGCAGGTCGATTCCGGGTCAGAACGAACTCTGTGTAGTCCGAGTCTCTGCGGTTCTGAGAATTTAACGATCTTCGGGCGGACGATAAGCTCAGAACGGCAGTTCAATCTCGAATTAGTTAAGGACTATCACTTGGTCTACGTCATGGAGGGTTCGACAGACGGACTTATCCACTTTGATGGAGAAGCCCACGTAGCCGAGGAAGGAGCGGGTGTGCTTTTGCAGCCGGGTGAATCGGCGCGATTCGAAGCTGTCGGGTCGAATTTGGAGTTACTGCACATGATCACGCCAAAACCTCCAGCAGGCGTTGAAGAAGGTCTGCTAGGCGGCCCGGGATATTTCTTTAATAGGGCTACTCTGCGCCGGCTCAGTGACGCGAGCGGTGGCCGCATACGCCGTTTCTGTGCCGAGTCGAGCGTCGAGCTGCTCGACGGTAGTCGGCTCACGCCGACCAACGCAATTCAGGCGGGCGAGATGCACTATGTCGAGGGCGGATCATCGCCGTATCACAGGCACGAAGGCACCGACGCAAATCCCGATGGTGCGGCCCATGTCTACATGACATTCAAGGGTCGCGGTCGGGTGGAGGTGGGCGAGACGTCGCAGGAGATCGAGCCGGGGACGCTTTTGTATTTTCCGCCAGGCGTACCCCATCGTCTCCATTCCCATGGCGGGACACTAGACTACTTCGAGATTCAAGCTTGGCGAAGCTTTAAGACGATCGTTATGAGCGAGGAGCCGCTAGGTCTCAGGTGGTACTACGACCCGGTAGCGCCGGGCGAAGATCCGGTGGAGTGGAACCAGAGCTAAACCTCCCCTGCTAACGCCTTACCTTGCAGTGAGTTTGCGGAATACTCCGAAATCTCGATCGGGATGCCGCCCGGGTAGAAGATATCTACGATAACGGCTCCTATCAGGCCAATGCGAGGGTTCGTCGGGCTCGCGCCGCAGCCGTTAGTAGCGCTCTTCCGATACGACGCAGTTGTATGGCTCAACGGCTTCACCGGGCACCCATATCCAATATCGCTCAAGCACTACCGGCTCAGTAAAGATCACAGGGTCGGTGACCGTAGCCGAGTAATCGAGTTGATGGCCTTCCGCACTGGGCGTGAAACGCTCTAGTACGTGGACCTCCTCACTCTGGGGGATACCCGTCTGATCGAACCAGGGCCAGTTGATGTGGGTCGTCTCAACAACGAGCGACCCTCCCTCCCAATGGCCAACTGAGTGGCCATAAGGGCTGCTCTGCGTAGGCTCCGCGACATCCGTCATATGCACCGTGCGCACGATATCCTGCTCTTCGAGATAAACAAGAATCTCGTCGCCTTGTGAGACAAACTCCGTGGGGAAGAACTGATCCATAATCGCGGGCATCCCGTTCTCACAACGCATGTAGGGATTCTCGCCCACCCGATCCCAACTCGCCTGCGCCGCACGAGCTTGGTCGGTTAAAGGATACTCCTCCTTCCAGAACGTTCGATCAGGGTTGATAAAGGCAACGTCCGTGCTCCAGACCCGGAACAAGCTACTCGCAACCTCCGGAGCTTCCTGCAGCTTCACCCGCTGATACTCACCGAACGTGACACCCACTATCTGATCTGTCCACCGGGGTTCGGAGACCTGGAAATCAAATATCTCTCGATCGCTGGCCAGGAGAATATTCGTTGTAAAAAGAGCCGCCCTGTTAGCTCGGCCAACGTATCCAGCGATCCTAATTCGATCACCTTCGTTTAGGAGGTCCGACGAAATGCCCTGGCGGGCCAGAAAACTCGGCGCAAGATACTCCGCCTCCCAGTGCCTTTCGAAACCTTGGTCGTCCGTCTCCACGACTGTGAGCTGAACGTGAGGATTACGCCAAGCAATTTCAGTGAGCTCGCCTTCGATCTCCACGATCTGACCGAGATCGTAATGAACATTAGGTGAGTGGTGCGCGGACGCTCCGGGTAGCGAGAAGATACACATCGCTAAAACGACCAAAATAAGCCGAACTTCGAGATTCACTGGATTCCCCCAAAGGAACTCTTACCGGTATCAGTCTATCAGTCTATCGGCCAAAGGCAGGCCGGGCGAGATAGTAGCGCCGTCAGATTTGGAGCGTAGCAACCGTTATGCCCGCCAGGACGGCCCCCAGAATGGGCCCCAGCACCGGCACCAACGCGTAGTCCCATCCCGAATCCCCCTTGCCCGCAATCGGCAGCAAGGAATGCGCAATGCGAGGACCCAGGTCTCGTGCCGGATTGATGGCATAGCCGGTCGTGCCACCGAGTCCGAGACCAATGCACCAGACCAGTAGCCCTACCAAGAACGGGCCAAGCCCGGGGGGCTGGCCACCAGGCGAAAGATTTTCGGAAAAGATGGCAGCGGCAATGAATACCAGCATGAAGGTTCCGATGGTCTCGCTCACGAAATTAGCTGGGATGTTGCGAATCGCGGGCGATGTGCAGAAGCACGCGCGCTTGCTCTCCGGCTGCTCTGTGGCACCCCAGTGCGGAAGAAAGTGTATCCAGACCAAGGTGGCACCGAGTATTGCGCCCAACATCTGGCCCAAGACGTACGTACCCACGTGACCCCACTCCCCGGTGGCAACACTGACACCGACGGTTACCGCCGGATTGATGTGAGCATTGCTCCCGACAGCTAGCGCAACGATGACGCCGAAGATCACGGCGAGACCCCAGCCCGTGGCGATGACCAGCCATCCGGAGGTCTCTCCGTACGTCCCCTTCAACAAGACGGTCCCGTTGACGCTGTTGCCCATCAAAATCAGCGTCATCGTCCCGAAAAATTCACCTAGAAATGCACTCGACATCGCCCTCTCCGAAACATCGCGTCAATGCTGGCGCTCTTTCAACCGGTGGAAATCCAATCAAAGGACCGAGTCACAGCTTTTTGCCAGGATGCGTAGAGCTCGGCCCGCTTTTTCTCCTCCATACCTGACACCCAGCGCTTATCCTCAGCCCAGTTGCGCCTCAGCTCCTCGGCGCCGGACCAGTAGCCCACCGCAAGGCCTGCAGCATAGGCTGCCCCGAGAGCGGTCGTCTCCGCAATCTTCGGGCGAACAACCGGCACGTCAAGGATGTCGGACTGAAACTGCATCAAAAACTCGTTGGCGACCATCCCGCCATCAACGCGAAGCTCCTTAATCGCGATACCCGAATCCTGCTCCATGGCCTCCAGAACCTCCCGTGTCTGGTAGGCGGTTGCTTCGAGCACGGCGCGCGCGATGTGGTTACGATTCGCGTAGCGCGTGAGACCTACGATCACACCGCGGGCGCTCTCCTTCCAGTGCGGCGCATAGAGTCCGGAGAACGCGGGAACGAAGTAGACGTCACCGTTGTCTTCGGCTTCCCGTGCAAGACGCTCGACGTCCGAGCTGGTTTCGATGATCCCGAGGTTGTCCCGCAGCCACTGCACCAGGGCACCTGTGATAGCGATCGAGCCTTCGAGGGAATAGCACGCGGGCTCCGATCCGAGTTGATAAGCGACGGTGGTGATGAGTCCTGCGGTCGACTCTCGCGGCTTTGTGCCAATGTTCATCAGGAGGAAACACCCGGTGCCGTAGGTGTTTTTCGCCTCCCCTTCGGCAAAGCACGTCTGGCCTACTAGGGCCGCCTGCTGATCCCCAAGTATCCCGGCGACAGGGACATCGCGCAGCGCTTTAAGCTGAGCCAAACCATAGACCTCACTCGAAGAAACGATTTTGGGCAGTACGGCGCGCGGAATGTTGAACGCATCGAGGAGCGAATCATCCCAATCGAGACTCGCCAGGCCCATCAGCTGTGTCCTGCTCGCGTTGGTCACATCGGTCGCGTGCAACCCACCGTCTATGCCACCTGTCAGGTTCCAAAGGACCCAAGTGTCGATCGTTCCGAAGATGGCGTCCCCCGATTCGGCCTTCGCTCGGGCATCTGGCACGTTATCCAAGATCCACTGCAACTTCAGAGCACTGAAGTAGCTGGCCAGCGGCAGTCCCGTCTGAGCACGAAACCGATCCTGACCACCGTTGCGCGCGTAGGCAGCTACCCGCTCATCGACACGTGTGTCCTGCCACACCACCGCGTTGTAAAGCGGCTCACCGCTGCGGCGGTCCCACAGAATCGTGGTCTCACGTTGATTAGTGATACCGACACCCGCAAGATCAGTCTGGCTGAGGCCCTTTTGCTCCAATGCCCCGGCGATGACCGCGGCCGTATTGCGCCAGATCTCGACAGGGTCGTGCTCGACCCATCCCGGTTTTGGATAGATCTGCTTATGCTCTTTCTGTGCAACAGAGACAATCTCGCCGGTGCGGTCAAAAAGAATAAATCGGCTGCTGGTCGTGCCTTGATCAATCGCGCCGACGTATTCAGTCATACACACGACACCCTTCCGACAAGGGCCCTATGCGTAGGCATGCCGCTACCGAACCGCGATCGGTCGCATCGGTGAGCCAGTTGCGCCCTTAATGCGCTCGGGCAGACCAATAAAGAGGAACTCGTAAACCTCGTCGGCCGCTAGCTCTCGAAGCTCCATATTCTCAAGCATAGCGATACCCTCCCCTAGGAAGAGTATGCGGTGCACGTTATCCGTCCCCGGACGTGGCCTGACCTCCACACAGCAACTGTCGGCCCCGACCAGTGAAATTTTGCGTGAGACCAAGAAACGAGAGATATCAGCGTAGATACCCGGGGAACCTTCGTTCTCGCCTGTCCCAATGTAGGAATCGTTGTACTTCGAAGGATTACCCCAGTTAGCAGCCCAGCCGTAATTGAAAAACACTGCGTCACCCTGCCCGATATCGTCTTCACTCATGCCCTGCCGCTCGAGCGCCCCGCGCATGTCCTCGATAGTCACTGCATAAGCCGCCGGCAAAGTATCTACACCCTTGTAACCCGCGATATCCACAAGCACGCCGCGGGTAATAAAGGGCTTCATGTGCTCGACACCCAGAGCTTCAACGCCCCCGCGACCGCGGTTGTTCCTGAATAAATCATCGGCCGTGAAACCATTGTAAAAAACAGTCTGGAAGGAACCGTCCGCCATCTCGATATTGCCACCCTGATGCGCCATGCCATCGAACTGCGTCCCCATCTGGCCAATAAAACCCGTGAAATATTCGCTGTTGGCTATGCCTCCTTCTCCGCTGGTTGGGGCCGGAGGAGGAACAACCTGCATGAAGTAGGGTCTCGACCCGAACGCGGGCATGCTCGCTTCATAGATGTGGCCGAGTTCGTACGTCTGACCAGTCTGCGGGAGTTGAATCGCGGCAAGAACTTTTTCCGCAGTAACGTAGTTGGACGCGCCGGCCTGGTCGTCCGGACCGTGCGG
>JAZAGZ010000068.1:0-14397 GCA_036231525.1 Pseudomonadota bacterium | reverse complement strand
TTGTAGCCATTTCACACATGGGTCTATTCGGAAACTAGTTAGCGCTTTTTCGGATAATGGCCAGTTCTCATCCCAGAAAGAGGTTACGGTTGCCGGACTAGTCATGGATATACGCCGTCGTGGAGGTAGGGTCTCAATCGTTTTAGACGACAAAACGGATCATTTGGAGATCACCGTGTTTGAAGATGTCTTTGATCAGTTTAGACATTTGATCGTCAAGGATTCAGTGTTAGTGGTTGTAGGGCGGCTTCGGTTTGATAAATTTTTGTATGCGTGTCGGCTAACGGCTCAACGAATTAGATCTGTGGATGAGGCCATCGAACAGCACGCACGTCGACTCACTATCCAATGGACAGCGGATGGCAACGGGACAGACTTTGTGCGCAGTTTAAAGGAAACGCTCCAACCTTTTACCCATGGTCGTTGCGAAGTCTGTGTCGAGTACGCTGGCCCTACAGCGAGCGCATCACTAACACTTGGCGACGGTTGGTCGGTCAGACCCACTCGGGAACTTAGAGAACGATTAGGAGCGCTTTTTGGTTCCAAACATTACTCTCTTCACTATCCGAAGCATCTTGTGTGAGCGCATGGAGTCGGCAGGATTGCATCGTCTGTTTTTTTCTAAAAGCCTTGCTTACTTGTAACGGTTCCGGTCTTGAGGGTAAGGTCGATCGATGGATCTTAAGTTTCTTGACTTTGAACAGCCCATTGCGGAACTCGAGGCGAAAATAGACGAATTGAAGTTTGTGGGCGATGATTCGGAGTTGAATATCAGCGAAGAGATTGCTCGATTGCGGCGTAGGAGTGAGTCTCTGACTCGTGACATCTTCTCAGACCTCTCTTCCTGGCAGGTATCTCAACTTGCTCGCCATCCGCAACGCCCTTATACGTTGGACTATATTCGTCTGTGTTTCGATGATTTTCAGGAACTACATGGGGATCGTATGTATGCAGACGATCCGTCTTTGGTCGGTGGGATGGCGCGTCTAGAAGGACAGCCAATCGTAGTGTTAGGGCATCAGAAGGGCCGTGATACTAAGGAGCGCGTCAAACGTAACTACGGAATGGCGAGCCCGGAGGGGTACCGTAAAGCGCTGCGTTTGATGCGTATGGCCGAAAAATTTCAACTTCCTCTGATCACGCTCATAGATACACCTGGTGCCTACCCAGGTATGGGTGCGGAGGAGCGAGGGCAAAGTGAGGCGATTGCTCGTAATCTTCTAGCCATGGCCAGCCTGAAGAGTCCTATAATCAGTTTGGTTATTGGTGAGGGTGGGTCTGGAGGGGCGCTTGCTATCGGCGTGGCTGATCGGGTGCTCATGCTTCAATTCGGTATCTACTCCGTTATCTCTCCCGAGGGTTGTGCATCCATTCTTTGGAAGAGCCCGGAGAAGGCTGAGCTTGCTGCCGAGGCGTTGGGTATCACCGCCGAGCGGTTGCGCAAGCTTGGTTTGATCGATGAGGTGATTCCAGAGCCGTTGGGCGGGGCTCACAGGGATTCTCGAGGGATGGCAGAGACAATCAAAAACTCACTAGTGAGCACACTCAACGAGCTGCAGGTTCTCCCGGTGGGTAAACTCATCGAACAGAGACGCCGTCGGCTGGCAGGCTATGGAGTTTACAAAGAAGGCTGATTCACTTTTCTCTGTTAGCCTAATGGTGTTCGCGCAGTTTTACTGCGCTGCTAAGTCCTATGGAACAGTTTCTTGAACTTTTAAGCCAAAGCCTTGAAGGGTTGCCGAGTGATTCCGGTCGTTATGCAGTGGCGTTCAGCGGAGGGGTAGACTCTACTGTCTTGTTGGCTGCTCTAATGCGATTGGTGCCTCGCCCAGAGGTACGCGCGCTGCATATCGACCATGGCCTGCACCCTGATTCTCGTGCATGGGTGGGGCACTGTCGAGCGATAGCCAACACACTAGGCACCGATTGTGTGAGTCGTCAGGTGCACATCAAGAACAAAGCGGGGGAAAGTCTTGAGGCTTTGGCGCGAGAGGCTCGCTACCAGGCCCTTGGAGAGCTGCTAACGCCGGGAGAAATCTTACTCACAGCGCACCATAGTGATGATCAGTTGGAGACTTTACTATTTCGGCTATTTCGTGGGAGCGGAGTTAAGGGATTGCGTGGGATTGCAGAATTCAAGCGGTTTTATACAGGTTTTTTGGCTCGGCCGATGCTAAGGATCTCACGTGATGAGATTCTAGCAGTTGCACGAGCGTGGCAACTGGATTGGCTCGAGGATCCGATGAATCAGGATTTAAGGCTTGATAGGAACTTTCTCCGTGCCGAGATTATTCCCCAAATTAATAAGCGCTGGCCTGCCGCCAACAGAACGGTGGGACGGACAGCCCAACAGATGGCCGAAGCGCAGGAACTTCTCGATGGTGTTGCGGAGGTGGATAGGGGACCGATTAAGGATGCAACTCGTGCGCGACAAGCAGATTTGCTTGTCTTGCCAGCACCGCGGCAGAGAAATCTTCTCCGGTATCTGATTGCGCGCTCGGGCTTACCTACACCAGCCGCGAGACAGTTAGATGCCTTGCTTAAAGGGCTTAGGGTGCAGAGGGCTGATGCTGAGACTCAGGTCCAATGGCCCGGTGGTGAGGCACGGATATACAGGGGTGTTCTTTATCTTTTTCCTCCCTTAGGTGAGGGATCGGGAGACGGGTACGCGGGGGAGATTAGCTCATCACGGTCCTGGACTGGACCTGAAGGGAGCCTGTCTCTAGTACGTGGGATGGGCCCTGGGCTGCCCGATGCTTGGGCGAAAGAAGGCCTAGCTGTTCGCTTCAGGGTAGGTGGGGAGCGGTTTAGGCCGTTGCTCCATGAGCATAGTAGGCCCTTAAAAAAATGGCTTCAGGACGCCGGGGTATTGCCTTGGTTGAGGGGGCGTATTCCGCTTCTATACCACAATGATCAGTTGGTCGCGGTAGGAGATCTTTGGATTTCGGCGACTGTTAGCGGGCTGCCTGATTCAGAATCTGGATGGCAGATTTCTTGGACTAACCACCCTCAACTGACCTAAATAGAGCCAGTTTGTTGGTCTAGGAAGAGTTAATCAAAGCTGAAACGGTCAGGATGGCGCATTAAATGAGTTAACTCTCTGTTACGGTGGGGTGGTGGTGGACTGGTTCTTTTGGTAGTTTGTAGCCCCGTCTAGATGCAACACTTACTACAATCGAAGGTCAGCGAAAAAGCCCCGCTAAGGGCGGCTTTCTGACCCTTGAATTTTTGTTGAAAAACATGGACGGGACATGACTCGATTCATATTCATCACAGGGGGCGTGGTTTCATCGCTCGGTAAAGGCATTACGTCGGCCTCGCTGGGGGCGATCCTGGAGACCAGAGGTCTTACTGTCCGGATGATGAAGTTAGATCCGTACCTCAATGTTGATCCTGGAACCATGAGTCCGTTCCAGCATGGTGAGGTCTTCGTAACTGAAGATGGGACCGAGACGGACCTGGATTTGGGTCACTATGAACGCTTTGTCAGCACTAAGACCGGCAGCGACAGTAACTTCACTACCGGGCGTATTTATAGCAATGTTATTGCGAAAGAGCGCCGCGGAGACTATCTAGGGGCTACGGTTCAAGTTATCCCCCACATAACGGATGAGATTAAGCAGAGCGTGTTGAAAGGTGCCGGTGATGCGGAGGTCTGTATGGTTGAGATCGGGGGGACCGTAGGCGATATCGAGTCACTGCCGTTTCTCGAAGCAATTCGCCAAATGGGAGTGGAACTTGGGCGGGACCGAACTGCCTATATACATTTGACACTCGTCCCCTATATCGCTGCATCCTCAGAGATCAAGACAAAGCCCACACAGCATTCCGTAAAGGAGTTGCGATCTATTGGTATTCAACCCGATATCTTGGTTTGTCGCTCAGAGCAGCTATTGCCGGCGGAGCATCGCTCTAAGATTGCGTTGTTCACTAATGTCGAGCAACAGGCAGTTATCTCTGCCGTTGATGTGGACGATCTATATAAAATTCCCCTCATGCTCAATGAGCAGGGTCTTGATGATATTGTTATTGAAAAGTTGAGATTAGACGTATCTCCGGCGGACCTTTCGAAGTGGCAATCCGTGGTAGATGTAAAAACTAGCCCAGTAGCTGAAGTCGAGATAGCTATGGTTGGGAAGTATGTTGATCTTAAGGATTCCTATATCTCGCTTACTGAGGCGCTTTTGCACGCAGGTATCCAGACCCAAACTCGCGTGAATATTCATTATGTGGAGGCGGAAGACTTAGAAACTCAAGGTACCGGGTGTTTGAATGAAGTAGATGCCATTCTTGTGCCCGGCGGTTTCGGTGAGCGTGGAATCGAAGGTAAGGTGCAATCTGTAAAGTTAGCACGTGAGAAGCAAATCCCATATCTCGGGATCTGTTTAGGATTACAAGTGGCAGTGATCGATTTTGCGCGCAATATTGCCGAGCTTGAAGGCGCGCACTCTACGGAGTTTAGTCTCGACACTCCGCACCCTGTGATTGCATTGATTGAGGAGTGGCAAGATCGAACAGGTTCTACAGAAGAACGAAGTAAAGCCTCTGATCTTGGTGGAACGATGCGGCTCGGGGCACAGAGCTGCCAACTTACAAACGGCAGTCTAGTTCGCTCTATCTATGAAACCGATGCTATTTTCGAACGGCATCGCCATCGTTATGAATTTAATAATAACTACATGGAAAAATTCAGAGAGAATGGACTCGAATTCTCAGGGATTTCTGCTGATGGGTTGGTTGAGGTGATCGAGCTTCCTGGACATCCTTGGTTTCTCGCCTGCCAGTTTCATCCAGAGTTCACCTCTAATCCTCTTGACGGTCATCCGTTATTCACGAGTTTCGTTACCGCAGCCCGATCTTGTCAGGGGCTCAAGCTTCCGCGAGTTGCTGGCGTATGAAGCTCGCCAGTTTTGAGGCCGATAATTCAAAGCCATTCTTTTTGATCGCTGGGCCATGTGTAATCGAGAGCGAATCCTTCGTCCTTGATGTTGCGTCTGAGCTTAAGGAGATTACCGCAGCGCTCGAGATCTCTTTGATCTTCAAGTCCTCCTTTGACAAAGCTAACCGTTCATCTGTGGACAGCTTTCGTGGGGTCGGTATGGAAAAGGGCCTAAAGGCGTTGGAAGCTGTCAAGTCAAAGCTCGACATACCAGTATTGACCGATGTCCATGAAGATACACCTCTAGCAGAAGTAGCTTCGGTTGTTGACGTACTTCAGACTCCCGCATTTTTGTGTAGGCAGACTAATTTCATAGTGGCTGTGTCATCTCATGGCAAGCCCGTCAATATTAAGAAAGGGCCATTCCTATCTCCTTGGGAAATGAACAACGTTGTTGAAAAGGCCCGTTCTACTGGGAATAGGAAAATTCTTGTCTGCGAGCGAGGCTATATGTTCGGTTATAACAACCTAGTGTCCGACATGCGTTCCTTGGTAGTGCTTCGTGACACGGGGTGTCCTGTGGTTTTTGATGCGGGCCATTCAGTGCAACATCCTGGTGGCCGCGGCAGTTCTTCAGGGGGAGACCGTAGATTCATTTCACCACTGGCCCGAGCCGCGATTGCAACAGGAATTGCGGGGCTTTTTCTGGAAACCCATCCAAATCCAGATAAGGCAAAAAGTGATGGCCCTAATTCCTGGCCGTTGGGGAAACTAGCCACTTTATTGAAGCGACTAAAAACCATCGATAACGCGGTTAAAAGTGGAGCGCTGGAAGAGTGATTTAGCTAATGGTCTGCAAGGAAACAGCATGAGCCAAATCAAGAGTGTCAGGGGAATCGAGATATTAGACTCTCGAGGTAACCCTACCGTTGAAGCTGAAGTGGCTCTCGATTCGGGGGTACGCGGTCGGGCAGCTGTTCCATCTGGAGCATCGACTGGGTCTCGGGAGGCGGTCGAACTACGCGATGGCGATGAGGCTCGTTACCTTGGTAAAGGCGTTAAACGAGCTATTTGTAACATTGATGAGGAGATTGCAGCTGCTGTGACGGGTATAGCAGGAGACGATCAGAGGGCGTTGGATACAAGGCTCATAGAGTTGGATGGTACGCCGAACAAGGCTCGTTTAGGAGCCAATGCACTTTTGGCTGTTTCTATGGCTGCTGCTAAAGCAGCCGCAGAGGAGACCGGGCGGCCATTGTACCGTTCACTCGCTGACCGGGAGTCCTACACGATGCCAGTGCCGATGATGAATATCATTAACGGTGGTGCGCATGCAAACAACAGCGTTGATATCCAGGAGTTTATGATTCTGCCTGTAGGCGCGCCTAGTTTTTCAGAAGGCCTTCGTTATGGCGCCGAAATATTTCATGCGCTAAAAAAAGTTTTATCTCAAGGCGGCTTAAACACTGCAGTAGGAGATGAGGGGGGGTTTGCTCCTAATCTGGATTCAAATGAGGAGGCCCTAGAGACTATCGCAGTGGCTGTTGAGATGGCTGGGTTCACCCTGGGCAGGGAGATTTTTCTTGCTCTTGATACGGCTAGTTCGGAGTTCTACTCCGATGGGTATTACCATCTTGAATCAGAGGGACGACGGTTCGAGCCGGCTGAATTCTGCGGGTATCTAGAGGACTTAGTTGCCCGTTATCCTATAGTTTCTATAGAAGATGGTATGGCTGAGGACGATTGGGATGGCTGGAGGCTCCTGAGCGATCGCTTACGCGACCGTATTCAGCTAGTGGGAGATGACCTATTTGTTACTAATACTGAGATTCTCAGCATGGGGATTGAAAAAAATATAGCAAATAGCATTTTGATCAAACCGAATCAGATCGGCACTCTCACGGAAACCATTGATGCGATTGAGATGGCGACTGCCGCAGATTATTCTGCAGTTGTTTCTCACCGTTCCGGGGAAACCGAAGATACTACTATTGCAGATATTGCAGTCGCTACCGCAGCTACGCAGATTAAGACAGGGTCACTGAGCCGTTCTGATCGCTTGGCGAAGTATAATCAGTTACTGCGAATTGAGATGGAGTTGGGAGATTATGCGAATTATTCTGGGGAGCACGTTTTTCCAATGAGTCTTTGAGGGAAGCGATGCGAATACTTTTTATCTCTTTAGTGGTGATCTTGGCACTCGTGCAGGCGCGGTTATGGCTATCGGATGAAGGCTTGCGTGAGGTGTGGCGACTGCAGGTACAACTCGTCGAGCGCACGGAGGAAAATCGGCGTCTCGCCGTTCGCAATTCGGCACTAGAGGGTGAGGTCACTGACTTAAAGCAGGGGTTTGCTGCGGCCGAGGAGCGTGCTCGCACCGATCTCGGAATGATTGCAGAAGGTGAAACTTTCTATCAAATTTATAGCCGTTCTTTGGAAACCATTGAGCCCTAATAATTGCGGTAGGTTGCGGGTTAACGGTGGCGGAGCAGAACGTAGACGGCACCGGCACCGCCGTGTTGGGCACGTGCTGTGACGAATGCTAGTACCTCGTCCCATTGGGTGAGCCAGCGTTGTACCCCGATTTTGAGAACAGGCCCCTCGGGCCCTGAGCCTAATCCCTTACCGTGGATAACGCGTACGCATCCTAGGTTACGGTTGTAGGACTCCACGATGAATTCTCGAAGGAGGAGCTTGGCTTCAGTGGCTGAAAGCCCATGAAGATCTGCCTCAGCCTCGATGCTGAAGTGTCCGCGACGCAATTTTTTAAAAATTCGATTAGGAAGGCTCGCGTGTCGATATGAGATTTCATCACCTAACTGCTCCAGCGCGTCACGTTCTGCAGGAGAATTCGTGAGACTTTCTCGGAGGACTTCGTCTATAGCCGCCCGAGTTTGCCGGGCACGGGCAGGAGGGCGTTTTCTCTCCTGGACCCGTTCTTCTTGGTTAAGGGGCTTAACATCGCGCATTGCGTCCTTAAAAAGGTCTTTATCATCGCTCCCGTTCAAGGGTTGGCTCCTTTTGCTCCGGGGCATCCAGTATAGTTAAGCGATCACGTGCGAATCTTGCTCTCCAACGATGACGGATACCAGGCCCCAGGGTTGCGCCTGCTGGCGGATGCGCTTGCAGACCTGGCAAATATCATTGTTGTGGCTCCAGATCGTAACAGGAGCGGCGCTAGTAATTCTCTAACTCTGGATACGCCGCTTAGAGTTGAGCAGGTGGAATCAAATATTTATTTCGTCAATGGTACACCGACTGATTGCGTTCATGTTGCTATCACTGGGCTTCTGGATGATGAACCAGATATGTTGATCTCTGGTATCAATCACGGCGCTAATTTGGGCGATGACGTTCTTTATTCCGGAACGGTTGCCGCGGCAATGGAGGGTCGATTCCTTGGGTTACCTTCTGTTGCTGTCTCATTGGTGCTTGAGCGCGGACACCACTTTGATACGGCCGTAACTATTGTTAAGCGTATTGTGCAGCGAATGCAGGATGACCCTCTTCCAGGCGATACGATACTGAACGTCAATATTCCGGATCGCCATGCCGATGCAATTCAGGGTGTTGAGGTTACCCGGCTTGGGTTTAGATACAGATCCGAGCCTGTGGTGCCTGCCCGTGATCCTAAGAACCGCCCTGTTTATTGGTTAGGCCCAGCTGGTGCAGAACAGGATGCTGGCCCGGGCACTGATTTTCACGCGGTTGCTAACGATTTCGTTTCGGTGACTCCGATTAAGGTTGATCTAACCGATCACGGTGCATTAGAGCACCTCAATACTTGGATGAATGTACTCAGATGAGTCGGGATCATCATGTCAGCGGTATTGGGATGACATCCGCTCGGACTCGTGATCGATTAATAAATAGACTGAGGAGTGAGGGCATTCGCAACGAGGCTGTGCTGGAACGAATACGCACGGTACCGCGGCATCTATTCGTCGATGAAGCGTTGGCAAGCCGTGCGTATGAAGATACGGCATTGCCCATAGGATTTGGGCAAACTATCTCTCAACCTTATATTGTTGCATTGATGACAGAGGCTCTAATTGAGAAACTCCATCCGGGGGAAAAACTGAAAAAAGTATTGGAGGTTGGTACTGGATGCGGTTATCAGACCGCGGTCCTTGCTCCTTTTGCACAACACCTATGCAGTGTCGAGCGTTTGCAGCCATTGATTCTGCGCGCCCGAGAACGGCTCAGTGAATTGCAGATCAATAACATCACACTGCTACACGCCGACGGGTTGCGGGGCTGGAAAAGCCAAGCGCCCTTCCAAGGCATTCTTGTGGCGGCGGCACCACCGGAACCCCCCCAGAACTTGTTAAACCAGCTTGACGAGGGTGGTCATTTGATCATTCCTATCGGAATGCGTGGTGAGCAGCGGTTGCGTCGTATCACACGGCGCGGCGACACATTTGAGAACGAAGAATTAGGGCTCGTCAGTTTTGTCCCATTGGTTGGAGGAACCGACGGTTGAAAATTTTTACAGAACTATATGACCGAATGCTCAGTTGGGCGCGGCATCCTCATGCGGAGCGTTACCTTTGTGTTCTAAGTTTCGCTGAGTCTTCTTTTTTTCCAGTTCCCCCTGATCTTTTGTTAGCACCGATGACATTAGCCAAACCTGCGAGCGGGTGGCGCTTTGCCCTATTGACGACCGTCGCTTCGGTCGGCGGTGGAATGCTGGGCTATGCCATTGGATGGTTTTTGTTAGATGCAATGCAACCTTTACTTGTATCACTGGGTTACTGGGACGATTACCTCAGAGCTACGGAATGGTTTCTCGAGTGGGGATTCCTGGCAGTACTCATCGCTGGATTTTCTCCTATTCCCTACAAGATATTTACCATCGCAGCTGGTGCGTTGCACATGTTGTTACCCGGTTTTGTGCTGGCCTCATTCGTGGGACGAGGCGGAAGATTTTTTCTTGTCGCCGGGTTGCTTTGTTGGGGAGGAGAATCCATGGAGAAAAAACTGCGTAAGCATGTGGACCTTATAGGTTGGATTTCCATAGCCCTGGGGACGCTCTTGTACGTCTTACTACGATTACGGGGTTAGTAGACAGGGTGCGACCCAATAGAATACACATTCTTATCCTAGTAGTGCTCTTGGCGGTGGGTTGTACACCAACGATCGTAGATTACTCGGTCCGAGTACATGTTGTGCAAGCTGGCGACACCCTTCAGATGGTTGCTTGGCGTTATGGTCTGGATACCAGGGATTTAGCACGCTGGAATCAGTTGGAGAATCCGGATCTAATCTTTGTGGGCCAGCGACTGATTCTAATGCCCACCGGTGGGGCACAGGTAGCGGTTGCGCCTCCAGCACGACGACCATCATCAACTTTGTTGACTCCCAACTGGCGGTGGCCGGTTCAAGGGCCATTGGTAAGCCCTTTCAGGTCGGGAAGTACTGAAAGCAACGGAATAGGTATTGGCGGTGAGATCGGACAGGATGTTCGGGCTGCAGCGCCGGGCCAAGTTGTTTATGCGGGTGACCGTCTTTTGGGGTACGGGCAGTTGGTACTCATTGAGCACAACGACACTTACCTTAGCGCTTACGGGCACAACGACCAATTAGTTGTAACTGAGGGAGATGTGGTGGAACAGGGACAGGTTATTGCCAACATGGGGATGGGTCCAGGCCAAAAGCCACAGCTTCATTTTGAGATCAGGCGAAATGGTGCTCCTGTCGACCCATTCGATCATCTGCCCAGATAGAGCGCTCTGATTAGCACCTTTATTACGAAAGAAAGAGTGCGGCGACCACGGCGCGTTGTTCATAAACTAGAACGTTATATGTCCGGCAGGCCGCAGGGGTATCCATGATTTCAAGACCGATCCCGTGCACGGAAATTTCTGTCATAAGATCAATCTTCGGCAGGATTAATGAAGTGCCAGTGCCGACGATGATTACCTCGGGATTTAGCGCTAATGCAGGTTCAAGTTCAGTGATTTCTAGATTTTCGGGGTCCGATGCAACCCAGTTGTGCAACACTTCCTTAGCGGAAAGAATCAGATGATTTCTAACCCACTCCTCTCCAATGCGTACGGCTCCGGTTTCCCAAGCAGAGACCAGATTGGCCTCTGAGGTTTCTCTGGTGAATTTGATGAGTAACTCCTGTTTTGGTCTGGGCTCGATTATAAGCAGCCTCGCTAACCTTCGGGAACTTTGATGACGGGTATTGAACAACGCACCCGAATTCCAGGATCAGAGTTTTGGTTGTGGCCAGATGGTACTCACCGTGTTCTTCAGCAGGTTTTCTCGCGTCGGGATATTCAATCTCCTGAGGAACTTAATCTTTCACTTGAGCGGCTGCGCCCCGTGGGGGAGTTTGGTGCGCTCGAGAAAGGTGTTGATCTGCTTTGCCATCATCAAAATGGGCGCGTAGCAATTGTCGGAGACTTTGACGCTGATGGGGCAACCAGCACGGCGCTAATGGTCATGTGCCTTAAGGCCTTTGGGTTCTCAGACGTCAGTTTTTTTATTCCGAATCGTTTTGAGCTTGGTTATGGGTTGACGCCGGAGGTAGTTGAGTTATTGGCGGCTAAAGAGCCTGGACTCATTGTGACGGTGGATAACGGTATCACTAGTGCAGTGGGCGTGGCTGCGGCACGTAAATTAAACATGGATGTATTGATTACCGATCACCACTTGCCAGGTGAAGAATTGCCTGCTGCTAACGCCATCATTAATCCCAATTTGGTCAGTGAGCCATTTGCTGGTAAGAATCTTGCTGGCGTCGGTGTGGCGTTCTACCTCTTAGCCGCTCTCGGGCGCCGACTTAATAAGCCGGAAGTTGTTTCCCAATACCTTGATCTGGTGGCGCTTGGAACCATAGCGGACTTGGTGAGCCTAGATCACAGTAACCGGATCCTCATTAACCAGGGTCTTGCCAGGGTGAAGGCAGGGTGTTGTCGTCCAGGCTTATTGGCGCTTTGTCAGGTTGCAGATGTTGCAAACTCTGAACTCACTAGTACGAAGTTGGCTTTCCAAATAGCCCCACGACTGAATGCAGCCGGGCGCTTGGATGATATGACTATCGGTGTTCGCTGTTTGATGACCGAATCACCCGATGAGGCTCTTGAGTTGGCGACTCGGCTTAACGAACTTAATCTGAAACGGCGGGTGATAGAAGCTCGGATGGGCACTGAAGCGATTGAACTTATGGACACTAAAGCTCTAGTCGATATTGGTGAGCTAGCTCCTGTTGTCTGTCTTTTTCGGGAAGATTGGCACGAGGGGTTAGTAGGGCTAATAGCATCCAGGCTCAAGGATCGCTATCACCGTCCAGTGTTTGCGTTTGCAGCGACGGAAATGGGGTTGCTTAAAGGTTCGGGGCGCTCGGTCCATGGGTTTCATTTGCGCGATGCCTTAGCAGATGTAGATACGCTACACCCGGGCCTCATCAGCCGATTTGGGGGGCACGCCATGGCCGCTGGGTTAACACTCGATCGCGACGGGTTTCTCCAGTTTAGCTCCGCCATGGAAGCTTTGGGGAAGGCGAAGTTGAAGCCAGAACACCTTGCGGAGCGCATTCTTACGGACGGCGAACTCGATTCTCAAGATATTACACTAGAGGTTGCATCTTTGTTATGCGATGTAGGACCTTGGGGGCAGGGATTTCCTGAGCCCCTCTTTGAGGGCCCATTCAAGTTAGTGCGACAGCGGACATTGGCTGGCGGTCACTTAAAAATGACGGTCAGAGATTTTAAAAATGGTGTATTACTGGATGCTATTGCCTTCCATTGTTCTTCAGGGGGATGGAAAGAGGGTGATGCGGTGCGTTTGGTTTACCGGTTGGACATCAACAACTATTTTGCTACGCCATCCGTTCAACTCATCGCAGAGCATATCGAACCATTAGCTCCAGGTATGATCTAAACTCTGTAAGCGGGAACTGATTGCGCTATCATTTGGCGCCTTCCTCGGCGGTGAAACAGATGGAACCCAGCCAGATTAATCCTAAGATCTCAGACCTTAAGGGGCGTTGTAGTGCCCTAAGGGGGTACCTTTGACTATGAAGGCAAACGCGAGCGTCTTGAGGAGGTAGAACGCGAGCTAGAAAATCCAGGCGTTTGGGAGGACCGAGAGCGTGCCCAGGCTCTTGGCAAGGAACGCGCATCTTTGGAGTCGGTAATAACGATTCTCGACAGGATTGAACGTTCCCTTGCCGAGGTGAGTGAGCTCGCCAAGCTCGCGGAAGAGGAGAAGGACGAAGCTACCTTTCGGGATGTCGCCGAAGAAGTTATTAAAAACGAGAGGGAAGTCGAGCGTTTGGAGTTTCGCCGCATGTTTTCTGGCGATATGGATGCACACAACTCCTACCTTGATATTCAGGCAGGGTCTGGTGGTACGGAGGCTCAGGACTGGGCCGAGATGCTGTTTAGAATGTATTTACGCTGGGCAGAGTCACGAGGCTTTAAAGCGGAGATATTGGAAGCGTCTGCCGGGGAAGTTGCAGGTCTTAAAAGTGCGACTATCCTGTTCCGTGGTGATTATGCTTACGGTTGGTTGAGAACCGAGACAGGCGTTCATCGACTAGTTAGAAAGTCCCCATTTGATGCCGGTCATCGCCGCCACACTTCATTTGCGGCTGTTTTTGTATCTCCTGAAATTGAAGATGACATCGATATTGAGATCGATCCGAGCGATCTTAGGGTAGACGTGTATCGTGCCAGCGGTGCAGGGGGACAGCACGTTAATAAGACGGAGTCAGCCGTACGAATCACGCATATACCGTCTGGAACCGTTGTGCAATGTCAGAATGATCGGTCTCAACATAAGAATCGCGCGATGGCCATGGGGCAGCTAAGAGCAAAACTTTACGAGCAAGAGCAGCAAAAACGCCGTGACCAGGCGGATACTCTTGAAGAAGGCAAAGCTGATATTGGGTGGGGGAGTCAGATTCGTTCATACGTGCTCGATCAATCTCGGATAAAGGACTTGAGAACGGGGTTTGAAAGTGGGAATCCTGGCGCCATACTTGACGGTGACCTCGATGCTTTTCTTGAGGAGAGTTTGAAACAAGGCCTGTAAGAGATGAATGAGCCAATTGAAAAAAAAGAAACGTCTGAGCATCGGCTCATCGCAGAGCGGCGCCTAAAGTTGGCTAAACTGCGTGATACAGGGGCTTTTCCAAATGACTTTCGTCGTGATTCTATGGCGGATGAATTGCAGTCTGTCTATGGGGCCCACAGTCCAGAGGTGCTTGAAACAGATTCTCCGTCGGTGTGTGTGGCGGGTCGAATGATGGCGAAACGCGTGATGGGAAAGGCCAGCTTCGTTAAAGTTCAGGACCAGTCTGGTCAGATCCAGCTCTTTATCGAGCGTGATCGTGTCTCGCCCGAGGTATACCAGTCCTTCAAGTCTTGGGATGTCGGCGACATAGTTGGTGCTTCCGGGACGTTGTTCAAGACGAAGACAGAAGAGCTTTCTATTCGTGTAGATGAGTTGCGGCTGCTCGTAAAGTCACTTCGACCTATGCCAGAAAAATGGCATGGTATTTCTGA
>JAZAGZ010000067.1:0-31709 GCA_036231525.1 Pseudomonadota bacterium | reverse complement strand
TGCTGGTGCGTGTGCGTCTTTCGAGGGTTGGGTTCGTAATGTGAACGAGGGTCAGGACGTGATATCCCTTGAGTATGAGGCCCACGGGCCTCTTGCTGTTCGCGAGGGCGAGGTAATCTTGGCAGAGGCTCTCGAACGATTTGAGCTTTTGGCTGCCATGAGTTGCCATCGTGTAGGACACTTGGAAATCGGCGATTGTGCGGTATGGGTGGGTGTGAGCGCTCCTCATCGTGACGCTGCGTTTGAGGGTTGCCGCTACATCATTGACCAGCTTAAGCAGCGCCTACCGATCTGGAAGAAAGAGCATTATCGAGATGGCCATTCGGATTGGATCAACTGTGTGACTGGTAAAACTTCGAACGGCGTCTAGCGACGGAAATCTCTGTTTGCCAGGCGCGCTTGGTCTTGTTCGGTATCCACATCGAACACAGCTTCTGGCATCGGTACAATAATCGGGACCACATCTCCATCCCTTAGCAAGTGCCGCGCTCCAACATCGCCGGTGAGCTTTTTGGCTGTTGCCCAAAGCTTGCGAGGGATTACAGCCGGTGCTCCAGACCGACCTTCATAGTGGGCGGCCACTGCACGCCCCGGACGAATGCTCCATGCATGTACGAGTCGCCGTAGAGATTGTGCATTGACACCGGGTTGATCGCTCAGGATCAGTAGTGCGGCGTGGGCTCGTGTGGGCAGTGCGGACAGCCCGACTGTCAGAGAGCTGGCCATTCCACTCGGCCAGTTAGTATTGGTGATTGTGTAAACGTTGGGATGACGACGGCGGAGTAGCAGTCTTAGTTTCAAGGCGTGAGCACCAAGCACAACCAATACCCGGTTGGGCGTATTGTTTTCGGCAGCCATGATGGCGCGACACAGTAGTGGTTGAGCGTGAATCTGTAGCAGTTGCTTTGGTGTTCCTAGTCGACTGGAACCTCCGGCCGCTAGAACTAGGCTCCAGAGGCCGCTCGGTTGATGACGGCCTGAGTCGATCATATGGGAACTATAACGCATGCTCTATGACGAGAAACGGTAAAGAAGCTCTGTGTAAGCAGCGCAACGATAAAAAGCATCGAGGAAGCTTGCCTTGCTTATCAGGTGCACGACAGAATGGGCTAATCCATCTTGTATTCAGTATCACTATAGAAAGTGACACGGAGATCAATGAGTATCAGATTAGGTCGCGCGCGGCGGGGAGACATGTCGGCGATTGCAGCTATGTCTCGAGAGTTGATTGAACACGGGCTCCCGTGGACATGGACTGAGTGTCAGATTGCAAGATCCATTTTTGATCCTGATAGTGTGGTTCTAGTAGCACGAGATGGGCGTCTGCCAATTGGCTTCGCCGCTGCCGAATTCTGGAATGACCATACTCGTATAAATCTTCTTGCTGTCAGGCCTGCATACCAGCGCCAAGGGGTCGGCCGCGATTTGCTTGGTTGGATCAAATCCTCCGCCCAAATAGCTGGGACACCCTCTATTCGCTTGGAGGTGCGCGCGAGTAATTCCAACGCGAGGGCCTTTTACAGAAAGCAGTGTTTTATAGAGACTGGTCTCCGGATGGGATACTACGCAGGGCAGGAGGATGCCGTGTGCTTAGCTCGCTACCTTAAGGGTGCCCCAACTGACCCTGCGCATTCTAGGCTGGCGCGTCATGGGGTAGACTCTCGGTTAACCCATGTCTAGAGGGCTGAAGAAGGAGAGATTTAGGTGAGGGTAAGACGTTTAGCGAATCTTTTCGTTTCTGGGACGTTTCTCGCAAGCATGAGTCTGTCCGCACATCATGGAGGGTCTCTGTATGAGGCGGCTGGGGAGACAACCACTCTACGAGGTCAGGTCACAAGGTTTCAGTTTGTGTTTCCGCATGTGCTGATCTACTTCGCCGTACAAGGAGAAAACGGTGAGAGCGTTGAGTGGTCAGGAGAATTGACTAACCCAAATCGACTAACCCGTGGTGTGGGTGGTGGTGGGGCCAGCAACAATGTTAGTTGGACAACTGAAACGCTACAACCTGGGGACGCGCTTGAAGTTATGGGCAATGTTGCTAGAAACGGAGCCCCATCCATGCGTCTTCGTAGGGTCGTGAATGCAGACGGTAGAGTTCTACTCGGTGGAAATGAAGGTGGCGGAAGAGTTGAAATTGCATTAGAGGGAACACCTACCCGTTCTTCGGAGATGGATTCGGGTGTGGACCTGAGTGGTGTCTGGATGCGTCGCTACAATGCCTCCTATCAAAATTACGCATTTACAGAGGAGCCGCCGTCCATGACGGCTTGGGCAAGGGAGCGGTTTGAAGTAACAAGACCCACCTTTGGCCCCCGTGGAGTCGCTGTTGCTGAGACGAACGACCCTGTTTACCAGTGCTTACCTCCCGGCACACCGAGAATCTACGCCCATCCTTCACCTTTCGAAATTGTCCAGACACCTGACCGAGTAATGATTGTCTATGAGTACCAACATATCGTGCGGCACGTTTTTGTAGATGGACGCGAACATCGCCAAGGCAGACCTCCTTCATGGATGGGGGAATCAGTGGGGCACTGGGAGGGGGATACTCTTGTTGTGGAGACCAGAAATTTCAATGATAAGACATGGCTTGATCGTCGTGGGCTACCTCACAGTGATCAGCTGCGTTTGGTGGAGCGTATTCGACGTAGTAATGATAACGAGTTGACGATCGATATCACCGTTCAAGATCCAGTGGCCTATACCGAGCCGTGGACAGCACGCAGAGTTTTCGACACTGTAAGTTGGCGTCTTGAGGAGAATATATGTCTCGACGATGCAATTTTCGAGGAGTTCGAACGAGCATTGCTTGAATACGATGAAGGCTCAGCAGCAGAATAGGTTCGACATTCACGCCGCTGTGCCGATACTATCGATGATCAGATACTGATCTTTAGATCAACCGAATCTGCTCATGCTTCAACTATTATGGATAATACCGAAACGGCAATCGGCGGGTTTCGACGAATTTCCCAGTTGTAGCTTCTGACCAATCGAGTGCTTCGTTACGATACGAGACGTAGGAGTCGACAACTCTCTTAGAAAAGGCATCTGTGGCCGCCATCTCACGTACGAAGTCTCCGGACAATTCGGACATACGGATCATAACGTCTTCTGGAAATTGCATTATTTGTACGCCATGTTCTGTCTGAAGTGTACGCATGGCGGCAGCGTTTCGGGCTGTTGACTCAGCTAATGCGTAGCTGTGGTGTGCCATCGAGATTTCTCGAATGATCCGTTGCTGATCTGCAGTAAGACTGTTCCAAGTCTCTAGGTTGAAGCCAAGCGCGCTGAAGCTATGTGGTTCGTGAAGCACGGATGCATACAAAAATTTTGCATATTCGTGGAAGCCAAAACGCATATCATTTGCTGGCCCTGACCGTTCCACCGCATACATACTGCCGTCGCGTAACCCAGACATGATAACCGAGGTCTCATAATCGCCAACGTTTGCTCCAAGTTGTTCCATGATTTGTCCCATGACGGCGGGCATATGCATATTTTTCCCTTCGAAGTCTTCAAGCGATCGAACTTCTTCGGTGAACCAACCCACGACCTGAGTGCCGACGGTATCGCTCATGAACGGTTTGATATTGAATTGTGCCCCGAGTTCGTTCCACATAGCTTCTCCTTCACCGTGATAGAACCAGCCGAGGAACTCCTCCATGCTTAGGCCCATAGGCATGCTTCCGCCAAAGAGTCGATACAGTATGTGGTGAGCGTTCCAATGGTACTCTCCGGCGTAATATCCATCTGCCTGGCCGGTCATGGCGATCTCGAACTCGACATCCTCAGGAAGTTCATCCTCACTCTCGTAGAAGCGGAAGATAATCTCGCCATTGGTGGCTCTCTCAATCCAACGGAAAAGACGGGTCGTTGGTTCACCGGTGAATAGACTAGTTTCCCGTCCTCCGGTTGGGCTACCGTCTGTGATGATAGTCAGTTCGCGCCGAGCTTGCGCCACTGCTGGGACAGCCAGACCAGAGATACCTGCTGCACCGGAGGCTACTGTGGCTCTTCTTAAAAAATCTCTTCGTTTCATGGCATTACTCCAAGCGCGATTTTTCGCACTTACGGTTATTAGGATGTTTATTGAGCAACTAGTTTGATCAACTGCATCAGTCGTCGAAATATTTAAGCCCGTCAGCGGGCCGGTATATTGTTTTTATGTAAAGAGAATTTGTTGCCTCTCTGGCGGGATTTCCAGTGATGATTACCTCATCACCGATGCGGATCGTGTCGGAACTAACGTCCTGTCGCCGTAAGTCACTAATGTCATCCCACTCAAGTATCCACACCGTAGCTTTTTCAGAATCATCCTGGACTTCGAGATGGATACTCGCGTGCGGATTCTGAAACACCACTTCGGTGACGATACCTTCTAATGTGACACTTTGATTCCGATGATAGTGCCTTGATATCGAGTGATGTGCGTTTGAGGGTACGGCAGTGACCAGAACAAAAAAAGCAGACGCAACGACAATACGTTCTTGCGTTGCTATAGTTTGGCTAACGCCGATTCTCTTCATTATTCTCCCCCAGATATAATGATTAGTTCTCGCCTCGCTAAACAGTTTTGGGAGGAGGTAGCTTCCATGAAAGGTATCACAGTCATCTCGCATCTAGGCATTTTATTTGCGGCATTTTTTATGTTGGGGGCGGCTCATGCTCAGGCGACACGAGTAGCGGAACACCCTCAGGTTCACCCGTCGACGCAGGACCCTTCTGTTCTGGTTACATTAGGGCGCATAGAACAGTGGGAATCATTACTTTCTAATTGGGGTCGTTGGGGTCCAGAAGATCAGCGTGGCACGTTGAATCTCATCACTCCCGAGAAGGCGGTAGCCGCAACTCGCCTAGTGCGAGACGGCGTCTCGGTATCATTAGGACATTTCGTGAGTGAGGAGGAAGCAATTGACAGCCAAACATTTGCTCCAACCAGACATTGGATGACGCGGGTAGACCCTAACACTGGAGAAGTTCTTTTTGCTCTGGATGCAATGAGTTTCTCACTCCACGACGGGCAGCTTTCACACATGGATGCTTTATGTCACTACCGTACTGAACGAAATGGGGAGAAAGTGATATTTAACGGTTACCCGCAGAATCTAGACGAGCAAGGGTGTAAAGATCTAGCTATTGATCGGATGGGCCCTGGGTATGTTACTCGCGGCATTCTTGTAGATATACCATTGCTTATGGGTTCTTCTTGGCTTGAACCCAGCACACCTATCTACGTATCCGACCTTGAGGAGTGGGAGGAATTTGCTGGTATCACGATAAGTAGCGGAGACGCACTCTTAGTCCGCACGGGCCGTTGGGCTAAACGCGAACAAGACGGACCATGGGATTACGCGGAACAAGGCGCTGGACTTCATGCATCAGTGCTGCCGTGGCTTAAAGAGCGAGGAGTAGCCATTCTTGTGGGCGATGCCGTGAATGACGTCCAGCCGTCGGGTGTTGAGGGCCTACGTCGCCCGGTTCACCAGATCACGCAGGTTATTATCGGGCTGCCGCTTGTCGATAACGGGTATCTTGAAGATGTTGCTAGAGAAGCGCGGCAGAGACAGCGTTGGGAGTTCATGGTTTCCTGGCAAATCACGAAAGTCCCAGGAGGAACGGCCGGTCCCTTCAACGCTCTGGCAACGTTTTGATCGCTCACGAGGCAATATCGTTCTACCGTGCGAAAGAATTAGGCGGATGAGAGACGGCTAATATTTTTATAACAAAATGCTTTTAAGGGGGAGCTGGATGCTTAGTAGTACGGCAAGCAGAATTTCTGTGGGGTTAGTCACAGCACTAGTATTCGTAGCCGAGGTGTTCGGGCAGATGCCTGAGTTGCGGCGTTCGTCGATTACAGAGGAGCCGGTTCGGACGATTAGCCACATTAGCGGTGGAGTTTACAGAGCCTCGGCTAATAGACATGGAACTGTGTTTCTGGTTACCCCGGAAGGCATTGTTCTTGCAGATCCGCTCAGCCTGGAGTTTGCGACGTGGCTAAAGGATGAGCTTGATGCCCGTTTCGGGGTTCCGGTCAGATACGTTGTTTATAGTCATTACCACTGGGATCATGCTTCTGGGGGTGATGTTTTTGCGGACACAGCCCAGTTTGTAGGGCACTCCAACATGCTCTCATATCTGGCAATGCCGCCGGCCTCTACAAGGTTGTCACAAGTAGTCGGGCAGTATGAACCTGTGGCCGCACTAGATGCCAACGGTAATGGCGTGATTGAGCAAAGTGAGGCGCCAGCAGACTTCCAACGTTTCCCCGGCTCAAGACAAAGTCAATTCGAGGGGTTCGACGCGAACCAGGATGGCGTCCTCAGTGGTGCAGAAGTTGTGCGTGGACCACTGAGCTTTGTTCGCTCCCCTGATATTAGATACACAAACGAGATGCAGATCAGTTTAGGCGGTAAACGGGTGAACATGACCTGGGTTGGCAGAATAAATCATTCGAGTGATACCAGCTTGATTACGTTTCCAGACGACGATGTGATGCTAATTGTTGATTATGTCTCGCAGCGGCTTCCAAACCGAGAAATGGATTACGAACTTGGGAGATTTGAAGAATGGATGGCTGCAATCAGAGAAACGGAGGATTTGGCAAAAGAGTTCGAGTTTGTTGCTACCGGTCATGGACCAGTAGGTACTTGGGAGGATGTTACGGCATGGAAAGAGTACTTAGAGAAACTCCAGGATGCAGTGGCTGCAGGGATCGCTAACGGCCAGACGCTTGGGGAGATGCAGCAAAATATCAGGATGGAAGAATACAGTGACTGGGAAGGGTTTGACTGGGTCGATGAAAATGTTCTTGGCATGTATCACTTTCTTACGGATTAGCGATGAGTTGATAGTTAGCACCAGACTTTAGTAAGGAAATATCGCTAGAATAGATTTGAGAAATAGCTGGGGGAAATGCTTGTGAGATCCATGGCAATTCTTGCCGCAGGCGCCTTGGTCGCCGGGACCGCCTCTGGGCACCACAGTGACGCCGCAATCGACATCAATTCGATTGTGAGCATTGAGGGGGTAGTCACCGAGTACAGTTGGCGCAATCCGCACGTTTACTTCACGGTCGAGACCGAAGCCCAAGAAGGGGAGCCCACCGAATGGACGGTGCAGTTGGCCGGGTTCATCACCGTTTCGCGTATGGGCTGGACGCGCGATACGCTGTCGGTGGGTGACCGGGTGTCCGTGGGGTTGCATCCTGCGCGCGATGGGCGCCCGTATGGGCTTTTTGACTCGCTGGACAAGGGGGGGCTCGCGTCGCCGACGTCATTCGACAGCGAGACCGGAGAGATCCGTTTCGTGGCGCCGGAGGTAACCGCCAGCGCGACGACGCTGGAAGGCAAGTGGATGGCGGATGGCGCGAAGGTAGAGAGCTATGTCGACGGCTACGCTGGGTTCACTCGGACACACCTCAAGTTGACGGGGAAGGGTGCCGCCGCCCAGGCCGCGTACAATGAGTTTTCGTCCGAGAACCCCGAGCTCAGCTGCCTGGGAAGACCGACACCAGCGATCATCTTCTACAGTGACCTGTTTCCAATCGAAATAGAGTTCAACGAAGGCGCAGAGACTATATTTATTCGGGGGCAATTTTTCGACGAGGAGCGCACGGTCTACATGGACGGGCGCAACCATCCGGAGGACAGCGAGCGTTTTCACTTTGGTCACGCGATCGGTTGGTGGGAAGGTGATACGCTGGTTGTGGATACGAGGAATTTCACCGACAACCGTTCTCCTTATCAGAACGGCATTCCCTCGGGCGCTGAAAAACACGTCGTCGAGCGATACCGTCTGTCCGACGATGGCATGCGGGTATTCGTCGAGTTCATGCTCGAAGACTCCGAGTACATATTGGAACCGCTAACTTATAGCAGAGAGATGCTGTACAGGCCCGAAGCCGACATGTCCCCATTCAATTGCGATTTGGAGGCAACGAGGCGTTTCGTACCCTGAACAAAACCAAAGACTAAATCTCATTCACAGGTGATCCCATGGGCAAAGTACTACTAGCAGCGATCCTTTTGAGTCTCTGTTTGGTTCAGAGCGCTAGTGGCCAGAACCTCCTGATACGCAATGGGCGGATTCTGGACGGCAACGGTGGTAGAGTCGAAAGTGGCACACTCGTGATTCGTAATGGCCGAATCTCGGCCTACGAAGAGGACGCAAGTACCTCAGACTTTCTCGTATTGGACGCTGAGGGATTAACTGTTATCCCGGCCTTTACCGACGCTCACCGTCAGGTGATACGGGGCAATCCCGACGAATGGCTCGAACAGGCCCCCCAGCACATGCAGAGGTACCTCAAAACAGGCTTCACTACACTAGTGACCACAGATGATTCACTTGAGCACATACTGGAACTGCGCGACCGGTTGGAATCCCGTGAGATTGAGGGACCACGACTGCTGGTGACGGGTCCCGTGCCGCTCACAAGCGTTACGGGAGGCACAGTGCCCGAGGAGCAAATTCGCCAAACAGTGCGAGACTTGGCCTTGGCGGGCCTCGACGGAATTGCTTCGACCGTGCGCACGACACCAGGCGGGCGTGAACAGGAGGCCCTGTCTATCGCGAGAGATGAGGCGAATGAACAGGGTCTTCTGACTATCGCCCACATAAAGTCCGTCGGGGATGCGATCGCCGCCTTGCGGGGTGGCAGTGGCTACCTTACCCGTACCCCACATATAGGCCGTCTGGGGCCGGGAACGGCCTCGAACATCGTCGAAACTGGCCGCGACAACGCTGAGTATGGCGTGGTCATGACGTCGACGCTCGGTGCAATTGCCTCGGCCAACCCCGACTCACCAGCCCCAGCGAACGCGAGAGAGCTCTGGGATGCCGGCATTATCTACGGCTTTGGCACTGACTCCGACTTCCCTCCGCAGGAGGCACTGCGCCACGAGCTGGATGCTCTCGGACAGTTCTTCTCCGATGAAGAAACCTTCACGATTTTGACGAAGAACGCCGCCCTGGCCGCACGCCGCGACGACGCACTTGGCACGCTGGACAGGGGCAAGTTCGCGGATATTCTGATTCTCGATGGCAATCCACTAGCCGATATCGAGAGCGTGTTCAATATTCAGGTCGTAATCAAGACCGGCCGCATAGTCGTGGATAACCGTTGATTATAAAAGACTTTTTTGGGGTTCCTGACTCTAGTATCTCGCGTGATACCATGGGTAAGCGGACCGGAGAATCAAATGAAGGACCGTCAATGATTAAGCACCTGACCGTAGCAGTTTTCTGTACGTATGTCGGGGCCGCTTGGACGCACCACTCGATTGATGCCGATTTTGCTTCCAGCGCGTCCATTACACTCTCCGCAGTAACCAAGGAGTTTCGTTTTATCAATCCGCACCCCTTTCTCACGGCAACCGAGCTAGCAGATGAGGGAGAAGGAGAAGGAGAAGGAGAAGGAGAAGGAGAAGGAGAAGGAGAAGAATGGATGCTGGTGTTGGACGACCGTTGGGAAATGGTCGAGGCTGGTTTCTCTCGCTCAACGTTCCAACCGGGCGATGAGCTCATCGTGACCGGCAGACCGTCACGGCGCGAACCAAATACACTCTACGTACGAGTCCTGGAACGCAAATCCGACGGGTTCATTTACGCGGAGGACGACGGGGAGGACTACGACGACTAGCGATCCCTTGCCCCGGGTTTTCTCTGAGGTCGCCGTCCCGGAGATCCCCCGAATTTCACCAATCAGGCAATGCGGTTCCTCCCGCATATCCCGTTGCAGGAGGCATACTGCATCAAAACGCAGATGCGTATTGTGTAACGCGTTGGTTATAACTTTCTTACAGATTAGCGATGGTTTGATAGTCAGCACCAGGCTTCAGTAAGGAAATATCGATAGAATTGTTTCAAAAGAAGTGGAATATATTGTGAAACATGCCCTGGCCATTACAGCGGTAGCTGTTGCATTCGCCTCACCCGTGTTTAGCCATCATAGTGACTTTGGCCTCGACATGGATGCAGTCGTGACTTTTGAAGGGACAGTTACCGAATTTGATTGGCAAAATCCCCATGTCTATATAACAGTCGGGACCGTGGACGGGACAGAATGGACGCTACAGATGGGTTCTACAATCGTGGTTACCCGCATGGGTTGGACAAGAGAATCGTTATCGATAGGTGATGCAGTCACAGTTGGAGCGCGCGTTGCGCGCAATGGGAGGCCTTACGGGTTGTTGGATTCTATTGAGAAGGAGGGGGGAATCGGACTGCCCACCTCATTCGATGCGGCTACTGGGGAGCCACTTTTGAGAGAACCAGAGGCGACGGTAAACACTTCAACTCTAGAGGGCATATGGATGGCGGATGTTTCAAAGCTCGTAGGTTACCCGGGGGGACTTGATGGGCTTTTTACGGCCCTTCTTAGGCTTACGGAGAAAGGGCAGATCGCTCAGGCGTCGTACTCAGAGATTTCTGAGCAAAATCCCGGAGCAAGTTGTATCGGGTTGCCAACACCAGCCACCATCGTTGTCACAAACCTATATCCACTTGAGATCCAGATTAACGAAGATGAAGAGACGGTCGGAATCCGGAGTGAGTATTTCGATGAAGACCGAACGGTGTATATGGATGGTCGCCAGCACCCAAATGGCGGTGAGCGCACACATGCGGGGCATTCAATTGGCTGGTGGGAAGGAGATACACTGGTTGTGGACACTCGGAACTTCACAGATCATCGGTCGCCGTATCAAAACGGTGTTCCATCAGGCGCTCAGAAGCATGTGGTCGAGCGGTATCGGTTGACTGAGGACGGCACGCGGGTTGTTGTCGGGTTTATGCTTGAGGATCCAGAGTACATAGCTGAACCGATGACTCACGCTAGGGAATTGGTTCATTCCCCGCATATCGAATTGTCCCAGTTTAATTGCGATTTGGAGGCAACGAGGCGTTTTCTGCCTCAATAGTCAAAAGAAGAATTCTTTATAGGCACCAAATCTATCTTGGTTTAGAGTCCAGACTAAGAATTAGGTGGCGTAGACCACCCGAGGAGTCTTGCAGTGGAAATCAAGCACATCAATCCAGACGGTATCTATAAGCATCCCGCTTTTACGCGGGTCGTCACTGTCAAGGAGCCTATTAAGCTGGTCTTTGTGGCCGGACAAACTCCATCGGATGAAAACTATGAGCCCGTTGCACCCGGTGATTACCGTGCCCAATATGTCAATGTGATGGAGAACTTGGAGGTACAACTCGAAGCGGCAGGAGCCAGTTGGGATGACGTTGTTTTTAAACGCATCTTTGTTCTAGATGTGGATGAGTTTAAAAGAAAGACTCGCGGACCCGGCGCTCCTCAGTTTGGGGATCCGGAAAAACCACCACCGACGACATTAGTTGGTGTTACACGTCTAGCCGACCCAGATTTTTTAGTTGAGATAGATTTGTTAGCTATCACGGATGCATGATGTTCGTGAGCGAAACTAGCATTTGGTGATTGATAATTTAAGTAATGATTAGGTGGTTATAGAAACGGAGAGCGTTATGAAAAAAAATGGCTTCATAGGCATAGCAATCCTGCTTTTTTTGTCAGGACTTATTTTTGGAATTCAGGTTACAACATCTTCGGCGCAGACTGCACGCACTGTCATTAGTCCTGAGAACTACCCATATTTTGGGTTTCCTTACAGTCCCGGAATTCTAGTTGGAGATACGCTGTATATTTCTGGACATCTTGGACGTGATCCAACGACGACCGAGTTGGTTGAAGGTGGTATCGAGGCTGAGACACGTCAGGTGATTGCCAATATACAAGAGGTTTTGAGTGCAGCGGACATGACACTTGAAAATGTTGTTACAGTCACGGCCTTTATCACCGATATCAATAGCTTCCCGGAATTTAATGCGGTGTACAGAGAATTTTTCCCACAGGACCCTCCAGCGAGAGCCACAGTTCAGGTTGCCGCGCTGAATGTTGACGCTCAGGTGGAATTGCAGATGATAGCGGTCAAGCCGTGATTGCAAGGGGTTTAAGGAATAGCACTGATTGGCATTAGTAAGTATGGACCGGATCTTTAAAACTTATAGTGAAACTCGCCATAATGAGGGTGAGAAATAGAGTGAATGCTGTAGAGAAGGAAAAGAGCCTTCTTGATGGAATCTTCGTTGCACAAAGAGTTACTTTGGAGAGTTTCATAGTGTCCTATATTAGACCTTTTTTTATCGGAGTGAGTTTTTCAGCTAGCGCAGTTGCTCACCATTCTCCGAATTTACATTTTGATAGAAATGAAGTAACTGAGGTCTCAGGTGAGATAAGCGAGGTTGCGTGGCGTAACCCTCACACTGAAATTACAGTTCTAGCAACAGATGAAGACGGAGAAGAGATTCTTTGGTTGGTCGATGCCAGAGGAGCCAGCCAGTTCCTTCGGGCCGGTTTAGATGAAGACATGTTTCGAGTAGGCGAGCATATTCAGGTCGCCGGCTTTCGAGGACGGCGAAATCGAAATGCTGTGTTTTCGACAAATATTCTTCTCGCCGACGGGCGAGAGTTGGTAGCCGACAATTTCGCCCAACCACGGTGGGCAGCAGATCGGGTCGTTAATTTAGTCACACGTGATCCAACTCCAATATCCACTGAGGATTTGCCATCCAATGGGGAAGGAATTTTCCGGGTCTGGGGACGCGATCGTTCGAATTATGGGATACAGGGAACCGGTAGATCTTTGTGGAAGGACAGTTATCCACTAACGGAGCAGGCTCAAGTAGCTCAGGCTAGCTGGGATAGGGTCGCTGATAATCCATACATTCGGTGCGAAACGGGTATGCCTGCAATTATGGATCTAGGCACTCCCATGCAGTTTGTCCAAGAGGGTGGGGATATTGTTTTGTACCTGGAGGAGCAGGATTCTGTTCGCCGAATCCATATGACATCGGATACTGCTCCTATCGATGGGAATCGAACTTCCATGGGTTATTCAGTTGGTCATTGGGAAAACGAGACGCTGGTGGTGGTAACAACAAGCGTTAACTGGCCATGGTTTGATCAAAGCGGAGTCTCCCAGACAGAGTTGGTTGAGTTTATTGAGCGATTCACTCCAAACTCGGACGGAAGCATCTTGAACTATACAGTCACGGTCACAGATTCAAACATTTTCACGGAACCAGTCCTATTGGAGAGGCACTGGGTGTGGGAGCCTAACGAAGAGCTAAGACCATACAACTGTGTTTGGGAGCGAAATGACTTATGAATGTTTTGGTGGCAATCGTGTTCTTTTTGTCAAAATAATACCAAGTTAATATTTTATAGAGGTTTTTCCCGTGAATATCAGCCGGAAACTTGTTGAACTGTTCTTAGGGCTACTTTTGAGTATCGGATGGCTGGTCGGAGGGTGGGCTCAGGCTCCTGATATTGCTACCCCGGTACCTTTAATTGCTCAGGATGAGATTCTGAAGGTATCAGATCATGTCTACGTAATACTTGATAACGATGTCGGGTTCGTACCTAACGTAGGTATTGTCGTTGGGGAGAGGGCTACCCTGGTTATTGATACCGGACTCGGGTTACAGAACGGCGAGATCGTACTTGGGGAAACGAATAAGGTCAGTAATAACGATGAACTATACATCGCCTCCACACATTATCATTCCGAGCATGATCTTGGTGCGGAGGCATTTCCGTCCAGTGCCGTGATGATCCGTTCCCGTGATCAGCAGCAGGATCTTGATGAATTTCGTTTATCACATGCGGAACGATTTTCTAGTATGTCGGCGGTTATGGCGGAGCTTTTAGAGGGTGCAGATTTCAGGCAGGCCGACGTATATTTTGATAACCAATACACTTTGGATCTTGGTGGAGTGACCGTTCGCATGTACGCAGTAGGACCGGCCCACACCCGGGGTGATACGGCATTTTTCGTTGAAGAGGATGGAGTCCTGTTCTCAGGAGATATCGCGATGCGCCGGTATCCAAGGTTTTCAAGCCCTTCTTCCAGTGCCAGAGTATGGCGGGAGTCATTGAAGACACTCATGGAAATTGATTATTTTTCGGACATTGAAATCGTAGTGCCCAGCCACGGCCCTATGGGTGGCGACGCTGTGATTCGGGTTTATGATGAGTTTTTTGCCACGCTACAGTCGCGGGTTGGCGAGCTTAAAAATCAGGGGCACTCTGTCGATGAAGTTGCTGGATTGCTAATACAAGAACTGGAATCTCAGTATCAGGATTGGCCTAGCGAGGGCGCTGAGAGAATTGGGGATGCAGCGAGAATCGTTTTCAACGAAACGCCATAGCAGAAGATGCTGTCGCAGGCCGATGCGTGGTTAGAGACAATAAAAAACGATAATGATCGTTGGGAGGAAGGAACATGACGATTATTCAGAGATCAGCCCGCTGGTGGGCTACTGGTGTGGCATTGATTGTTGCGATGAACGCTCCCGCTCAACAGCAGTTTGAGATGACTGCCAATATTTTGTACGGAACCGTAAATGGACATGATCTCAAGTTGGACCTCTACCTACCGATGGACATTACTAACCCACCTCTACTGATCTGGGTGCATGGAGGCGCTTGGCGGAGTGGATCAAAAGAACGCGTGCTGACCACTGCATTTGTGGAACAGGGCTACGCGATGGCGAGCGTAGATTTCAGACTTTCCGGAGACGCTATGTTTCCAGCGCAGATTCACGATATTAAGGCGGCTATCCGTTTTTTGCGTGGCAATGCCATGAGTTTTGGTTACGACGCTTCGCGTATTGGAATACTAGGGACATCTTCTGGTGGGCATCTCGTGGCGTTAGTGGGTACGACAAACGGACACGATAACCTTGAAGGCACGGTCGGGGACTATCTTGATCAGTCATCTGACGTTCAAGCGACCGTGAGTTATTTTGGCGCCTCGAATCTAACCACGATATTAAAGCAATCAACGCCACATGGCCTCAGCGTACGTGTGCCCGCTTTGGATCTTCTTTTAGGGGGGCAACCGGAGGAGAAGGAGAGTTTGGCGCGGTTGGCTAGTCCCGTATTTCATGTAGATGCCACTGATCCACCAATGCTGTTGTTACATGGAGATCAAGATCCTCAGATGCCTATAAATCAGTCGCATGAGCTCCACAACGCTTACAAGGAGCGTACTCTGCAAGTCCAGTTTGAGGTGGTACATGGGGCCGCACACGGCGGAGAACAGTTTTCTGATGAGCGGCGCACCGGATTGGTAAAAGCTTTTTTAGACGAACAACTGCGCCCCTTATCTGGCTCGAATTGAGTCCCCTCTCAATACTCGCCATATACATCCCATGCATGCAAAGCAATTGCGATCCCAGACACGCGGTTGCGAGATGAGCAGGATCCTGCAATGGTAGATTGACGTGTCGGAAACAGAGAAACGAGAGCTTGTGTCACTTGGTATCGCGATACTGACCGTATCCGATACTCGAGATGAGAATACCGATCGATCGGGTGCTTTACTTGCGCAGCGACTAACCGAGGCTGGTCATTACTTGTATGAGAAGGTGATAGTCAAAGATGACCTACAAATGATCAGTGGACAAGTTTCACAGTGGATCGCCGACGACAAGGTCGAAGTCATCATTTCTACTGGTGGCACGGGGGTGACCGGGCGCGATGGGACGCCGGAGGCAATCGAGCCATTACTGAAGAAGAAAATCGACGGGTTTGGTGAGCTATTCCGGGCAATTTCATATGAGGAGATCGGTACTTCAAGCCTACAGTCTCGATGTTTGGCTGGTGTGGCCAATGGTACCTATGTCTTTTGTCTTCCCGGGTCGACGAACGCATGCGCTACAGGTTGGGACAAAATAATTTCGTTACAGCTGGACTATCGCACACGACCATGTAATCTCGCAGAACTCTTGCCTCGGCTGAAAGAGAAGGGTTAAATACCAACTGCAGCGACCGAGGGGTGGCTCTAAAAGGCCTGAGAAGCTGATCCACAAGTCAGCTAACCCTGAGAACCTGATCCGGTTAGTACCGGCGTAGGAACGGAAACTTTTCGAAGCATTCCCACTCGCGATACGGACTGGATCTCTTCACGGAGGAGAGCCGCCATGATGACAATTGTTTTTTATTGTTTTCCGAGAAGCAGAGTGCTCGGCGCAATATTCATTTCTATGAACTGTTGGCCAGCATTTACTTTCGCGCAGCAGGGCACTTCGCTTCCTGCCCTTGAAGAAATTGTTGTGACGGCTGGGTTTCGAGAGAACGATCTAATGGACAGCCCGGGGAGTGTTACGGTCATCAATGAGGATGTTATCGATGATCGTGCAGCTCAGCATCTGGAGTCGGTGTTAAGCACTTCACCGAACATTAGTTATTCAAGCGGTGCCTCTCGAGCCCGGTTCGTGCAGATTCGAGGGATTGGGGATCTGGAACAGTTCGTCGATCCCAAGCACTTTCCTGCTGTGGGGATTATGGTCGATGGCATCAACTTGGGCGGGACTGCTAATGTGGGCATGTTGTTTGACGTTGAACAGATAGAGGTTGCTCGCGGACCACAAGGAACGCGGTTCGGAACTAGCGCTTTAGCCGGCATGGTGAATATCCGCGGCAACCGCCCGACCGAGTCATTTGAAGGCTACGCGCAGATAGGTGTCGGGGATTATGGTAGTTGGCACACTAGAGGCGTGATAAGCGGGCCAATGAGTGAGGCTGTAACGGGACGTTTGGCGGTGCACCAAAATAAAGGTGACGGTTATATCAACAATCAATTTTTGAATCGAAACGATACTAACGGATACGATGAAACATCAATTCGCGCGAGCATCGAGTTCGATCCAAATGACGAGTCCAGTTATGGTTTGACCGCGCTCTATTTTGACGGCCAAAACGGATACGACGCTTACTCACTCGAGAATTCCAGAAACACACTGTCAGATAAACCTGGGCACGATAATCAGGAGACTCTGGCTCTGGCTGCTCGAGGGATGTGGCAGTTGGGAGAATCAGCGGCTTTGGAGGCAGTAGCAACCTGGCTGGACAGCGATCTGGACTATGGATTTGATGAGGATTGGACATTTGTCGGCATTTGTGACGGAACATTGTGCGATCCAGTCTTGGATTTTTATTCCGCGACGGATAACTACCTCAGAAAGAGGGATGAAATATCTCTGGACGTGCGTTTCCTGGGGGATTTTTTATGGGGTGCTTCAAGTGATACTCAGTACGTGCTAGGAGCATACGTGCAGCAACGGGATGAGGATTTACACAGACAGACCTCCAGCGATTTTTTTAGTTTCTACGGTACAGATCGACGAGCTATCTACGGTCAACTAGATACCATTATCAATGACCGGCTGGGTCTGACTGTTGGCCTACGCTACGAGGATTTTGGCGATAGCTATCGGGATACGATCGGTCTTCAGTCCACAAGTGATGATGATCTTCAAAGCGGTGAATTGACTTTAACCTACTCAGTCGCAGACAACTCTCTTCTGTACGCGACACTATCCCGCGGTTCCAAGGCCGGGGGTGTTAACACGGAGGTCAGTGCGAACTTCCCCTCTATGCAACCTATTTTCCAATCATTCATTCAACCCAGGCTGGATGTGGGAAGTGAGACACTTTTGAATAAGGAGATAGGGCTTAAGGGATCTTATCTCGATAACCAGTTAGTTCTGCGCACCGCTTTATTTCACATGCGTAGGGATAACGCACAGCTTGAATCTTGGATGTACGATGGTGTGAGTTATCTGTGGCTCGGGTTTTTGGATAACGTTGACGGGAACAATTGGGGTGCAGAAGCAGAGGCAACTTATCAGTTTTCGGATCGAGTGCGTTTGTTTTCCTCTTTCGGTTGGCTGGAGACTGAGGTTGATCAAATCACAACCTATGACCTAGATGTGGATGATTTTATAGTTCAGAAAAATATTGATCAGGCGAAGTCACCACAGTGGCAGTACCATTTAGGGGCCAGCATTGCGTTTAATGAGCGGCTGAGCGCTCGCATTGAGTTGGAGGGGCGCGATGAGAGTAGGTTTGGTTACTATCATGAGAAAAGAATAAGTGGGTACGATCTTTTAAATGCGAGTTTGCGTTATCGCATTGGCAGGACTGAGTTTCAATTTTGGGGACGGAATTTGACTGACAAAGATTATGCGGTACACGGACTTTATTTTGGGAATGATCCGCGTAAGGGTTGGATCAACGAAACCTACTATCAGTATGGCGCACCTCGAGTTTTTGGAGTCACGGCTAGTTATGATTTTTAATACTCGCCAGATATTTAATTGCATCATGTTTTCCACAGCACTCGGTGATCGATAATCTGTCGACCACAATCGAAGTGTTGTCGGTGACGGAGATATCGGCCGTTGCCTTAGCAGTGGCCTATCTTGTCCTAGCCATTCGGCAGAATATTTGGTGTTGGCCAGCGCAATTGCTGAGCTCTTGTCTTTACATGAGCTTATTTTTTGCGGCTAGTTTGTACATGGAATCCGTCCTTCAGGTCTTTTACGCATCAATGGCAGTCTATGGTTGGCGCCAGTGGCGCTACGGGGGTGAGAAGAGCTCTGGTGTGCGGATTCATGTGTGGGGTTTTGGTCAGCACTTTATTGCCCTGATAGGTATTCTAGGGGTGTCCATGCTATTAGGTTGGGGGATGAGTCACACGGGAGCGGCCTTCCCATATGCTGATTCCTTTACGACTGTGGCGGCCATTCTGGCGACTTATATGGTGGCGCGGAAGGTGTTAGAGAACTGGATCTATTGGTTTGTTATCGACAGTATTTCGATCTATCTCTATGTAGCGCGTGAGCTTTATCTTACAGCGCTCTTATTTTTCTTATATATCATTTTGATTTTTATTGGCTTCAGAAGTTGGTGGCGTGATTATCAAAACTCTTCATCCTGCATTCAGGGTGGACATGTATAAGACAGGTTTAGAGCCGAACATCATTGCTCGGTTGTGCAACCTGTTGAACGTTGATATCGCTGATTTGCTCGTCGAGCCGCTTTCGGGCGGACTCAGCAATCGGAGTTTTCGTGTTAGCCATGATGCAAATAGCTGGGCGGTCCGCTTCCAGCGCGAAACCGAAGAAACTCGATTTCAAACCCTCGATATAGGTTCTGAAGAACGCTTGTTAATAGCAGTTGCTCAGGCTGGACTTACACCCAATGTTGTTCTCCATGACCCCGATATCGGTGCCCTTATCACGAAATACATGGAAAACGCTGTGCCGTGGACTGCAGAAAAAGCGCGACTCCCTGAGAATATTGAACGAGTTGCGACGACACTCCGGTTGCTTCATGGCGTGGAAGTCAGTTCAAAGCTAAATCCATTTAATCCAATTAGTTTTTCGGAATGCTATCTAGAAGAAGCGGTTCGTTCGAAGGGTTACAAGAATCGTAGTGGGGTTTTGAGTGCTGAAGAGCAAAGTTGGGGCCGAGAACTTCAACAGTTGGCAAGTATGTATGAGACTAACTTTCTTCCAAGCGTTCTTTGTCACAATGATCTTGTTGCAGCTAATATTCTCGATGACGGAGAGCTTTGGCTTATAGATTTTGAATACGCACTTTACGCGCATCCGATTTTGGATCTTGCAAGTCTTGCGGGGATGAACAACTACGATGCAGCCGAGCGTAACCTTTTAGTCGAGATGTACTTCGATACCGAGTCTATACCGTTTAGCCAAGTACAATTGGACGAGGTTATCCGTCTCCAGCTTCTACTGAGCTATTTCTGGGCGCTGTCTCGACAGGGCAACTTAGCGGGGCCGAGCGATATGAGTGATTTTGCTGACTCCATAGCGGCGATGCTAAGGTAACAATGAATTGTCTACGGGTTCGGTCAAAGGTGCGGAGCTCTCCTTGATTAAAAAAGTTGCTTTTCTCGGTCTTGGTGTCATGGGATTTCCTATGGCGGGATGGCTACGGCAGTCAGGTTTGGAAGTTACTGTTTTCAATCGGACTACCGAGAAGGCTGAACGTTGGTGCGATAAGTATGGTGGGACCTGGACCACGAGTGCGTCTGATGCAGCGGTTGAGGCTGAAGCTGTGTTCACTTGCCTAGGCGATGACCCGGATCTGCGAGAGGTTGTGCTTGAACAGGGCGTGATCGACGTGATGTCGCCTGGCTCACTATTCGTGGATCACACAACCGCTTCTGCTGACATGGCTAGGGAGATTGCGGCGGCTGGAGAATCGCGGGGGATCCATTGTTTGGACGCCCCGGTATCCGGAGGGCAGGCAGGTGCTGAAGGCGGGAATTTAACGGTAATGGTGGGTGGCGAAAGAGATGGCTTTGAGCGCGCAGAACCGCTAATGCGGTCTTATGCGAAAACTGTGCAGCTGATAGGTCCCACCGGTTGTGGCCAACTTACGAAGATGGTGAATCAGATAGCTATTGCGGGTCTTGTCCAGGGTTTATCTGAGGCATTGAATTTTGCCATGCGAGCAGAGCTCGAGCCTGAACTGGTCGTAGAGGTTATTTGTAAGGGAGCAGCGCAGTCTTGGCAGATGGATAATCGTTGGCAAACGATGATTGCAGGGGAATTCGATTTTGGGTTTGCCGTTGAGTGGATGCGGAAAGACCTCCGTATCTGTCTGGAAGAAGCACACCGGAATGGTGCGGAGCTCCCTGTCGCTACGCTGGTGGACAAATTTTATGCGGATGTGGTTCATATGGGTGGTAAGCGTTGGGATACATCCAGTTTAATCGCGCGCCTGAATCGTGAAGACACGAACTGATGCAGACAATTCTGATGGATCTTCTGAAACTGCTCGAACTTGAGCAGGTCGAAGACAATTTTTTTCGTGGCGAAAGTCGTGATATTGGTAGCCGCCGGGTGTTCGGTGGACAAGTACTAGGCCAGGCTCTGACGGCCGCAAATTACACAGTTGAGGATCGAGATGTTCACTCGCTGCATGCTTATTTTTTGCGCCCGGGCGATGTAAAAGCACCAATCCTGTATGAAGTGGATTGTGCCAGGGATGGTAAGAGTTTTAGTAATCGTCGCGTAGTTGCGGTCCAGCATGGTCGACCTATCTTTAATATGGCGGCTTCTTTTCAGGTGCCAGAAGAAGGGTTACAACACCAAGCGGAAATTCCGGACGTACCAGGTCCGGACGACGTTGCGGACTTGAGTGATGTTGCAGAGCACGTTCTCAAAACCGTACCACTACAAATGCGTCGGTTTCTTACACGTGTACGGCCTATTGAAATGCGTCCTGTAGAGCCTATGGATCCCACTACACGTGCACCGAGAGAGCCTGTACAACACGTATGGATTCGCACGGTTGACGAGTTACCAGATGATCCGGACTTGCACCGCAATCTATTAGCTTATATTTCAGATTACCAGTTGTTCGGGACTACAACCCTGCCTCATCAGATTAGCTGGGAAGCAGGTAATGTTCAGATGGCAAGTTTAGATCATGCCATGTGGTTTCATCGCGCGTTTCGGGTAGACGAGTGGCTCTTATATTCTATGGAGAGCCCCAACGCTTCTGGGGCGAGAGGGTTGGCAATGGGCCGATTTTTCAAGCCAGATGGAACGCTTGTTGCCTCGACTGCTCAGGAGGGTTTGATTCGTATCTGGCCGGAGTCTGAGTAGTGGTAAGACACAAAGCTTTGTGTCTCCAGCGCATAATCATTTATCGGGGGGAGAGTTCTTTTTGATAGCGCTGACTGCGCAGCACATAATGTTCGACGGTCCATTTCATGTATTCGATTTCCTCGTCTGTAACCTGTCGAATTCTCCGTGCAGGGGATCCAAGAATCATCGATCTGTCCGGAAACTCTTTTTTTTCGGTAACGAGTGCTTGTGCACCCACGATACAAAACTTGCCGATAATTGCGTGGTTGAGAATTGTCGCACCCATCCCGACCAGAGATCCGGCCCCAATGTGACAGCCATGAATAGTTACCGAGTGGCCAATGCTCACCTCGTCTTCTAGAACAATCGGAGCACCAGCATCTACGTGAAAAACGGAATTGTCCTGAATATTACATCGGTCGCCAATAGTAATGGTGTCATTGTCACCCCGGAGCACCGAGCTAAACCAGACGCTTGAGTCTTTTCCCAAAGTTACCCGCCCGATGACTGCAGCATTCGGAGCAACGAAGTAACGATCACCAGTGGTCTCAACACGATCTTTACCTAAATCGTAGAGCATTGTTCAGTTCGCCTGGTTAGCAATTTCTTTAGCAGCAGCGGCGATGACCGCGCTGTCCCCAAGATATTCTGCTCGCAATGGTTGCAGGTTGATGTCCAGTTCGTAGATCCGAGGCACACCCGTCGGGATATTAAATTCTGTGATTGACTGTTCTGAAATGTCCTCCAGCATTTTGGCCAGAGCCCGCAAGCTATTCCCATGAGCGGCAATCAGCACATTTCGCCCTTTTTTGAGGTTAGGCGCAATAAGCTCCTCCCAGCACGGGCGCACCCGATCCAGCGTGGTTTTTAGAGATTCTGCGCCAGGCAGTTGAGCAACATCGAGTCCGTGGTACCGATGATCGTTTTTGGGGTGTCGGCTGTCATCATCCGATAGCGCAGGCGGTGGTATGTCATAGCTACGGCGCCAGATCTTTACCTGCTCGGCGCCATGCTGCGCGGTGGTTTCGGCTTTGTTCAGCCCTTGGAGCTCACCATAGTGGCGTTCGTTCAAACGCCAATCTCGTTCTACAGGAATCCACATGAGGTCCATCTCATCAAGAATCAGCCACAGCGTCCGAACCGCACGGGTAAGCACGGACGTGAAAGCAAGATCAAATGTGAGTCCTTCACTTTTTAAGAGTTGACCGGCCGCGCGGGCTTCCTCAATTCCTTGCTTGGTTAGATCCACATCTGTCCAGCCAGTGAACAGGTTTTTGAGATTCCATTCGCTCTGGCCGTGTCGCACCAAGACAAGAGTTCCCGTTTTTTGAGTATTGCTATTAGTCATGGTGGAGGTATTGTTCGGACATCGGCCCTCTATATCAACTAGCCGCTCAATCTACTGCATCATGACAGGCGGGAAAAACTTCTGAGCCCTGTCCTGCACTTTGATCAATGCCCATGTTAGGCGACTTAGACCTTTGTTTGGTTTTTTTATGGAATATGGGGCGAAGCCAGGTAGCTACGGCTTTGCATTTCCTCTAGTCGGCTTTGAGTGCGCTGGAATTCAAGACCTAGACGCTCTCCGATGTAAAGAGATTGTAAGGGCGTTATTGCAGATAAAATCAATTTTACGCGCCGGTCGTAGAACTCATCCACGAGAGCGACAAATCTCCGCGCCTGATTTTCTAGATTCTTTGTGAATTGGGGGACATTTGATATGAGTACGGTTTGATAACAGCGGGATAATTCAATGTAGTCGTTCTGACTGCGGGGGCCGTCACAAATCTGTGGGAAATCGAACCAAACTACCCCATCTGCCGCACGTTTTGCCTCAATCGTCCGGCCGAGGATCTCAATATGTAGATTTCTTTCACCCTCATCTGGCGCTATGGCTTCAAAATATTCGGCCAGTTTTTGATCCGCCGATTCTCCTATGGGTTCCTGGTACACATCGGCCCGTTCCAGAACACGTAACCGGTAATCCAGCAACCCATTCATCTCTACTGAGCAAGTGTGTTGCTTGATCAGAGAGATTGCGTGTAGAAAGCGTTGCCTTTGGAGCCCCTCTTTATACAGGTCATCTGGCTTTGTGTTGGAGGTTGCTACAAGGGTCACCCCTCGTTCGAACAGTGCCTCAAAAAGGGTACCGAGAATCATAGCGTCCGCTATATCGGTAACGGAAAACTCGTCAAAGCAAATAATACGAGTCTGCTCTGCCAACCTATCTGCTGTCAGCTGGAGTGGGTTTTGGTATGTGCGAAATTCTTTGAGTGTTTCGTGTATCCCACCCATAAAGCGATGGAAGTGTTCGCGAAGCTTATCTTCAAAGGGTAGACAGTCGTAGAAAAGATCCATTAGGAACGTTTTGCCACGTCCAACACCGCCCCACAAATACACCCCGCGAACCGGAGCGGCAGTAGAACCCAATAGCTTAACCAAATGTCGGCGCCAACTGTGACGCGGTCGGGGACCAGTCAGGATCATAGAGTTACAAACATCCTGAAGCGCCTGAACTGCCGTTATTTGATGCGGGTCCGGCAAAATTTCCCCGGTATCCACGCGGTGCTGGTAATGTGTGAAGAAAGAGCTCATTCGTTTAGCTCAACCCGATTTTTGAAAAATTCCAATGCATCCGGATTTTCCAGTGCATCGGTATTGGGTACTCTGCGATCGTGCACTACGTGCTGGACCGCTATTTCCACAATTTTTCCGCTGCGGGTTCTCGGGATATCAGGCACCTCAAGAATTTTCGCTGGTACGTGACGTGGGCTGGCCTGTTGCCGCATGGCGTCACGGATCCGTTGCATTAATTTTTTGTCCAATTGGAAGCCGGTTTGTAATCGGATAAAAAGAACGATTCGGACATCTCCATCCCATTCCTGGCCGACAACAATGCTTTCAGAGACCTCTTGAAATTGCTCGACAATGCGATAGATCTCCGCAGTTCCTATGCGTACTCCCCCTGGGTTAAGTACCGCATCGGAGCGACCGTGGATGATTACGCCATCGTGTTTCGTCAGTTCCGCATAATCACCATGGCACCAAACATTTGGAAAGCGCTCGAAATAAGCCGCATGGTATTTTACGTTGTCAGGATCGTCCCAGAATCCGATCGGCATGGAAGGAAATGGAGCTGTGCACACCATTTCACCCTTTTGTTCGCGAATGGATTCCCCTTGATCGTTAAAGATCTCCATCTGCATTCCGAGGCCACGGCACTGAAGCTCTCCACGGTATACGGGGAGCGTAGGGTTCCCAACTGCAAAACATGAAATGAGCTCTGTGCCTCCTGCAACTGAAGAAAGTTGCAGATCTTGCTTTACGCTTTCATAAACGAAGTCGTAGCTGGATGGTGCCAAGGGCGAGCCAGTAGAGAGCACACTGCTAAGGTTTTCTAGCGATACATTCTCTCTCGGCTTATACCCAGTTTTTTCCAGAGCACTGAGATATCTAGCGCTGGTTCCAAAGAGTGTAAGGTGTTCGCGTTCGGCGATTCTCCACAATATTCCGGGATCAGGGTGGAAGGGTGAGCCATCAAACAGTATAAGTTTTGCACCGCTTGCAAGTGCTGACACTAGCCAGTTCCACATCATCCAACCAGTGGTTGTAAAGTAGAACACGGCATCGCCTGCTTTAATATCGCAATGCAGCAGATGTTCCTTTTTATGTTGAATTAGTGTTCCGCCGACACCATGCACAATGCATTTTGGAATGCCCGTTGTGCCAGAGGAATACATAATGTAGAGGGGATGGGCAAAGGGGAAAGACTCATAACGCGGCTTTGTAGTGCCTAGGAGGAGATCGGCGTAAAGTTTTGCGCCTGGCAGGCATGTCAAATTTGGTGTTTCATTTTGGCAAGGAACAACGATGAGCGCTTCCAGTGTGTCGAGTTGCTCAGACACTTGAACTGCACAGGGAAGACAATCGATTGCTTTGCCGTTATAGAAGTAAACATCGGTCACAAACATGACCTTGGGCTCGATTTGCCCGAAGCGATCCAGTACGCTACTCGGCCCGAAATCTGGAGAACAGGAAGACCAGATAGCACCTAAGTTTGCGGTTGCCAGCATCGCAATTATTGCCTCGGGGCGGTTAGGAAGGAGTCCTGCAACACGGTCACCTGGGCCAACGCCAAAACACTCTAGCGCCTGAGAGACGCTCGCTACCTGTTGGCGTAATTCCTCCCAGCTGAGTTCAATGCGATTCCCCGTCTCACTGTAAAAGACGATTGCGGTACCTTCGTGTTCAGCGCACATCATGTTATCGACGAAACTAAGATAGGCGCCCTCAAACCACCGTGCGCCCGGCATTTTATTAGGCTCTGTTAGAACGCTTTCATAGGGTTTCGTTGAGCTAATTTCACAGAAATTCCAGCAAGCCTCCCAAAACTCTGCGGGTTCGTTGATGCTCCACTCGTAGAGAGCCTTATAGTTTTGTGATGTCAGTTTGTCCGCGTGCACGCTTAAAAAGCGTTGAAGGTTGCTGTTTGCGATGCGCTCAACCGGTGGTTTCCAGATAGGCTTTGCCATTAGAGCTCTTCGTCGGACGCAAGATCAGGTTCACCAAGCCATTTAAGCATCTCCTTCCGGGAGGCATGGACCCACTCCTGAACCGAAGTGTATGTATTGGCGTATAGAGGTGCGCAGACTTGAATTGACAGAGGTCCCGGCGAGCAGATCCAAGAGGTTGCTGGCAATTTGCCCCGGGACCCTGTAATTACAATCGGTACGATTGGCAGTTTGGCCCGGCGGGCAGAGCTGAATGCTCCCAGCTGAAATCGTCGTAGACCGGGAGTTCTGTCAAATGTTCCCTCGGGGAAGAATGCTAGTGCATCTCCTTCTTCTGCGGCCCTAAACAGACGGCGTACAACTTGTTTTCTATGGGAGTCTTTGTTCCGGTCCACGAACTCTGAGCCGATACGTCTTAACAGAAAGCCTGTCAGGGGGAGGGTGGCCATCTCATGTTTAATCAGAAACGTAAAGTTCGGTGGCAAAGCAGCAGTTAGGATCATTCCGTCCAGGTAGCTGGCGTGATTGGCAATCACAATGCAAGGTGAGGCTAGTGGTTTCTGAGAGCCCTTGAGTTGTACCGGGCTACCTATAAGCAGGAAAAATAGCCGGGCGCACCAGCGGGCCACCTGGCGCCGGGCAACCCGTGTCGGAGTAAAAATCAGCAGGATCATCATCGGAATTGCGACGCTGGTCAGGGCAATCCAGGCATAAATCCCGTATATAAGGCGTACTAATTGAACTTGGATCGTGGCAACACTCATGGTCATGTTAAAGCAGGGGTTTTCGGTGCGCCCGATCAAGTTTTCTTAGAGATGTTTTCTGTGGCCAATATCTGCATATGTTAATAGTTTCAATTATTTGTGAAGTTGGTCACAGTAAGTCCGAGGCAATTGAGATACTTAGCTTATGTAGTGATAGTGTGGGAGCTATCTTTCACAGTTTAATACACTGAAGTATATAGATTTAACCTGTGTCTAAGCATCCACTCATAAGAGACTACAACCGAATATCCGGCGAAGATACTGTCAACAGGGTACTGTCGACTGTTAACAAGAGGGCGCGGCATTAAAATGGCCAACAACTTCTTGCACGAAACGTCTACTAATACCGGGACGGGTCTTTCGCAAGATCCGGGGGTTGTTATAGACCGCTTCCTGGACGCCATTTGGGCGGAACGCGGTCTCTCCGAAAACACTCTCGGAGCATACCGTGCAGATTTGCTTGCTCTTAATCAACGTTTGACAAGTCGCAAAGTTGATTTAGTTCACGCCACTCCGGCAGATATTCTTGAGTACATATCCTGGCGAGTTGATAGTGGTGTGAAACCCCAGTCCACAGGTCGACAGTTGTCCAGTTTTAGGCGTTTCTTTCGCCATCTTTTACGTGAGAGGGTTATTTCAGAGGATCCCACCTCTCAGATCGCTATGCCAAAAATAGGCCGTTCGCTGCCTCAGTCCTTGACAGAGAAAGAGGTTGAAGCGTTGCTTATCACTCCGATTATTGCCAACCCCTTAGGTCATCGGGACAGGACTATGCTGGAGTTGCTGTATGCAACCGGCGTACGGGTCTCCGAGCTTATTAACCTCAAGCTATCTCAGGTGAATCTGAATCAGGGTGTGCTCCGAATCATTGGCAAAGGTGATCGGGAAAGGCTCATTCCATTGGGTGATGAAGCTCAGAACTGGCTCAAGGAGTTTATTGAAGGACCTCGTATGAAAATTTTGTCAAAACGCCAGACCGAGTACCTTTTTCCAACGCGCCGGGGCGACCGCATGACCCGCCAGTCGTTCTGGTACATCATCAAGCGTTACGCTAAGAAAGCTGGTATCAGTAAGAAACTCTCCCCACACACAGTACGGCATGCTTTCGCCACACACTTACTCAACAATGGAGCTGATCTGCGGGTTGTACAGTTGCTGTTAGGGCACAGTGACGTTTCAACGACCCAGATCTACACTCACGTTGCTCAGGAGCGCATGAAAGAACTGCACTCCAGGCACCATCCCCGGGGATAAGCATTCCAAGCATGATGCCAGATCTGCTAGGATTGCCCCACGGCGTCCTGATATCGCCTATTGGCGGAGGCTCGGTTAGCCGATTAAGTCAGTCTCTCAGGGGAGATCACAGTGCAAGCTAAATGGACATTATGTCTCTTTTCCTCAATGGCAATGGCGATGGTTTCTATGGCCGACGAGAGCGGTGTATTGAGTAAGGAAGAGCTGGCTGCAACGTTACCCGGTATTGAAGCACAGGAAATTTATGATTCTCCAATTCCCGGTATGTTTGAAGTCGCCGTGGGTTCCAACGTGGCCTATGTTTCCGATGATGGGCGTTACTTTATTCAAGGCGATCTTTTTGATTTGAATTCAAATCAAAATTTAACGGAGCAAAGACGAGCTGTAGCTCGGACAGCTGTTCTGGAGAGGATCGATCCGGAAACCATGATCGTGTTCAGCCCATCTCAGGAGAGCCTGAAACATACGGTGACTGTATTTACGGACATTGATTGCGGGTATTGCCGCCAGCTTCATCGTGAGATGGATCAGATTAATGCCCTGGGCATTGCAGTCCGGTATTTATCGTACCCGAGAACGGGGCCTGACACGGATTCTTGGGATAAGGCTGATAAAGTCTGGTGTGCTTCGGATCGAAACACCGCGTACACCGAAGCCACATTGGGTGGCGGGCTTCCAGAGGACACGTGTGATGCGACTCCTGTGGCTAGCCATTACGATTTCGCCCAACTTGTGGGCGTCCGTGGAACACCAACGGTGCTCACGGATAGTGGTGCGCACATCGGCGGTTACATGCCACCTCAAGAACTGTTTGAGACGCTCGAAGCGCTATCCGGCGCGCCTGAGTAGCCGAGGAGAGGTCTCCGCGCTCGAGCAGAGCATGTTGGCGGAATTTTAACCCGCCCTGGTGTTTCAATATATCAGTCCTAGCTTCATGAAAATAAAAACACACCAGTCGGGGTGACATGGACCGCATACCGCACACGAGCGTACTCGCCGTACTGCTATTTGCTTTTAATTTCGGCATTAATTCATTGGGCCTCGCCCAGGAGTCACCTGAGGCTGATGTCATCATCGTCGGCGCTGGCATATCTGGACTTTCTGCAGCACTGGAGGCGGCGCAAGGCGGAGTGAGGGTGCAAATAGTTGACATGTGGTCTGTATTCGGCGGGCATGCGGTGATGTCTGGTGGTGGCGTGGCGATCGTTGGCTCTGCACGGCAGCGCGAGTTGGGTATTGTAGACACGCCAGAAATCGCAGCCGAGGATTTCTTTGAATGGGGTACGGATCCGGATCCCTATTGGGTCGATTATTACACTCAGCATTCTGGAACAGAGCTTGGAGTATGGTTGGAATCCCTCGGGGTTCAGTGGTCGGGTGTTAATCTGCATTTTGGGAATAGCGTACCTCGCTTCCATCGCCCCGAAGGCCGTGGCCTTGGGCTTGTGACACCTATCTACAGTGAAGTACTGCGTTATCCGAACGTGACGTTTCGATGGAACTTTAAGATTAATCAGTTAGTGGTAGATGGAGGGCAGGTTGTCGGCGTACAGGGAGAAGACTTAAGGACTGGTAACACAGCCGAGCTCCGTGCGGATCGGGTATTGCTGGCTACCGGCGGATTCCAAAGTAACATGGAGATGGTTAGACGGTTCTGGCCTGCGTACCTTGCCGAGCCTAGCGATCTCTTGGTGGGTTCAGGTCTTAATTCAGAGGGCTCGGGGCATGGTCTTGCGGCTGATGTTGGAGCAGGGTTTCATCGCATGGATCACCAGTGGAATTATCCATGGGGGCTCCCACATCCCCACTATCCAGGAGAGGGTCGTGCTCTCGCCTCCCGTCACTCAGAATCCATATGGATAAATACCAAGGGCGAGCGTTTTGTCAATGAGATCAATGATACGAAGGCGATTTTGGCTGCCGTCGTTGCTCAAACCCCGTCTACCTATTGGGCTATCTTTGACGACGATGAGAATGAAGGGTTTTACGTTTCAGGTAGCGGCTGGGATGATTATCAACGGATTCGGGAAGAAATTCTTGATAATCCAGAACTTACCACCCAAGCTGAATCACTCGCGGAGCTTGCAGGGTTGATAGGTCAAGATCAGGATAAGTTTGAATCAACTGTTGTCCATTACAACTCTATGGTTGAGAGGGGTGTAGATGAAGACTTTGGCCGGTTCGAGAGTAATGATGAACTTTCTCCGTTAGCAAAGATTGATCAGCCACCTTTCTATGCGATCCAATTTTTCCCAATGACTCGAAAGAGTATGGGCGGTGTAACTGTAGATCATCAGATGCAGGTTGTTCGCGAAGACGGTACTGTGATCCCAGGACTCTATGCCTCTGGTGAGCTAACCGGATTTGTCGGAGTGAATGGTTCGGCAGGTCTGGAGGGCACGTTTTTAGGTCCCGCTATGCTTACCGGTCGTGTGGCCGGAAGAACCTTGTTGCGGCATGTTGGCGAGTCGCGCGAGTTGCGTGCAACAAGACCACAAATGATTTCAGAGGAGATTGAGCCTCCGGAGTTCTCTCCGTCAGATGTCGAAGTTTGTGATACATGCCACAGATTGCCGGAGCTCGTGAGCGAGGCGCGCCCCGGATATTCTCATTTTGAACGTGTACACCGAGTCGTTATGGGGGAACAGCAGAATTGCGGTGCCTGCCATGCTGAGCTTATTCCCTTTGATTACCTGGCTCATGAAATCGATCGTTTCGCTCAGACATCGAACTGCGTGCATTGTCACCTAGCCGTCGAATGATGAGGTGCGTTTAGCATCATTCCTCTCATTTTCAGTTGAATTCACGAGTCAGTTCGTAATCGTTACGTCAGGGTGTGCTTGATGGCGCGGTGCGCCGCTGGGTCGCCTGTTCAAAAGCGTAGGCCAACCCAATTAGTTCAGGCTCGCTACAGGCGAGTCCTGTAAAGGAGACCCCAAACGGCCCAGGTCGGGCTTCGAAGCCTTCTGGAAATGCCGGTTCTGGTTGGTTTGTCACCATGCCAAAAGGAATGATTACAGATGGATACCCTGGTCTGGCGGCAACGTTTGAGCCCCGATTCATTGGAAACAGGAGTGCATCCAGATCATGTTCGGCGATAGCCTCGTCAATCCCATGTGTGCCCGCCAGCTCGATATCTTTTTCACGGTCTGCTTCATAACGTGCACGGTCTCTATCTAGGTCGACCTCATCTGAGATATCGAGTAGTGATTGCTCGTACTTTATCGTTCCGAGTAGTGCGTTTTCTGTATTCCATTCTCGTAACTCTGTGAGCGAGCTTACCGGAGCGATACTGCCGAGAGATTCTAGCCAGGCATTAAAGTCACGTTTCATGCCGTACTTGAATACAATTGAGCAGTCTTCATCGTTGCCTCGTGTCTTATCTTCTCCCGCGCAGATATTCCATCGAAAAAGATTACGTTCTGGGTCAGGATCGAGCACCGTAGGCAAATTTGCTGGATCGATAATGACCGCCCCTCTTTCCTCTAGAATTGCGATTGCTTCCTCAAACAACTCGAATTGTGCAGAACTGATCCCGCCGCGAGGATTTTCGGTACCTACTACGGTATTAGGCTCCACGAAACCTGCGCGTGGAATTCCGATGCGTGCACCGCGTAGGCTGTCAGCGTCCAGAAATGTTGTGTAGTCACCATCTGTCGGCGGCTCACATCGACCGGTT
>JAZAGZ010000066.1:0-11641 GCA_036231525.1 Pseudomonadota bacterium | reverse complement strand
AGTGATAAAAGCATAATGCTCTATTATGCAGCACGATAGATTTTTGATCGCCACGGTGAACCTTGTTCCATTCGGCACATTTTTTGATATAGGTTCGGATAAGGGAGCATTAGTTCGGGTGCATATTCTCTGTTATGGGATTTTTTGAAAGTTTCATAAATGTGGTCAGTTAGTCTAGAACCTACATTAAAGGGCCAGTGGCTATCGAAATCAGTGGATCTCTCTAGATAGCGTGAATTCTCTAGGCCCTCGCAGAACAAGGCAGCTACTCGTTCTCTTAAAGATTCTCGAACCTGTTCAAGGCGAGCCGGTGCTGTAATTATGGTTCCCTCCGCATACATTTGATCCCATTTCTCGTTGGCGGCTTTCCGTGCTTCTCTCGACCACTGACTAAGGTCGTTAGACAATGAAAGATGAACGGTTTCACGATCTAGATATGACCGACAAAAATTCTCGTAATAAAAATGGCTTTTGAACCAATCAGCACTTCTGCATCGCTCTAACTTTTTGAACTGCTCTAGAGGGTGTTCATTGCCTAAAGGCTTACCAAGCTCATCTTCAGCTGCTTTAAACAGTAATAACCTAAGTTCTCTACCTCCGCCGCAACCGGCCGTATAGCAGCTAAAAATTTCTGGACACAACGGCCCCTTTGCCTTTAATACGCTATTAATCAGGCGGTCAAACCAATTTGGGCTTTGGCCTATCAAACTTCACTCCCCAAGTCTGCTGCTATCACTGGCTTGATTGGTTCAAGCTCTGGTTTTCTAGATTTCTAAGAGTACACCTAGATTGAGATTGGTTCACGGCCAGAATTGGCTAGAAATGTGTGAGCAGTAGTTATATATGGGTAGGGGTGGGGGTGGCATCCTGCGTACCCCTTTTGAGAGAACATAGATTTGAGCAAGGATGGAATGTTTTATACTGTCTCTTTAATAAGGTTTTACATGGCAGAAATAAAAGGTAATTGCCCTACTATTGCCCTATCGTCTTGGTTAGAGTGATAACTACTAACCTTATAAATACTATAATAATCAATGATTTATAGGTTATCGGAGAGGTGGCTGAGTGGCTGAAAGCGCTCCCCTGCTAAGGGAGTAAGGGTTAATAGCCCTTCGAGGGTTCGAATCCCTCCCTCTCCGCCATACATATTAAAAACTGTACTGGAGTGTCAGATTAATATTTCTTCCCGGTTCCGGCAGCCTATCTTTTAAATAGGAAGTATGATTTCTGATCTCTTCATCGCCTAAATTTCTAACTAATAAGGAAAGCGTAACTCCATCATAGTTGCTTGGTATCCAGCTCACCTCAATATCTACAGTGTTGTATGACTCGGTTAGTAGTTCATTTGTCCCAACGTCACTTTGCTTTCCGCTGTGTTTTAGTCTTAAAAGCCACAACCAGTTTTCTGAAGTCCCCTCAAGTACATATTGAAAGATTGATGGAGGAATTCGCGGGATATTTCCCCCCGTATCTAGCTCAGCGTCAATAGCGGAAAAAGCAAACTCATGATTAATATCAAATATACCTATTGGATCTGCAAGAAATTCTACTTCGATTTCTGCCCCTTTGATGATTGCATCATCCTGTCTGTATTCAATTTCCGGAAGACTATCTTTTTCTATCCCTGTGAAATGCCCATAAACGAAATTATCAAACCGATTAAAAAATAATGAAGAATGTAGGTGCCACCTGTCTCTGCCGTACCTAAGATAGAATTCACTGGTAGTAGCTATCTCGTTTCTCAGTTGAGTACCGGAACCATAAAAACTACCCACCTCGTAAACTTGCGGTCCAATATGGGGGCCATTAGCGTAAAGTTCTGCTAGTGAGGGGGTTCTGGCATTTTTTGCAACTGATAAGCCAACTAAAACACCATCTGCTACCTTGTAACCACTGCCTATAGAAAAACTGGCAACCGTATCGGAATATGGTGTCAACGACCCTTCGGGTTTGATGGAGACTCTATCTAACCGAGCCGCGCTTTCTAACAAAATTTGATCGTTTTCATAATTTTGCAAGGCAAAAATAGCGGTTTTACTAGTCTCTGCGGTTGGGAGATATTTTTCGGCCCCCTGTATAACAAAATTTTCATCATATTGAGAAAAACCAAATAAGCCGTCTTGGTCAGCGATCAGCGAATGATTCAATTCAGCTCTTAAGCTGAAGGAATCATTCTCAAACTGGGTGCTGACTTCTCCATCCTCAAGCTCTTTATGGCTATAGTCGGTAAAAGCGCCCGAAAACAGGAAGCTATCAAAACGCCCGGAGAGGGCTCGGTTTAGCTCAAAGCCCCCACGATCTCTTTTCATGTTTAATTGGACAATTTCTTCTAATCCTTCTTCTTCCTCGTGATGCACATGCCCAGGAACACCAAAAAGAGATTCATTAGTATTAAAAAAGAAAGTCGTTTTGAGATCACTTACAAGATAGGTTGCATGAAGGTTAAGTCCCTTTTCATCTAAGCCAGTTCCCTCGGCAATACCCCTGATTCGGGCATGTTCATCTTCTTCATCCTCATCCTCATGTTCTTCGGCCTCATGGAAAAGGTCGCTTTCCGAAAATCCCGGGATTTTGTAATCTGTGGCATCTCTGCTATGCCCAGAAAATCCAAAAAACCAGTTTCCGGTTCGACGCAGCGTGTGAAAATGAAACGCATCTTCTTTAGCAACAGAGCTGTAACCGTATAAAAAATCGCCACCACTGTCGGCTTCCAAATCAAGCAGTTTGTGTTCTGACAACATATTAACCACGCCGCTAGAGGCAAAGGGCCCGAAACGAAGTGCCGAAGGTCCTTTGAGAACTTCCAGTCTCGCGATCGCTAGCGCATTCTGAGCGTGTGGATGATCCGGACCGGTAGCAGCAACATCTCCCCCCCCTAAATCATTTTCCAGAATCTGGACCCGATAATCACCTAACCCTCTTATGACAGGACGCCCGACCGCCCTTCCAAAACTTGCTGACGAAATACCTGGAATACTTTCGAGTATCTCCCCGAGATTACGATTAATGTTTCTGTCTAAACCTTCGTGTTCAACTATATCGGTGGTTGATATAATTTCATCTATGCTACTTGCACCCAGGGAACTAACAATAACTTCTTCACTAAAATCACTTTGAGTGAAGGCAACACCAGAAACTATCTGGAGGAGTATTAAAACGCTCAACGAACGTAGAGAACAAAATGATTTCGAATCCATTAATAGCTTCCTGATTAGCCAAAGCAACCAAGACCTCGCGGTCTCGGCGTTAAAAAGAGATCAACAGGTTTAGGAAGCGGTGGGTGGCCCTCTGGCAGAATGATCTTTTTGAAGACCCCCTAGGGGGAGTGCCGATATGGCGACTTTGAGCTCGGGTGGGTCGGCGGGTTGCAAGTCAACCAGAGTCTGTCCGACGTTGGCTGCGCCCAGAACGGCGACCGTGATACAAAGCTCGCAAATCTGGTCCGATGCATGAGTGTCCAGATCGAGGTCGTGCTGGAAGGCGATGCCTTGTGCAGCCACGAAGGTTACTGCAACCGTTAGCAGCACTCCAAAGGCTAGGCGTTTACAGAATCTTCTCAGTCTCATGGCAATCCGTGAAATCGTGATCCCAGCGCTGACCGATAATATGTATTTAGTCCTAGCGCTGCAATGCTATTTTCTAAGTATTGCAAGGTATTTCTTCATGATGGGCTTGTAACATTCAGGTTAGTAAAGCAGGGTATCGTCACAATATTACGACTTAGGTTACATTTTCTATCAGCAAATATGTTTGAGTTTTAGGTCTTATTTGCCGAATGCATCCAAGTTGTCACCGGTTAAACGATACACTGTCCAGTCATCCATCGCTTGAGCGCCGAGTTTCTCATAAAATCCGATTGCCGGCTTATTCCAATCCAGGACAGACCACTCAAGACGTCCGCAGCCTCTCTCTAGAGCTAGCCGGGCTACATGGCGGAGTAGGCGCCTGCCAAACCCCTGGCCTCTCATATTAGGTTTTACGTAGAGGTCTTCCAGATATAGTCCCGGCTTGCCTAAAAAAGTCGAGAACGTATGAAAAAATAGTGCAAATCCTACTGGAGTTTCATTAAGTTCGGCGATGATTGCCTCAGCGGCACGATGCTCACCGAACAGAAAGCGGTTCAGAGAGGCTTCGTTGTTGACGACTTCATGTGTTAAGCGTTCGTATTCTGCAAGTTCTTTTATGAATCCCAGAATGATGCCGACGTCGTGCTTTCCAGCGGGACGGATCAACATGCGTGAAGAGGAATCATCTGATAGTCCACTCATAGACTAATCTTCTTATTGTTAGATGACGAGAAAAAGTTACGCGGTGTTTACCTGCAGCGGTCGGTGGGACTGTTGACGACCGTTCACTGCGTTGAGAATCATGTCTGCAACGATGGGGGTCCGATTGAAATAGACACCGCCCAAGGCATCTGAGATTGCGCACTCCAATGCTGCTGCAGCACATCCTAGGGGGGGTTCACCCATGCCTTTGGCCCCGACCGGGTTTTGCGGATCAGCCAGTTCGACTGCTTCCCATTGCATCACTATCGGTACGTCCAGGTAGGAAGGAGGTTTACAGCCAAGAAACCCAATATTGGCAGGTAGCCCATTCTGTGGATCATAGATATGCCGCTCTGTGGTGGCCATTCCGATGCCTTGTACGGCAGCACCCTTGACCTGTGTGGCCAGGCTTTGTGGATGTAGAACCGTGCCGCAATCGATGATCCCAATATAGTCCAGGATTTCGTACTTGCCCGTTTCAGTGTCTAGTTCAATTTCCATAACGCCCACAGCAGTACCTGCAATCAGTCCTTGGCGGGAAAGGTAATCTCTCGACACACCAATTAGTCCTGTGCCGGCGAGATTCGTTACGGCGGCCTTAGTGATGTCGTGTAAGTTATCCGGTACCTCATGGCCCGAGTATTTGCCGCCGAGTTCAATCGCTCTTGCTGCTGCTTGCGCATAGGTTATGTGTTTATCATGGTCGGCGATCGCGAACACCGTCTCATTCCCGATGTCGTAGTCCTCCGGTGCGCCCCCCAGATCCATAGAGGCGATTTCCCTCAGTTTCTCAACCGCATTCATAGCCGCGACATAATTTTGGCGCGTCATCGTGAACGAGGTGTTGCTGCCTGATTGTCTAGGGCTCCAAGGTAAGTGGCGGCGTGAATCGCCACGTTGAATCACACAGTTTTCCCAGCTGCATTTCAATATCTCAGCCGCCACACGGGAGGTGGAGCTGTGCGAATAAGTACCCAGGTTACCAGCACCACTATGGATATGGAGTTTGCCATCTGGTGTCAAACGTACCAATCCATCAAAACCATTTTGTCCCGCAGGATGAAACGCTTGACCTACACCAATACCGCGCACCTTTGAACCATTCCGTTGACCGCTACGGGCCTTCATTGCCTCCCAGTTTGCAAGAGCTGCGCCTTTGTCCAGTGCTTCGCGTTGGTAGACGCTCATGACCGGTCCTTGGTCAGCATAATATTTTGCATCTTTACCAGCGGCATTAATGCGGCGAATATCAATTCGATCCAAACCAAGTGTTTTTGCTGCCTTATCGATTAATGGCTCAAGTGCGACAGCCATCTGGTTTTCCCCCGGACCACGCATTGCGCTTCGTGGGACCGTATTTGTTTCGATTGGTACCGCACGAAAACGCATCGCAGGTGGTTGGTACAGGAGTGTGACCGTTGAGGCGGCCGCATCGAAATCATCAAACCCGATGTAGGGTCCGTTCTCATGCACAATGTAAAGATCTACGGCGGTTAGCCGCCCGTTTGCTTGAAAACCGAGTTTGATACGTCCTTGAAATCCGGGCCGCGCTAAACCCATGAAGTATTCCTCATGTCGGTTGATACGCATCATCACGGGACGCTGCAGTTTTTGCGACATAAGCGCAGGCACGCACATGATCGGGTAGGCCCGGGATTTTGAGCCGAAACCGCCACCGCAATACTCCGCAATATAAACGATGTCGTTAACATCCATTTCTAGCATTTCGGCGAGTCCTGGCATTATTGCGGTCTGGCTTTGTGTTGAACCGTGCAGGAAAAGTTTGCCGTTTTGCCAATAGGCCATTGCCGAGCGTGGTTCCATCGAGTGATGCGATACGCCAGCTGTTGTAAAAGTCTCGTCAAGCACTAAATCTGCTTCAGCGAAGCCTGTTTCGATATCGCCAAAGCTCCATTCCTCGATTGGTGCCCCCATTGGTAGCTGGTCTTCTCCGACGGCAGCAAAATCCCGCGCATTCCATTTCATATGCGTCAGGTTGCGTGATAATGCGCTGAATACGTTGCCGTCGCTGCGGGCATCCGGACCGCCGGGGTAGAGGCTGTCAAGCGGATCTACCGTGAACGGTAATTCTTCATAGTCTAAACGGATCCGGTCAATTGCATCCTGAGCGGTTGTCTCATTGGTTGCTGCGACTGCAAGGATTGGGTCGCCGACAAAAAGCGGTTCATCTGTCAGAATTTTTTGATTTGGCGGAGGAGGGGTCGGTACCTCATCAGGAGTAAGAATTCCAAATACTCCCGGCATTGCTAACGCTTCCGAGGCGTCGATATTCTGTACACGCGCATGAGGCAGAGGGCTGGTCAACAACTTGCAGAACAACATCCCCTCAACCTGAAAGTCCTCCGCATACTTGGCACGCCCAGTCACCTTGGCTCGAACGTCGGGCGGGAGGAAATCCTTACCAAGCAGGGTGTATGACATGATCTGATTCCGTGATTTGAGTAGAGTATGTTTTGGTGAGCATAGTTGAATGAACCCTACCAGTAAATTATGGCAGTGTGAGCAAACAACTCCGGGTTAAGTGAACAATCCAATGCGTTCATGTGGCCGTAATAACATCGCCGGGCTTCACTGTTCCCCCAGTGATGATGTGGGCCCGTAGCCCACAACGGCCAATGAGACCAGGCAGAACCTCTGGGGTTGCTATCTTCGATAGATGGGCACAGGGTTCGCAGAGTCGGACTCCTTCCAGCATCGTATTCCCAACTGAGAAGGTTACTCCGATGAGATCGTTGAGTCGCACACCACTAGTGACGATATTTCTTCTAAGTTCCCCTACACCAATTGATAAATTATGTGTGTGGTTGAACTGCTCAATTTCCTCAGACTCAATGAGTGTGATATCCACACCCGATTTGCCGATTAGCCTTTTTGATAGTGTTCCTGTCCCCAGGTAATAACGGTCCCCTACAAGCCCACGCCCGGTTTCAAGGACGCCCTGCCCAAGAGGTATGAGCGGTTTGCCACCTACTGCGGTTGAGTAGATTGCATGCACTTTTCCACTCATTCGGCGCTCCAAAAATATTCGTTAGAATTAAGTTCAGGTACATTGTACTGACAGACAGCCTACTGTCGATTTCTGATCGAGGGATACGAGGATCGCTGGTTTAGTATTATCGACCGAGATCGGTCATTATGCCCACAATCCCATTTACAGCCTGTAAAAAATATGAGCAACCAGAATAAATTAGACGCAGATGAGATTGCAGCATGCCTCGAGAGCATTCCTGAATGGACGGTTGAGAATGGTAAGCTTTTTCGGGAATTTGCCTTTTCTGGATTTGTTGGGGCATTCGGGTTTATGGCAAGCGTCGCACTCGTGGCTGAAAAGCAGAATCATCATCCAGAATGGTTCAATGTCTACAATAAAGTACGCGTACATTTGACCACTCACGAGGCAGGCGGAATTACTGAAAATGATTTTGTTCTAGCTCGTAGTATTGACAAGATTTACACGAGTTAGAATCAGTTTGTATATTGGTTTAACCGATCTCTCAAGCGTGCGTCATCAATTGCGACAGGATTGGCGGCCATCAGTCAAATCTATTTTGTGGTTAGAACCGGAATGTGTAATTAAATTTAAAAGAAAAATCTGAAACCGTAGAGTGGAATCGATTGTCCAGATCCGGATCTTCAAGATTGTGGTTGAGTACGATGAACATCTCACGCCCCGCTTGAGGAATCCAATGAACACGGCTGTTGATGCCAAGGGTTTCTGTGGAATTGTCGTACTGGAGAAGATTGGTCCAGGAAAGTTTCGCTGAATAAATTGCATCAAGACCAAGTCGCGCTAGCCTTGATTTGAAGTCACCCTGAGTTAACTCCACATCGTCGTACTGATAGCTGATAAGAGTTCTGAAATGCGGTGTTGGCATCCACACGATTTGGGCAGTAATGTTATTTCGATCACCATCGTAGAAGTTACCTGTTCCGTAACTTAGGTTGGTCACGATTTGTCGATGATATCCGGTGTTTATACCCACACTTGTTTGGGTGAACGAATAATCGCCTGGAGGAATCACGATGCCCTCAGAGATCTCAAAGGGTTCAACGAGCCCCTCCTTATCGTTCTGATAAGTAAAACTCAGTTGATCACCGGTTTGGTTATCAAGATTTACGAGTAGCTTTGCATTCTGGCTTTGCAGTCCACCAGCTAGATGCTCGATTCGCTGCACGATGCCACCACCGTATACCGATCTCAAAGTTAGCCCACTGGGCCGGTATGTGTAGCCAAGTTCTGTCGTGAGATCTCGAATATCCTTGCGGTTAATAAAGCCAAGCGCAGGATTAAAGTTGGCCTCGATCTCCTTGATTCCTGCACCTCCCCTGAAGCCGTTTCTGTTAGGCATCCAGAGGCGTGCGCCCCACGCACTATTCTCCCCAGTGAGTCCTGTTGTTTCCGTCTGTTGATACCAGAGTTCAGATTCTAGGGTGTTTCCATTAGGCAGCCGAGTGTTTTGATACCCAAAGTCCACGCCGACGAGACTGTTATCCAGATTGGATTGTGGGTCGCCGTCAGTGACGATGAGGCCGATGCTGGATTCAGCCAGTACATTAGCCGTGACCCGGCCGACGAAGAGATCCGTAGATTGAATATCCTCAAAAGCTTCCTGTTGGATTGCTAGTGTCCCAATATTCCAGCGTCCAACCCGGCCTGTCAGCTTACCTCCGGCCTCTAAATCCACGGGCTGTCCAGTGGTGCTCAAACCGATGCGCCGCGAGAAAAAAGGACGACCGTTCTCAGCTAGTGGGGAGGAAAACGGAGAGCCATATTCTCTCTGACCAAGGCGCCCAAACTCAAAGATGTCAGCATCCTGTAAAAAAAAGTCCCGTTGTTCGGGAAAAAAAAGGCCGAATCGAGTCAGGTTGACTTGACGATCATCTACTTCAGTCGCGGAAAAATCTGTGTTTAATGTAAGAGCAGCACTTAACGCAGGAGTAATTTTGTAGAACACGTCCAATGAAGGTTCGACTACGGATTCCTCGGTGAAGGGTAAGAATTCCCGCCGTTCATTCATAACAATGGACGGGACAACATCAAGGCCGATGCCCTGTTCAAGACCTGTCAGGTTGGTGAGTTCTCCAGAAATAGCCGGACTCTGAGTTCTGTTTCTAGAAACCCAGCCCACTTCCTCGTTTACTCGAGCAACTCGGCGGTTGAAATTAATGCCCCAGGTATCGCCTTCTGGATCGAAAGAAAGAGTCTTGAATGGAATTCGGGCTTCGGCGATCCAACCCTGATCATCTTGCGTAGTACCAGCCTGCCAGATACCGTCCCATTGCCATTGCATCGCGGTGGGACCTTTGAACAGCCCTTCTTCGCGAACGCCGTTCGGATTGAGCTGAAAGTGGTAGCCATTGCGTTTGTCATTGAAAGGATCGAGGATGACGTTGAACTGGTCGTCGCGCCAAGAGTCGCTCCCTCCCTGTCGTAGTACGTTGGCCGTTACGCGCTCGGGTTCGTCGTCATACATTCGTGCAGCTACGTATAAGGCTTCATTATCATAGAGCACAAGAAAGCGGGTCTGTTGGCTGGGTTCCGCATATTCGATGGGAGTAATCTGGTGAAGATCATCGACAACAGCAGCTTGCAACCAAACCGATTCGTCCAATCGACCGTCCACGGTGATAGGCTCATTCGTACGAATTGCCTCTAGGGTTTTCATTGATGCCTGTGCAGTGTTTTGGCCCTGTACGACGAGGGGACTAGGTGTAGGTGTTGTTTCTACCTGCGCTACCGGAGTTGTAGTTTCACTGGGAGTCGTAGTTTGAATATTTGCCGGAGTTGGTGAGGGCTCAGCGGCATACACCACGACTTGTCCCGGTTCGTTTAAGACCCAGGGTTGCTCGAATCCGTTTGCACTTAAAAATGCTGCAACGGCAGCAGCGCTCTGGCGGCTTGATGTGGGGCCTACTCTGACTCTGAATACCGAGCTTCCGTTGGAGGTAGAGGGGAATACATGAGCGGTTAGGCCAAACGTTGCCACACGATCGGCAAGTCGACGGGCGTTTTGCTCCTCACCAAAACTTCCCAGTTGCACCATCCAGGCTCCACCGGAGGTATTGGCGGTTTGGCTGTTCTGGGCGAGAGTGAGTGGTGCGCACAGTCCCAGCAGGGAAATGGTAGCAACCATGTTCCGCAGTGCGGTTTCCCACATTGATAGCATCATTCTCATCAGATTAGCTGTCCCCGGCTACACGCGACTGTGCAGTAAGAACGTTGCTGTTTTTTTAATAACATCCGGCAAAACCTGTACTTTAGAGCTACCAAACATATGGGTATTCTAGACGCGATCAAGTGATTAAGAGATTAGAATCGGAAGGTATAGTTGAATTTAACTGCGAGATCAGCAAGCGTTGACTTAAATCGGTTGTTCAAATCTATATCTTGGAGGTTGTGGTTCAAGACAATAAAACCTTCTTGGCCCGCTCTGGGAATCCAATGCAGCCGTGTGTTGATTCCCACTGTCTCGGTTATGTTGTCGTATTGAAGTAACGTACTCCAGGACATTGTTGGAGAGAATATAATGTCGTTTCTAAGCTGGACTAGTTGAGTTGTAAAATCACCGTAGGACAATTCAACATCATTGACGGTGTAATTGAGTGTAAATTGATAATGATCAGAAGGACGCCATCCAATACCAGCGGTTTTTCTCTGCCGATGTCCGTCGTAAAATTCTCCTGAGCGGTAGCCAATAATTCCCCAGAAAGTTCGCCCTCGTCCTGTGCGGAAGTCTATTTCGGCTTCGCTGAACGAATAAGCGCCCACAGGGATGGTCACCTTATCAGCACCCTGTTCCCAGATTTCATAAGGCTCGGTTAGCGTCTCTTTTGTTTCATGAATCCGAATATGCCCTCTGTCTCGTGCGTGAGATTCAAACTCCATAGCCCTCAAGGTCAAAACCTGAGTTTGCAGACCCCCGGTGATCAGATCGATCCGTTCTGCGTCCACCCCGAAGGACAGGGTTCGAAATAGCGGGTCGGATACGCGGAGAGCATAGCCGGCCTCCAGCGTGTGATCACGAATCCCTGATCGGTTGACATATCCCAGAGCAGGAAAAAAGTTTTCCTCGATTTGTTTCACTCCAATACCACCCCGCCAGCCAAGCCTGTTAGGAGCACGAAGTCTAAATCCGTAAGCACTCTGATCCTCGTCGAAGCCTTCGGTATCAGATTGTTGATACCAGGCCTCACCCTGGAGTGAGCGGTTGTTCGGTAGCCGTGTATTGTTGTAGAGGAAATCGAAGCCTGCTAACGAGTTGTCGACATTGGATCTGGGATCACCACTTGTAGCGATGAAACCAACTGTAGATTCCTCTAGTACATTAGTGGCAACACGACCAACGAAAATG
>JAZAGZ010000065.1:0-31925 GCA_036231525.1 Pseudomonadota bacterium | reverse complement strand
GTTTATCGGCGCGATTCTGATTTAACTCACACGCCGATGTTTACGCAGGTTGAAGGGCTCGCTATCGGGGAGGACATTAGCTTTGCTAATTTGAAATCTCTTTTATATGAATTTGTTTCACACTTTTTTGAGCGCGAGGTTAAGTTACGTTTTCGACCATCCTATTTCCCGTTTACGGAGCCCTCCGCAGAGGTGGATGTGCTATCCGAGAGCGGTTACTGGCTGGAGATTCTTGGTTGTGGGATGGTGCATCCGGCTGTGTTGCGAAATGTCGACATCGATCCCGAAAAGTTCACCGGTTATGCATTCGGAATGGGAGTCGAGCGCCTTGCAATGCTCCGTTATGAAGTTGATGACCTCCGACTTTTCTTTGAAAATGATTTGCGTTTTATTCAGCAGTTCGCCTGAGGCTTAGGCAATGCGTATAAATCTCGATTGGCTTCGGGAGTGGGTAAATTTTGACCTGGTCCCTGAGCAACTTGCAGAGCAACTGACAGTCGGTGGTCTGGAGGTTGCGTCTGTCGAGCAAATAGATTCGATATCCCCCGAAATTGCCATAGCAGAAGTTTTAGATGTGCACCCCCATCCGAATGCAGACCGTTTGACAGTCTGCACAGTGAGTGTCGGCACACAGCAGTATTCCGTAGTTTGCGGGGCACAAAATGTCTCAAAGAGCCTGAAAACTGCTTTTGCCCCTGTAGGAGCTATAACCCCCAATGGAACGGCGATTGAGGCCATGGAGCTTAGAGGAGTGGTTTCAGATGGCATGCTGTGTTCAGCCCGGGAAATAGGACTCGATGAGGATTCATCCGGTTTGCTTGAACTGGATTCAGATGCACCCGTAGGAACTTCACTTCGGGACTATATGCGATTGGAAGATACGACGATTGATATTGACCTAACCCCAAATCGTGGTGACTGTTTCAGCGTGATCGGTATTGCGCGGGAGATTGCGGCGCTTAACGATACGTCTCCTGTTATGCCTGATTTTGATCCTGTTCCTGCGAAGATTGACACTACTTTTGATGTCAAATTAGCTGCAAAGGAAGCATGTCCGAGATTCGTCGGGCGAACTATCTGCAACGTAGCTACTGGGCGCATATCGCCTCTGTGGATGAGAGAGCGGCTGCGCCGCGCAGGACTACGTCCAATCCACCCCGTCGTGGATGTGACGAATTATGTGATGCTTGAGCTGGGGCAACCCCTGCATAGCTATGATTTAAGCAAGCTTGCTCGGAAGATTACCGTCCGGTTCGGAAAGTCGGGAGAAAAACTTAATCTTTTGAATGGTACTGAGATTGCCTTGGAGCCTGACATTCTGGTTATAGCAGATGACTCGGGCGCCATAGGGATGGCGGGCGTCATGGGTGGGCAAGGCACAGCTGTTGAATCATCGACTCAGAATATTTTTCTTGAAGCTGCCTTTTTTTCGCCAGAGATGATTGCCGGCCGTGCGCGTCGGTTTGGGTTTCAGACGGACGCCTCTCTGAGATTTGAACGGGGAGTAGACCCAGAACATCAGGTACGTGCTATTGAGCGCGCAACGAAGCTTCTATTGGATATAGCTGGCGGAGACCCAGGCCCTGTTGTAGTAACCGAGAGCAAACGGCACCTTTCTCTGAAGACGCCCGTTTCTTTACGACATGAAAGACTCCAGTCGCTTCTTGGGGTCTCTGTAGAAAAAAAAGAAGTAGAAAAAAAACTCAGCTTCTTACAGATGAATATTACGCAAACTGAAAAGGGCTGGTCAGTTGTTCCACCTTCATTTCGATTTGATATCAGCATTGAAGAAGACCTCATTGAGGAGATTGGACGTATGATCGGTTACGACGCCATCCCCGCTATATCGGAAATAAGTAGTCATCGACTTGGAATGTCGACTGAAACACAGGTAACGGAAGAGCGCATCACGGATTTATTTGTTGATCGCGGTTATTCTGAGGTCGTTAACTATAGTTTTGTTGACGAAGAACTAGAGTCGGCCATTAATCCGGGTATTAAACCCATTCGGTTGGTCAATCCGATCTCGCAGGAGCTAGGCGTCATGCGACGATCTCTCTGGCCCGGACTCCTTACTACCGCAAAACAGAATCTCAGTCGGCAGCAGGAGCGGCTCCGGTTATTTGAGACCGGCGCTCAATTCTCTCAGGATGCCTCAGGTGTTCTAGAGACCAGTGTTTTAGCGGGATTGGCGCTTGGTTCACAATGGCCAGTTCATTGGGGCAATGATGACCGAGAGGTTGATTTTTTTGACATAAAAGCTGATTTGGAGGCTGTTTTCGAGTTAACCGGCTGCAGTGGTAAAGTGCGTTTTTCTCCTGTTGAACATCCTGCTCTAACACCCGGAAAAAGTGCTCGCATTTTCATGGGGGATGACCCCATTGGCTGGTTGGGGATTTTACATCCCAAGTTAGAAAAACAACTGGAATTAAAAAAAACAGTAATCCTTTTTGCGTTGCAATTGAAACAATCAACGCTTTCAAGAATTCCTGTTCATGAAAGCTATTCAAAATTTCCATCGGTACGGCGTGATATTGCTGTTATCCTCGATGAAAATATTTCAAGTGAACAAGTAATTCAATGTTCTCGAGAGGCGGCTGGTGAACTGCTGCGAGAAATTAAATTATTCGACCTCTATCGCGGCGGAAGCATCGAGTCAAGTAGAAAAAGCATGGCATTAGGGTTGATTTTACAGGGAGCATCCCGCACCCTTAACGACCTGGATGCTGATCGAGTAATGGATTCAGTTTCGAAGCAACTAGAGCGTAAGCTTGGTGCAACAATAAGAAAGTAACGATATGGCACTGACGAAAGCGGACATGGCGGAGTCGTTATTTAATGAACTTGGCCTCAATAAACGAGAAGCTCGTGAGTTGGTAGATTCGTTCTTTGAGGATTTGCGTGTCGCGTTAGCGATGGGTGAACAGATCAAATTATCAAGTTTTGGAAACTTTGATTTACGGGACAAGAATCAACGGCCAGGGCGTAATCCGAAGACTGGAGAGGAGATACCAATCACTGCGAGACGTGTCGTTACCTTTCGACCTGGACAGAAATTAAAAGCGAGGGTAGAGGCCTATGCTGGAACCCGGGAATAACGCAGAACTGCCATTAATTCCGGGTAAGCGCTACTTTACGATAGGTGAGGTAAGCGAGCTTTGTGGGGTAAAACCCCACGTCTTGCGGTATTGGGAACAAGAGTTTCCACATCTTAAACCTGTAAAAAGACGAGGAAATCGGCGTTATTATCAGCGGCAAGATGTCCTGATTATTCGGCAGATACGTAGTCTCCTTTATGAAGAAGGGTTCACCATCGGTGGGGCCAGACAGAAATTGACGGGAGATGAGGCGCGGCATGACTTGAGTCAAAGCCAGCAGATCATCCGCCAAGTTCGCACTGAGCTTGAGGAAGTTCTGAGGGTGCTTCGCAGATAAGAGCTTATCGATCTATACAATCCGATTTTTATCCCACACATTCGTGTTTTCGCTACACTAGTACTTACTACGGTCGGGGTGTGGCGCAGCCTGGTAGCGCACTTGCATGGGGCGCAAGAGGTCGCTGGTTCGAATCCAGTCGCCCCGACCATCGAGCGCTAAGATTTCTGAGTTTTTAACCAAGCTAGGAAAGTCCATCCGTTGAAGGAACGAGATAAAGTTGACCTCCGGCAGCATTCGAGAGTTGTTGTCGATGGATTAGAGCAGGCGCCAAGCAGGGCGATGTTGCGTGCGGTTGGATTTACCGACAAAGACTTCTTGAAGCCTCAGATTGGAATTGCATCAACCTGGAGCATGGTAACGCCGTGCAACATGCATATTAATGGTTTAGCTGATCTTGCTGCAGTTGGTGCCGATGCTGCAGGTGGGAAGAGTGTGATTTTCAATACCATTACGGTATCCGACGGTATCTCCATGGGCACACCCGGTATGCGTTACTCGCTAATTTCTCGCGAGGTCATCGCAGATTCTATCGAAGCTGTCACGGCTGCGGAGGGATTTGATGGTCTTGTAACAATTGGTGGTTGTGATAAGAATATGCCGGGTTGTGTCATGGCTATGGCGCGCCTTGATAGGCCTTCAATTTTTGTTTACGGCGGTACAATCAAGCCCGGCCCTAAGCACCGTGATGTGATTTCTGTTTTTGAGGCGGTTGGTGGTGTTGCTGCCGGAAGTGTTAGCGAAGCTGAACTTAGAGAGGTCGAGTTAACGGCTATTCCTGGTCCTGGTTCGTGTGCGGGTATGTATACGGCGAATACGATGGCATCAGCAATCGAGGCTATGGGAATGAGTCTCGCAAATAGCTCTGCTCAGGAAGCTATTTCCGATGCCAAAAAGACGGACTGTGAACGGGCCGGAGAGGCTGTAGTGCACCTAGTTCGGCGGGGAATCAAGCCCTCCGATATTCTTAGCAAAGAATCTTTTGAGAACGCTATAACCATGGTAATCGCACTCGGAGGTTCTACTAATGCGGTGCTGCACTTGCTTGCGGTTGCTCATGACGCAAGTATCGCTTTAACCCTTGATGATTTTACGCGTATTGGTGCCCGAGTTCCGGTATTAGCAGACTTGCGCCCAAGCGGGCGCTACATGATGTCGGAATTAATTCAGATTGGCGGCATCCAACCGCTAATGAAAATCTTGTTAGACGCGGGCTTGCTTCACGGAGACTGCCTTACTGTTACTGGTAAGCCACTGACTGAGAATCTGGCTCACATCAAACCCTATCCTCAGGAGCAAGATATTATCCGCAGGCTAGACGATCCGATTAAGGCTGATAGTCACCTAGCAGTTTTGTACGGGAATCTAGCACCCGAAGGGGCAGTTGCTAAAATTACTGGAAAAGAGGGTACACGGTTCACGGGTCCAGCGCGGATATTCCATTCTGAAGAGGATGCGTTGGAAGCTATCTTGAGTGGCAAGATTATTGCTGGTGACGTTATGGTTATCCGTTATGAGGGGCCAAAAGGTGGTCCTGGTATGCGAGAAATGCTGAGTCCAACAGGTGCCATCATTGGCAAGGGGTTGGGCGATAAAGTTGCGCTGATAACCGATGGCAGATTCTCTGGGGGTAGTCACGGGTTTGTGGTAGGTCATGTTGCGCCGGAGGCTGCAGCAGGAGGGCCGATTGCCATTGTTGCGGAGAGCGATCAGATTACTATTGATGCAGAGACTAAGACTATTGACGTTACGCTATCCAAGGAGGAGATAGATTTGCGGTTACGCAACTGGACCCCTGAGCCAGCGTATACCACAAAGGGATTGCTTGCGAAATACGCTAAGCTAGTGAGTTCGGCCTCGCTTGGTGCTGTGACAGACATAAGCTAGTGCTGATTGAGGGGGGGCAGGATGTCCCAGTCTCTTGACCTGAAGAGTTGTTGGCTATAAGTTGCGACCGATGTATAGCATCTGCAAAAAGAGGACCATTAACATGGTGGTAGTGCATAAGCGCACTGTCAGCGGGTTACTCGTGCCGATGCCATAGCAAAAAGCGATCACGGTTACGATGAAAACCCGCTGAGGATTTGCTTGGCGGGTTTTTTTGTGGAGTAAGCATGAACACTAGAGTTCACGAAAGCGCAGGGTTTGATGGTGTTTACACACCTAATCCTGAGTCGCCCTTTGTTGTGATGAAGTTTGGAGGGCGTAGCGTCGCTACGGCCAAAAATTGGAATTTTATTGCACGTTTGCTACAGCAGCGAGTTGCTGAAGGCCTGATACCTGTTGTTGTCCACTCGGCTTTGGCTGGTATCACAAATGCACTTGAGGAATTACTAGAGCTGGCGGTGTCTAATGACACAACCGAAAAGTTTGATCAAATTTGTGCAGTACATCTTCAATTAGCAACGGAGTTAGGGGTTGCTTCTGATTTACTTGATACGCACTTTGATACGTTGCAAGAACTTTTGGATAGGATTCGCTTAACAGGGGAGGTTGCCCCGCAAGTGCAAGCGCTTGTTATGGCTAGTGGAGAACTTCTGGCAACGACTCTCGGTGCAAATTATCTCGGCGCGCATGGTCTTGCAGCTCAGTGGCGGGATGCACGAATGTTGCTGGAGAGCAGCGAAAATACAGATTATACAGAGCGTACTCAATTTTTATCTGCCGCGTGTCGGTTTGAGCCAAGCATCGAGTTGCAGGATGAACTGGTCGGTATAGATGGATTTATAGTGACTCAGGGATTCATAGCACGTAATGCTCGCGATGATACAGTTCTTCTGGGGCGTGGCGGATCAGATACCTCTGCTGCCTATTTATCAGCGCTTCTTCAGGCACGGCGTTTAGAGATTTGGACTGATGTTCCAGGGTTTTTTAGCGCAGATCCGAAAGTAGTTTCTACTGCACGTCTACTTAGAGAACTGCACTACAGTGAGGCTCAAGAAATTGCTTCTGCAGGCGGAGGGATCCTGCATCCTCGTAGCATAACTCCAGTGCGAAGCTCAGGCATTCCACTATTTTTAAGATGTACTAGCCATCCTGAGTGGGAAGGTACAGTGATTTCAAATGCTGTTGGCGATGACACCCCGCAGCTCAAGGCAATCTCCCAGCGGGATGGAATTACGCTCATCTCAATGGAGTCAATGGAGATGTGGCATCAGGTGGGTTTTCTGGCAGAAGCCTTCGATTGCTTCCGCAAGCATGGTTTGTCTGTTGATCTTATTTCAACATCAGAGAGCAATGTCACAGTTTCGATTGATGTTGGAAATAATGTTATTGATTCTTCCGTTGTGGATGCGGTTGCTGATGATTTAGGACAGCTATGCCGAGTAACTATTATTCAAGACTGCACAGCAATTACGCTAGTCGGGCGGAGAATTCGAACTATTCTCCATGAGCTTAGTGCCGTGCTTGAAGCGTTTGAAGAGCAGAAGGTGCATCTACTTACTCAAGCTGCCAATGATTTAAATCTTACTTTTGTGGTGGACAGCGAACATGGATATCGCTTGCTACAGCGTTTGCATAGGCTTTTAGTTAATAGGTTTCAGGAAGGGAGCGTTTTTGGCCCTACCTGGGAGCAATTTCAAGACCCACCTCCAGATGCCAAAACATTGCTGCTCCCATGGTGGGCGAATAAGCGAGAACAGCTGATTGCTATTGCTGAGGAGCATGATTCTGCATATGTGTACGATCTAAATAGTGTGCGTGATTCACTTACTGCGCTTACTTCACTCAAGTCTGTGGATTCAGTGTTTTACTCTATGAAGGCAAATGCACACCCGGGAATTTTAAATACCGTCAATGAAGGAGGCGTCAATTTTGAGTGCGTCTCTCCGGGAGAGATCCAACGTGTGATCGATTTATTACCGGATATTGACCGAAAGAGGATTCTCTTCACACCTAACTTTGCCCCAAAAAAAGAGTACGCCTGGGGTCTTGAACAGGACGTTTGGGTTACGCTTGATAACCTTCACCCTATCAGGCATTGGCCGAAGCTGTTTGCAGGCAGGGAAATCTTTGTGCGGATAGATACCGGACAGGGGCAAGGGCATCATGAGCATGTTCGCACAGCAGGCGTCCACTCGAAGTTTGGTATTCCCCTGTTTGAGTGCGAAGAACTCAAAGATTTAGTCGTTGCTGCAGGGGCTCGTGTGATTGGATTACACGCTCATACGGGTAGCGGCATCCTAGAGCCGGAAAACTGGGAACGGACAGGTTCTCGATTAACTAGTCTCAGAGATCTTTTTCCGGATGTTCGGTATGTAGACCTTGGTGGTGGTCTCGGGATTGCAGAAAAGCCGGGAGAGAGGCCTCTGGACATGAACCAACTTGACGCTGCATTGAGTCGTGTTAAGACAATTTCGCCAGATACTCAACTGTGGTTGGAACCTGGTCGATTTATTGTGGCTCGGGCGGGCGTGCTGGTTACACGTGTAACGCAGAAAAAAGGAAAAGGGGATGTTCGATACGTGGGTGTGGGCACCGGGATGAATTCACTCATACGCCCCGCGCTTTACGGTGCTTATCATGAGATCGTGAATCTTTCCCGTTTGGGAGATCCAGCGATAGAAGTTCTAACTATCGTAGGGCCGATTTGCGAGACAGGTGATCGGCTTGGTTCAGATCGGCTGTTACCGGAGACGGAGGAAGGGGATATTCTGCTTATTGCCAACGTTGGAGCCTATGGCTACTCGATGAGTTCTCGATACAATTTGAGAGAACCTGCCACTGAATTTTTGATTTAAAAGTAGAATCTGAAAGCGAATTTAGTCGGTATGCCGGTTTTCAAGTTCTGCAATGACTGCTCTGAGAGGGATTTCCCTTATTTTTAGAATCACCAATAGGTGGTAAAGAAGATCTGCGACTTCTTCAGTGAGTCTTTCTGGCGTTTCTGATACAGCAGCTAGCGCAACCTCTATGGCTTCCTCACCTATTTTTTGCGCCACTTTACGTTTGCCTTCGGCCGCGAGCCGCGCCGTGTAGCTACTTTCAGATGGGTTATTCAGTCGGCTACTTATGATGCTCTCAAGTGTTGCAAGAAACTCAAGTTGTCCCGAAGTTGTATTCATTTGGCCTTTACTCCTAGATTATTGGGAGGGCGCATTACTATGGCGGCTTCTATTAAATATTCTTTTAGTGCAGGTATATATATTGCTGCTGAGTGGAAGACAGTGGCTGCAAGTGCGCCATCGACCCGCGTTTTCTGGAAAACTTCTTTGAAGTGCGACATTTCTCCTGCCCCACCGGAGGCTATCAAGGGTACTTGGCAAATATTCCGTACTTGCGTGAGCTGTGCTAGGTCATATCCCGTCCGGACACCGTCTTGATTCATGCAGTTCAGCACGATTTCACCAGCACCTCTGTCTTGTACCTCTTTAATCCAGTCTAGCGTGCGTCGTTGAGCGGAACGACTACGATCAGGATCTCCGGTGTATTGATAGACCATATAGTCTTCAGGTTCAGCTCTACTATCGACGCCCACCACGACGCATTGGGACCCAAAACGTGACGCGAGTTCTTCGATCAATTCCGGGTGTTCCAGTGCAGGGGTATTAATCGAGATCTTATCCGCCCCGAGATTGAGCACTGATTCCGCATCTGTGAGGGTTCGAATCCCGCCTGCAACACAAAAGGGGATATCTAAGACAGCAGCGACACGATTCACCCAACTTCGATCCACCGTGCGCCCATCTGGGCTGGCCGTAATGTCGTAAAAGACTAATTCATCAGCTCCTTCGTCCCGATAACGCGAAGATAGTTCTATGATGTCGCCCATAACACGGTGATTTTGAAATTGGATGCCTTTAACAACTACGTCGTTTTTGACGTCTAGACAGGGAATTATTCGCTTGGCAAGAATGACTGCATCTCCTTATCTGAAAGCAATCCTTCCAGGAGTGCTTTTCCGGAAATGGCAAACGCCACACCTGTTTTTGAGAGTTCGCATAAGTCCTCGATATTACGTACACCACCAGAAGCCTGAAACGAGATGTCAGGACAGCGTTCGACACAGATTTTATAGAGCCTGAGATTAGGGCCGCTGAGCGCACCATCTCTATCGACATCGGTGCAAAGTACGTTGCGAAGGCCTACTTGAGAATAACGATCTAATGCTGCCCAAAGTGTAAGTTTGGAGTCTTTCGTCCAACCATGGGTTGCAATAAATGGTTCATTATTCTGATCGAGCCTAACATCCAGAGCCAACGTTAGTCGATTCGGACCGAATTCTTTGAGCCAGTGTTCGACTAGATCAGGTGAGGTGGCCGCAAGGCTGCCAATCACTACTCGCTTAACAACTGATAGTGCACGGATCAAATCTGTTTCTGACCGGATACCACCGCCCAATTGAATCTCTATTTTTTTTGTTTGCGCCATAGTGGCAATGAGATCAAGATTCTGTGGCATGCCATCTTTAGCGCCATCCAAATCTACTACGTGCAACCAGCGTGCACCCAAATCAGCGTAACGCTGGGCGAGATCGGCGGGGTTTGTTTCGTAGTGTGTTTCCTGATGGAAATCACCCTTCAATAGTCGAACGCATTTGCCGCCTCGGATGTCGATCGCTGGAAGTAGGTCCATGGTTTCGATCCGTATCTAAATGCTCAGGAAGTTAGATAGCACTCTTGCCCCTACACGAGCTGAGCGCTCCGGATGAAACTGGGTAGCGAAAAAGTTATCTTGCTGTACAACAGCTGAAAAAATATTCCCGTACTCAGAGGTTGCGCAGGTGCAAGTTCCTTGAGGTAGCGCGTAACTATGAATGAAATATGCGTAGTCCCCATCTTCGATGCCAGCGATTAGTGGCGAATTAGCAACTCGTTTGAGCGCATTCCATCCCATTTGAGGAACAGGGAGTTCAGCGCTCTGCGGAAACCGATAAGCTTGCCCCGGTATGATGCCTAGACATTCCGCATCATCTTCATCTGAGCCACTGTAAAGAAGCTGTAGACCGAGACAAATTCCGAGTACAGGTTGTTTGAGTTTCCGTATTACATCAACCAACCCTGCGGTGTGGAGCCGTGTCATGGCATCACGTGCTGTCCCCACTCCTGGGAGGAGCACATGACTCGAGGTTTTTATCTGCGTTATGCTTTCTGTTACGGGGGCAATAACACCGAGTCGCTCAAGCGCGAACTGGAGAGACGCCAAGTTTGCTCCTCCGCTTGCAATGATGATGGGCGATTGGTTCATAGCACACCCTTCGTCGATGGTAATTCGCTGCCCGCCCTGAGGAAGGCTTGTCTAAGACTGCGTGCTACACCCTTGAAGCAAGCCTCGATCATATGGTGCGTGTTTTCCCCACTGACGTGAATGTGGATCGCAGCACCTAAGCTTTCTCCTAGAGATCTAAAAAAATGAGGGACTAGTTCCGTTGATAGCCCTCCAATCTGTTCGCGAGAAAATTTGCCATCAAAAACCGCATACGGACGTCCACCTAGATCGATACTGACGCGCGCCTGAGCTTCGTCCATAGGAAGCATAAATCCGTAGCGCTGGATTCCGCGTTTATCACCTAATGCTTTTCTGAGTGCCTTTCCTAGTGCAAGGGCGACATCTTCTACTGTGTGGTGTTCATCGACGTCTAGGTCGCCTTCGCATTTTATTGTGAGCTCGAATCCACCATGCTTTCCAAGCTGCTCCAACATGTGATCAAAGAAACCTATCCCGGTGCTAATCTCTGTGTTTCCAGTTCGATCGAGGTTAACCTCAACCTTTATACGTGTCTCTTGGGTGGATCGGCTAACGGAAGCCCTGCGAGGTTCGTCAAGGAGAATATGCACAATTCGTTCCCAGCACTCGTCGTTCAGGCCATCACTTGAAATTCTAAAGCTCTGTAGGCCTAAATTGTCGGCAAGCTCGGAATCAGTGTCTCGATCTCCAATGACAGCTGAGCGTTGACGATCCACTCGAACTGATGACAAATAGGTCTTTAAAAGCCCAATTTTTGGTTTTCGACAGGCGCAATCGTCCGCAATGAAATGTGGACAAAAGAATTCTGCGGCGAAATCTATGCCCTGAGAAGAAAACAAGGCTCGTATATATTCCTGAGTATTTTCGAATGATTCCTGTGGAAAGCTTTCAGTGCCTAGACCATCTTGGTTGCTAACCATCACGAAGTCGTATCCAGCATTCTTGGCACGTAGCAACGCAGGAATGACTCCAGGCATAAGCCGTACCTTTGTTGGACTATCGACTTGCTTATCATCTGGTTCGCAAACCAGTGTGCCGTCACGGTCGAGGAAAAGGATTTTACTGGCCATTACAGGGTTTCTCTTCTCTTATGGAAAGATTGTCGTGATCGGACTTCGAAAAAGCTTTAAGCAAAAGGTCGTTATCTTTAGGTAGGCCGACAGTGACTCGAACACACTGGTCTAATGGTTTTTGTTCTCCGAATGTTCTCACCAGAATGCCAGCACGCTGAGCTGTTTCACTAAATTCCTCTCGGTTTTGAGTTTCAATAAGTAAGAAGTTCGCATCGCTTGGCCATACTTTTTTTACGACGGGGATACGCTCTAATGCTGAAGCAAGACGAGTCCGTTCTGTACAAAGAAGTGCATTTCGCTCCATAGAAATCTTCAGAGAGTCTGTCGAGAGCGCTTTTAGTACGAGTTCTATGGATGGGGTCGGAAAAGTATAGGGCGGTAAAACATTACCTAAGAACTCAATGAGCTTTGGTATTGCGATAAGGGCCCCACAGCGTACGCCTGCAAGAGATACAAACTTCGATAAAGTGCGTAGACACACTACGTGTTGATAACGTTTTTGTAAGCTTTGTAAGCTTTGCTTATTTGAAAACTCTAAATATGCTTCATCAAGAATAACGAGGGCTCTTCCACTGGCCGCTTTACAAACAGTTTCGATCTCACTTGCAGCTATAGAGCGACCTGTAGGATTGTTTGGTGAGCAGATGAAAATCAATTTAGTGCGCTTATTCAAAGAGTTGATTAATGTTTTGGTGTCAAGAGCGAAATCGAGTCTTGGATCAGGGTCCCGTATTAAAGGAATTTCGGTTACGTGTACGTCTTGGATTCCAGCGTAGAGTCGATACATATCGAACGTCGGAGGACAAATGATGATTTCTTCCTTTCGGGCCGAGCAAAACCCTCGAATCAATACATCAATGGCTTCGCTAGTGCCGCGCGTAACCAAGATTTGTTCCGCAGGCACGGAATATTGTTCCGCTAATCGATCTCGTAACTCCCATGGCCGCGGCGGCGGATAGACATTGAGCCCCCTTGACGTGTTATCTCCCAGAGCTCGGTAAGGCGATTCGTTTGCGTTCATGCGAATGCAGTCTGGCTCATAGGCGCCAGGCGTATAAGGAACCAATGTCCTTAACTCAGGGCGCGCGAGATTGAGAATATCGTTCTCGGTACTAAAGTTCATGCCAGATTGCTCTCTGAGATTTTGTCGAGTGCGTTGAGTCGCTCGCGCACCGCACGGCCATGAGCATCCAATCCTTCTAAGTCAGCCAGCCTTTCTGCCACAGGGCCGATAGTTCTGAGCCCTTCGACAGTGAGGCTTTGTACTGTCATGGATCGAAGGAAGTCCGTAACTCCAAGACCAGAATGGGAGCGTGCGAATCCGTAGGTCGGTAGCACGTGATTCGTTCCGCTGCAGTAGTCACCAACTGATTCCGGTGTCCAGGTTCCAAGGAATACAGAGCCTGCGGCTTGGATTTGATCCAATACTTTGCGGGGATCTGAGATCTGCAAAAGTAAGTGTTCTGGAGCGTATTTATTTGATACTTTCAGCGCGGTCTTAAGATCAGCAACCAGAATTGCTCGGGAGCGCATTAGTGATTCCCGGATGATCTCTCCCCGATTTAGATGTTTTTTTTGCTGCTCGATTTCATTCAGTGTGCTCTCGAGGAGTGTTTCGCTGGTAGTGACAAGAATGACCTGGGAATCCGGGCCATGTTCAGCTTGGGACAGTAGGTCTGCTGCGACGAAAGCTGGATTGGCGTCCTGATCTGCAATGATAAGAATTTCCGAAGGGCCCGCTGGCATATCCTGTGCGGCGCCCAGTGGATCTTGGGCGACTTTAGTTTTAGCCTGTGTTACCCAAGCATTACCGGGGCCGAATAGTTTAGCAACCTTCGGGATGGACTGAGTGCCATAGGCCATTGCAGCAATAGCTTGGGCTCCTCCAACCTTGAAAACAGCAGAAATTTCACAGATTTGCGCTGCATAAAGTACAGCAGGATGAATGCTTCCATCTGCTTGTGGGGGACTACACATCACTCGTGTTGGACAGCCCGCTAAACGGGCGGGGATACCTAACATTAATGCGGTAGATGGCAGTGGCGCATTGCCAGCCGGTACATAAAGGCCCACCTCAGATATCGGACGAGTTAGCCGTTCGCACCGAACACCAGGCATAGTTTCGATTGAGAGCGAATCAGGAAGTTGAGCCTGATGAAAGCGCTCTATATTGGTTGCTGCCGCACAAATCGCGTCGCGATCGTCTTCTCCCAACAATATTTTGGCTTGATCAAATTCTTTTTGTGAAACCGAAAGGGTAGGGAGGCGGACCCCATCCAACTTTTCTGTCAGTTGGAACACGGCCGCATCCCCATCTGTGCGGACACACTCTACAATATCCGTTACCTGCTGATGTAGATTAGAACTGTTATCTAGTGCGGGTCGACGCAGCAATTGTTCCTGGTCGCTCTGACCTAGTGTATGCCAGTCATATCGTTTCATAGCTTTAATCAGGCAAGCATCTTCTCGACGGGTATGACCAGCATCGAACTCGCTCCTGCCTCCTTCAGTTCTTCAAGTGTTTCCCAGAAAATGTTTTCTCGGCACACCGCATGGATCGCTACTTTATCGTCGCACCCTTCCAGTGGAATAATCGTAGGCGCTTCGCTACCTGGAAGTAGTGAGCGAATCTCCTCTAAGGCATTTCGTGGCGCATGTAGCATGATGTATTTGCTTTCCCGCACTTGGAGCACACCGTGAATTCTCTGCAGCAGTCGTTGGATCCACTCGGCTTTTTCTTTGATCGGTTTGGTGGATGTTCGTATTAGTGTCGCTGTGCTCTCAAGAATGGTGTCAACTTCCTGGAGATTGTGTGCACGCAATGTTTCACCGCTTGAGACGAGATCACAAATTAAGTCTGCTCTGCCCAAGCTAGGTGCAATTTCAACGGCGCCTGAAAACTCCACAACCGTTCCATCAATGTCTTGCGTTTCTAAATAGGACTTCACGATGTGAGGGTAGGTGGTAGCAACTTTCATACCTTGCAGCGATTGTGGTCCTGTGTAGCTGATTTCATCCGGTACTGCGAAGGAGAGCCTGCAGTGACCAAAGTCAAGCGTCGCCGCTATCTCAAAAAGATCGTCCGCCCCTTGAGCTTTAAAACCGAGCCGGCGCTCCTCGACGATGTTCAGACCAACGATGCCCAGGTCACAGACATTTTCTTGGACTAGTGAAGGTATATCGTCATCTCTTACCAACAGCACATCCACCGGCATATTCTCGCCGTAGCAAATGAGTTGATCACGTCCCTTTGAATAGCTTAGTCCACACCGGACAAGTAGCTCCATGGAGTGATCGGTTAATCGACCCGATTTCTGCACGGCTATCTTGATACGCACATCTTGTCGCTCCATTCAATTTTCCTTGTAATTTTTTAAAGCTTAAAGTGCGCTTAAGCGCTTCAGTGCTGTCTTATATCCGCCGCTACCCGCGGAGAGGAACCGCGCAACGCGTCCTATAGTCGTGACAGAAACCCCGGTTAGATCGTGAATTTTGCGATAGGGAAGGCCGTCTGCCAGGTGTGCGACGACCGCCCACCGGTCCACAAGCGCTTCAAGTTCGGCGGGAGTACAAAGATCTGAGAAGAGTTTCTGACACTCAGTTTCGTTTCTCAACGTTAAAATAGCACGATAGAGTCCAGCTTCTGCCCGCGCTAACCCTCGATTCTTCGTGCCTCGATAATCTTTCATATGTATTAATTAACTAATGTATTAACGTAATATTACGTTATAATGAAAAACAGCTAAAGTCAAGCATCAAAAGAAATTAATGCCTACGAATCAGTGATATAGATATTTAAAAAGTTAAGCGTGAAAGCACTGCGTCACCAAAGGTCGTCGTGCTTATAGTGTCGCCTTCTGCTATAGCCAGATCCGAGGTACGGAGACCATCTTCAAGAACACCGGCTACTGCTTGCTCGACGGCGTCTGCAGCTTGAGGCTGATTTAAAGAATGTCGAAGCAGCATGCCAACGCTCAGGATGGCGCCACAGGGATTTGCGATGTTTTGGCCAGCAATATCGGGTGCGGAGCCATGGATTGGCTCGAAGAGTCCGGGGCCGTCGGTGCTGAGCGAAGCTGAGGGTAGAAGTCCGAGTGAACCGGAGAGCATCGATGCTTCGTCACTTAGAATGTCGCCGAACATGTTTTCGGTAAGAAGCACATCAAAATCTGCTGGTCGACTCAGCAAGTACATGGCGGCTGCATCGACATAATTGTGTTCAAGCTTAATGTCAGCGAATTCTGCCGCAAAAACTTGATTTACCGTATCTCGCCACAGCCGTGAGGTGTCTAATACATTAGCCTTATCTACAGAGGTGACTTTTCCTCGGCGAGTTTTCGCAAGATTTCCTGCAAGCCTTGCAATACGTTCTACTTCACTTACAGAGTATTCACATGTATCGAAAGCATGGCTTGTGCTACGACCTCGTTTTCCAAAATACAGGCCCCCAGTTAGTTCTCGTATGATGAGAATGTCTACTTCTTTAAGACGTTCCGGTCGCAATGCTGATGAATCCATGAGTGCTGGATGGATCTTGATGGGCCTAAGATTTGCAAACAATCCTAGAGCTTTTCGCAGCCCTAAGAGGCCTTGTTCTGGGCGTAATTCGACTTCAACCTTTTCCCATTGGGGACCTCCGACAGCACCAAGAAAAACAGCATTTGAGCTGTGACACCGCGCTATGGTCTCTTCTGGCAAAGGATTGCCGACGCTATCCAAGGCCGCTCCGCCGATCAGCTCCTCATGTATCTCTATGCTCAGATTAAGCAGATCTGAAACCGTTTGGAGTACACGGATTGCTTGGGCAGTTACCTCGGGGCCAACTCCGTCACCCGGGAGCGTAACAACTGAAAGTGTCAACGGGACTGTGCCTCGAATTCAGAGATTACTTCAGCGTGTTCCATCAGGAATCCTAGTTGATCCACTCCGGTTAAGAGACAATACCGAGAGAAATTCTCGATAGGAAAGCTAACTATCTTCCCATCCGGAAGCGTCAATTGTTTATTTTTTACGTCAAGTGTCAGCTCAACATTAGGGTTATTCAGCAGCCACTTGTGGGTTTGAGAATCAACGATTACTGGTAGCAGACCGTTCTTCAGGGAATTGTTGCTAAAAATATCAGCTATTTCGGTACTTATGACTGCTCGAAATCCCTGATCTAGAAGTGCCCATGGGGCGTGTTCTCGAGATGATCCACAACCGAAGTTCCGTCCTGCCACTAATATTTCGGCACCTTGTGCGCTTGGCTGATTGAGGAAGAAGTCCTCCCTCTGTGATCCATCCTTTTCGTATCGCCAATCAGCAAAAAGATTTTCACCGATGCCTTCTCTGACGGTTGTTCGCAGAAAACGTGCAGGAATAATCTGATCGGTATCGACATCTTCTAGGGGTAGAATGACTGTGCGGGACGTTATTTTGTTTACGGGATCCACAGCGATGCCTAAATAAAGGGTCTGGGGTCACTCACAACCCCATTTATGGCGGAAGCTGCTGCCGTCAGCGGACTAGCTAGTACAGTTCGAGCCCCTTTTCCTTGCCGTCCTTCGAAATTTCGGTTACTGGTGCTGACTGCTAGTTTTCCTGCTGGCACGAAGTCACCATTCATAGCAAGGCACATAGAGCATCCAGGTTCACGCCACTCAGCGCCCGCTGCCTGAAAAACAGCAGGCAAATTTTCAGCTTCCGCATCACGCTTAACTTGGGCGGAGCCTGGCACGACCAATGCCCGCACACCATCCGCAACTTTACGTCCTTTCAAAAGACTTGCCGCCGCTCTCAGGTCACTTAGCCTTGAATTGGTACAGCTTCCGATAAATACGATATCTACTGGCGTGCCTGCTAGGGGCTTCCCTGCCTCTAATTGCATATAGTCAAGCGCTTTGGCAAAACCGGTGTCGGTTGCAGATGGGGTGGGAATTGCTCCATCTACAGGGATCACCATGCCAGGGTTCGTACCGAATGTGATCATAGGCTTTAGTTCGGAGACGTTTAATGTTGCTTCCTTATCGAACTGAGCGTCATCGCAGCTCGGTAGCAGTCTCCAGTTATCTAGTGCGGTGTCCCATGCGGTATCGCTCGGCGCCAGAGGTCGTCCGGCAATATACTCAAACGTTGTATCATCTGGGGCGAACATTCCAGTTCGGGCACCGCCTTCGATAGCCATGTTGCAAATGGTCATTCGTTCTTCAATAGAAAGCCGAGAGGCTGCTTCTCCTCGATACTCGATCGCGTGACCGGTCCCACCATCTACTCCTATTTCTCCTATGATCGCTAGAATAATATCTTTTGCTGTGACGCCTGGTTGCAGTTGTCCAATCAGATTAATGGCAAACGTCTTGGGCTTGCGCTGTAGAAGGCATTGAGTTGCAAGTACGTGACAGACTTCAGTAGTACCAATTCCAAATGCTAAGGCACCTAAAGCACCGTGAGTACTGGTGTGCGAGTCACCACAAACGATAGTTTTTCCCGGTTGAGTGGCGCCAAGTTCCGGACCGATTACATGAACAATTCCACGTTCATCACTGTTGAGGCCTCGAAGTTCAAGCCCAAAGTCTTCGCAGTTTTTCTCCATTTGAATGATTTGTTCAAAGGCTTCGGGTTCACTGATGACTTTAAGCTCTTGTAGTGAGCTGATGGGGACGGTTGGTGTAGAGTGATCCATTGTTGCAAGGGTTAGATCCGGACGCCTTATGGTAAGCCCTCCGGTCCGAAGGGAATTGAATGCTTGGGGGCTGGTAACCTCATGGACAAGGTGTAGATCGATATACAGAATTGCCGGGGTATCTTCGGTTTCTGGTGCCACGATGTGCATGTCCCAGACTTTGTCGAACAAAGATTTTCCTGGCATATCCATTCCGCGTTAGTGCTGGGTTTATTCTTGTGGTGTTGCAGGCGCTTGAAGCACGCCTGTCATACTGCCACCGACTCGTTCGCCTGGCTACTGGAGTCTTCACTTTCGATCGGTTCCAGCCAGCTCCACCGGTCGGGTGTTGATCCATCAAAAAGACCAAAGAACTGCTTCTGAAGGGCTTCGGTAATAGACCCTCGCTGTCCATTTCCGATGGTTATTCGATCAACGGATCGGACAGGCGTTATCTCGGCGGCCGTACCCGTCAGAAAAATCTCATCCGCCATGTATAGCATTTCTCTCGGAATGTTTTGTTCTACGATTGTAAGTCCGTTAAGTCGACCGAGCTTCATGACCATATCCCTTGTCAATCCAGGGAGAATAGAGGCAGCGATTGGGGGAGTGTAGAGGACATCGTCCCTTACTAGAAAAAGGTTTTCGCCTGCGCCCTCACTCACATAGCCCTCGCTGCTGAGCGCAATGCCTTCTGCAAATCCCAGTCGTCTTGCCTCAAGTGTCACGAGGATACTGGAGAGATAATTACCACCGGCCTTTGCCATTGTGGGTACAGTATTCGGAGCGGCACGTTGCCAGGAAGAAATGCACACATCCACTCCATTTTCTAAACCATCTTCTCCGAGATAAGAACCCCATTCCCAAGCTGCTATCGAACACTCGGCAGGCGCGTCGGGATTTCCGGCTACCCCCATTTCTCCGTATCCGCGATATGCGACAGGTCTGATATAGGCGCCATCCATAAGTCCGTTTTGGAGCACGACATCCTTACAGGCTGAGATTAACTCGTCCACGCTGTACGGGATAATTAGGTAGTAGGTTTTTGCCGAATCGAACATTCGATTAATGTGGTCGCGAAGCCTTAAACCTACGGGGCCCGCAGGCCCTTTGTACACGCGGATCCCTTCAAATACCGAAGAGCCGTAGTGTAGGGCGTGAGTCAAAACATGCACTGTGGCTTTTTCCCATGGTACTAATTTGCCATCCTGCCAGATGAATTTGTTTGGTTTAAGGGGCATGTGTGGGTTCCTAAACTTTGGGGCTCGGTAGGTTATGGATTGCCGACGGCAATGGTTTTTTCCTTAATGCCATCATTCGAGTCACGTCTGCGGAGAATTCGATTTATGACCTCCAAATACGCAAACGCTGCAGACTCTACGATATCCGTACTTACTGCATGACCACGGAAACTTTGCTGATTATATTCTACGGTTACGGTGACCTCACCTTGGGCATCATCACCTGTGGTCACGCCGCGTACTTCAAAATTTTTCAATGTAAGTTTGACCCCCGTCCCGGCCTCTAGAGCCTGGAAGGCTGCAGCCACTGGGCCATCTCCCTCAGCTGCCTCACGAATTTCGCGACCATCTGTGTGTGAGAGCTTCAGGGCAGCTGCAGCTACTGTCCCAGTTCCGGCAGTAATACGTAGTTCATCAATGATCCACGGTCCGGCTTTTCCGACATCGACATTCATGATGATCGCTTCTATGTCTCGGTCGTACATATCTTTCTTTCGATCAGCAAGCCGCTTAAATTTCTCAAAGCATCGATTCAGTTCTATATCATCTAGCGGAAATCCAAGCTGTTCTACCCGTTCTCTAAATGCGTGACGGCCACTATGCTTCCCTAATACCAGGTTGGAGCGGGATAGGCCAACATCTTCCGGGTGCATAATTTCGTACGTTTCTCGGTTCTGAAGCATGCCGTGTTGATGGATACCAGCTTCGTGAGCAAAAGCATTTTCACCAACAATCGCTTTGTTGCGCGGCGTATGCATTCCTGTGACGTTTGCGACAATCCTGCTAGTTGGATAGAGGCGTTTCGTATTAACGCCCGTTTTTAAGCCAAAATGGCTTTCGCGCGTTTTTATAGCCATGACGACTTCTTCCAGTGAACAGTTACCGGCTCGTTCACCAATCCCGTTCATCGTACACTCGATCTGGCGCGCACCAGCTTGAACAGCAGCGAGACTATTTGCTACAGCCAGTCCAAGATCATCGTGACAGTGTGCACTTAACCGGACATCATCAATTCCGCTCACATTGTTTTTAAGATATTTAAAAATTTCGAAGAATTCGCCAGGCACAGCGTATCCCACTGTGTCCGGAATGTTCACGGTTGTGGCGCCAACTCCAATGACAGCTTGCACTACTTCTGCCAAGTACTCCAGTTCTGTCCGCGAAGCGTCTTCCGGCGAAAACTCAATGTTTTCACAGTATTCTCGAGCCAGGGACACAGATTCCACAGCACTTTTAAGTATCTCCTCCTTGGCCATTTGCAGCTTGTGTTCGCGATGAATTTCGCTTGTTGCGACGAAAACATGGATACGCGGACTCGCCGCATCTTTGACCGCATCCCAGGCACGCTTAATGTCCTTCGAATTGCAACGGGCCAATCCGCAGATCGTGACACCCTCTATACTCCTAGCAATTGTTCGCACGGAGTCAAAGTCTCCCGGTGAAGCGGCAGGAAATCCTGCCTCTATGACATCGACCTTCAAATCTTGGAGCGCAGCAGCGACACGTAGTTTTTCATTGAGAGTCATACTGCAGCCAGGGGCCTGCTCACCATCTCGCAATGTCGTATCAAATATGACGACTTTATTGTCATCTACCGCGTTCATCTTTCTTCTTCCTTGCTCGAGGGGATTAAAAGGCGTCTCTCTTTACTCCTGTAACCATGCCATTCGTCCTCTGAGTGCCGCGCCAACGGTTTCAATATGGCTATCAAGATCTTCCTGAAGGAGTCGGGTGTATTCGGGTAAGCCTGATTCATACTCTGAGACCCAGTTCTTTGCGAACGTTCCGTCCTGAATTTCTTTGAGAACACCACGCATTTTTTCGTGCGTATGATCATCCACAACCTTTGGGCCGCTGGTTAGATCACCGTACTTGGCAGTTTCGCTGACAAATTCATGCATTTTTGCAAGTCCGCCCTCATGTAGCAGGTCGACGATTAACTTCACTTCATGCATACACTCGAAGTAGGCCACTTCAGGCTGGTAACCTGCTTCAACTAACGTTTCAAAGCCACGAACAATCAGTTCAGATAGGCCGCCGCATAGTACAGCCTGCTCACCAAAGAGATCTGTTTCAGTCTCTTCTCCGAAAGTTGTTCTCAAAACACCGCCTCGAGTACCACCTAGTCCGTGTGCATAGGCCAGAGCTCTTGCTTCAGCCTGTCCGGTGACATCCTGGTGAACTGCAATAAGACAAGGGACACCGCGTCCTGCCTCATATTGACGCCTGACGAGATCACCCGGACCTTTAGGGGCAATCAACACAACATCCAGATCTTCTCGAGGTGTGATTCGTTCGTAGTGAATATTAAACCCATGGGCGAACAGAATTGAGGCGTTGTTTTTTATTTTGCTTAGAATTTGCTCGTAGATTTTGGCCTGAGACATATCAGGCGTTAAAAACGCTATCAATCCGGCGCCCTCTGTAGCTTCCTCAAAGGTTTTAACAGAGAAGCCATCGTTTTCGGCCTTCGGCCATGTTATTCCGCCAGGCCGCAGGCCTACTACAACGTCATAGCCAGAATCACGAAGATTCAAGGCATGGGCACGGCCCTGACTGCCATAGCCGAGCACCGCAATACGCTCACCGCTGAGTGCTTCTGGTCGGGCATCCGACTCTACGAAGAGTTCCATCACACTAACCTCTCATTTTCAAAAATAATCGTGTTGTTCACTATAGTTTAAGGAGTGGAATCAAAAAAAAACCCCGCAGCCTTTCGGGTGCGGGGTTTACGTTGGTTTCGTCGTCAAACCAATCGCCCGCACCTGCCGTTACTAAGCAGTACAGGAAGGAGCAGCGCTTGGCAATTTTTGATCATCTCAGTCAAGTTTTCTGTTAACCAGTAGCCATCATCCAAAAAAGGCTCCATGATGTCAATTGTGAAGGAAATTATCATAAATAACATCAAAATATAGATATAACTAGATAATTAGACTGAATTTCAAGAGCCCTTCTACTTATGGGGCAGCGTGAAATTCTTCGCGATGCTCGCATCATCGAGGCTGTGTTTCGAAAACCAGACTATGTCGATGGATTCCATGCGTACCTGTAGAATCAATCTACAGTTTTGCGCTATCCTTCCGCCCAGACGCCGGGTGTCTGCAAGGGAACGTTTCCATGCAGGTATCTAGAATGCTATAACAGGCTGATTGCCTGAGTAAAAAGGCCTTAAGGCAAGCCGCGGACTTAGAAAGCCAGTAAAAGTTTTTATCATTAACATTAAATTGTTAGTGTGCAGGGGGCCTTTGTAAGGGGTATTTTTTGTGTTGTGCAGGGTCGGCCGAGAACGCTAGTTCGTCCGTTTATGTACTTATATGACAAGTTGAATCTCACCATTATTTTGAGGAGTGGGCATGAGAGTTAAACGTAACGCAGTGTTTTTGTTTAGCGCCTTGGGCGCGATATTCACTGCAAAAATGGCTGCAGGCCAACAGGCGGTAGACGAGCTCGTAGCTGCCGAAAATCTTCGTATCCAAGTAGCGCAAGTGCAACAAGATCAGATTGACGAGATTGTTACAGAGACGCGGTCATTGGCGGAAGAGTTTCGAGGGGTCATGAAAGAAGTAGATGGACTTCTTGTATATAACACCTTGCTAGATCGACAGATTGCAGACCAGGAGCAAGAGCTTGCGAATCTGCGAACTTCTATTGATCAGGTCCAGGTAATTGAGCGTCAAATTCTTCCTTTGTTGACACGTATGATTGATGGGCTCGAGCGCTTTGTTGCTCTTGATGTTCCGTTTCTACTCGACGAGCGCACGACCCGGGTTGAGAATCTAACGGATTTACTTGGTCGAGCAGATGTAACGGCGGCGGAGAAGTTCCGCGTTGTTATGGAAGCTTGGCAGATTGAGAATGATTACGCGCGGACAATCTTTGCGTATACCGATGAACTCACTATCGACGGTACTACTCGGGAAGTGGATGTTCTGCAGATTGGACGTGTTGCGCTTCTATACCAAACCGCAGATGGCACTCAGTCGGGTGCTTGGGACCAGCGTAATCGTACGTGGGTAGCGGTTGGGAATGAATTTCGTAATCCAATTCGTCAAGGCATACGGTTGGCGCGCAATCAAGTGGCGCCGGATCTGTTGCTATTACCTATAGCCCCGCCGGAGGAAGGCTAATGAAAATTTATAGAATCCTTTCGTTGGCGGCTATAACGTCAATTATCGCCGCACCCGTGCACGCACAAGAGGGTAATGAGGCGCGCAGCCTAGGGGAACTGTTGGAACTGGTTGAGCAGGGAAGGGCTCGTGATAATCAGGCAGAAATTCAGCGGATTGCAGAGTTTGAGCAGAATCAAGCCAATCAAAATCAGCTTCTAAACGATGCTGAGGATCAGAGGGCAAGTGAGGAGGCTCGCAGTACCCGGTTGGAAACAACCTTTGAGGAAAACGAGTTACTAATTGCTGACGTCACTGAGCAGCTCAATTCGCGATTAGGTTCGCTTAGGGAACTATTTGGTGTGTTGCAACAGGTGGCAGGGGATGCGCGAGGTTTATTTGAGGCATCGCTTACCAATGTTGAATACCCCGAACGCTCCCAGTTTCTGACGGAGCTGGCCGCTAAGATGGGTTCCAGCAGTCAGCTAGCGTCAATTGCGGAAATTGAGCAATTGTGGTTTGAGCTGCAGCGGGAAGCTACAGAACTTGGCAGGATTAAGCGTCTCAGTAATTTTGAAGTAATCACCGCAGACGGTGAGATCAGTACCGAAGATGTAGTCCGAATCGGCGGATTTAATTTAGTGGCAGATGGGCGCTATCTTCAGCACAATCCAGAAACTAACTCTGTTGCCGAACTGCAACGCCAACCTGAACAAGGTCGGTTTACAGGTAGTACTTCCGAGCTGTTGAACGCACAGCCTGGAGATGGGGTAGTTCGCTTTGGTCTCGATCCCACCTCTGGCCAGATTCTTGGTTTATTAGTGGAAACGCCTAATTTACAAGAACGAATCAATCAGGGCGGTATCGTCGGCTATGTGATTATTGCTCTTGGAATTTTCGGAGTGCTCCTATCTCTGGAGCGACTGATAAATCTCACTCTTGCAGGTAGAAAGGTAACAGCACAGCTGAAGAGAGAAACACCTACGGATGACAATGCGCTTGGACGCGTGTTGCAGGTTCATCATGCTAACAGGCAGGCTGATACCGAGACACTGGAGTTGAAACTCGGTGAAGCTATCTTGAAAGAGACGCCCTCTTTGCAGCGAGGTATTCTCATTATCAAGGTAATCTCGGTAGTTGCTCCCTTGATGGGGCTCCTCGGTACGGTTACTGGAATGATCAATACGTTCCAAGCTATCACGTTATTCGGAACAGGCGATCCGAGAATGATGGCAGGTGGTATCTCACAAGCCCTTATTACTACTGTACTCGGGCTTACGGTGGCTATTCCGACCGTGCTACTGCACACCGTTGTCAGTGGTCGCAGTCGTAGGATTATTCAGATCCTGCAAGAGCAGAGTGCCGGTATCGTGGCGGAGCAGTCGGAGAAAACTACTGCTTAGCTCTTCAGAGGGTTACAACATAGCGGCGGGTCGGGAAGTGTTACCAGGTTCCCGCGCCTGCTGCTCGGTGGAGTTGATAGATGCAATCGCTAGTTAACTCGTTTGAGGCCATTCGGGACTTCCTGGAATTAGGAGGGCCTGTGCTCAGATTGATCGCATGGGTCATCCTTTTTATGTGGATCCTGATTCTGGAACGACTGCTTTATTTCCGAACGGGTCTTAAAGCTCTGGTTAAGGAGTCGTGCAAAGAGTGGGAGGCCCGCGAGGAGCGAAAATCTTGGCAGGCCTATCAAATCCGGGACGCTATTATATCGCGCGCTAGCATGGCCGTGAATCAAGGGCTCCCTATGATTCAGACCTTCGTGGCGCTATGCCCTCTATTGGGGCTCCTAGGCACTGTGACGGGAATGATCTCAGTATTTGAGGTGATGGCCGTATCCGGGACAGGAAATGCCCGTTCCATGGCTGCCGGAGTCTCGCGAGCGACAATTCCAACGATGGCAGGTATGGTGGGAGCTCTATCAGGTGTTTTCTTGGTAACAGTGTTGACACGGACCGCAAAGCGGAATATCCAGTCCCTAGAAGACGAAATGGCCATGGATCACTAGAGGCGCTAGCAGGAACGCCTTATTGGAACCTGGGTATGCGCTTGGAGAGTATCGTGCTAGAAATGAGCAGAACGAGAGGGTGAGGTAATGAGAAAACACATTGCCAATATCAAAATAGATGAGGAAGAGAATGAGATCAATCTGACGCCGATGTTGGATGTGGTGTTTATTATGCTGATCTTCTTTATCGTGACCGCAAGCTTCTTGCGGGAGAGTGGACTAGATACTAATCGCCCGGATGCGGATCAACCCCAGGTCTTACAGGATGAAGAAGGGGCTATCCTCGTAATCATTGATGGAACGGACGATATTTGGATTGATAACCGGATTGTGGATCCACGGGCCGTCCGGGCGAATATTGAGCGACTGCATGCCGAGGATCCTGAGCGACCAGTGGTCGTACAGGCCGCAAGCACGTCGCGTGCAGAAACTTTAGTTACAGTTATGGACGCCTCACGGCAGGCAGATATCTATAACATTTCCATTGCCTCTGGAAATTAATCAGACAGGAGCAGCTCGATGCCCATGCGTGATGCAGTAGCCGAAACCCTCCAGGAAGAGGAGGCTGAAATCAACCTCACACCCATGTTGGATGTGGTGTTCATCATGTTGATTTTTTTTATCGTTACGGCTGTCTTCGTCAGGGAACCCGGGATCCAGGTTAACCGGCCTGAAGCGGTAACGGCCATGATCCCAAATAGCGGATCCATCTTCATAGCCGTTAACGCTGCCAACGAGTTCTGGATCGATCAGCGCAGTGTGGACCTTGCTGGGCTCGGACCGGTGATCGAACGTCTGCGAGCTCAGAACCCAGAGGGGGGCGTGGTTATTCAAGCCGACAACGAGGCCCAAAACGAATTTGTTCTCGCCGCAATGGACGCTGCTAAGGAGGCGGGAATTACTGAGGTTACGTTAGCCGCTGTAGTGCCCTGAGCCATCGAATTCCCCACGGTTCATGGTACGATGATGCATGGGGTTGTTAAGGAGATAACATGATTGCCCGATATGCTATGTCAGTCTCTGTTGGGGCCGGCGTCACTTTCGGCTTGTTGTTCATCATGCAACTGCTGATCGCGACTGGTCGCAATGCCATCACTGAGACCGAGAACTTCAGGCTCGGGGACTTTGTCCGTGTCGAGCGTAACGAGATCATCGAGACCAAGAAGGAAGCGCCTGAGAAGCCGCCCGAGCCGGAGGCTCCGCCTGAGATGCCAGCCCCGGATATGAATAATGCTTTTGACAACTCGATGGCGGTATCCGTCTCAGCGCCCGTTATGGACACGAGCATGAGCATCGGTGGTGTGGGGTTTGCAGTAACCGATGGTGAGTATCTGCCTATTGTTAAAGTTGCCCCAGTCTACCCTTCCAGAGCATTAACTCGAGGCCTTGAAGGGTATGTCATCGTTGAATTTACTGTGACGAGAGCAGGCACCGTCAGAGACGTTTTCGTGGTTGAATCGACCAGCGCCTTATTTGAGCGTGCGGCAAGCGAAGCCGCTTTGAAGTTTAAGTACAAACCACGCGTGATCGATGGTGAAGCCGTTGAAGTCCCAGGTGTGCGAAATAAGATCACTTTTGAGATCTCCAACTAAACTGTGAGGAAACATCGAATGCATGGTGTACGTTTAGCATCGCTGGTAGCAGCGACGGTTATTTTGATTCCCAGTAGTTTGTTTGTGGCATCTTCTGCATCAGCTCAGATGCGGTGTACTCGTGCCGCAGCAATGCTTGGGGCATGCCAGATGGAGAGCGGAACCCAGGCTGAGGATGGGACTAGTCAATCAGATGAGCCGACTCGTTCGACACCGGCCATGCGCGAAAGGGTCTACCAAGCATTGGTGGATGCGCAAGCATTAGCGGAAGAGGATGATTTAGCAGGCGCGATGGAAGAACTTGAGGATATGCGCGGAATGCGAGGCCTTAATAGCTACGAAACTGCACAGATATTTAACTTCATGGCGTTTATTTACTTTGGGGAAGATAACTATCCAGAGGCCATTCGCTCATATGAAACAGTGCTCGAGCAAGATGATTTACCTCTTGGCATGGAAGTTACAACGAGATTTACTCTTTGCCAACTTTATTTCCAGCAAGAGCGTTATGAAGAATCGCTGGCGATGCTTGATGAATGGTTCGAAGTTGCGCAATTTGTAGAAACCCCGGGACCCGAACCCTTTATCCTTAGAGCACAGATTCTGTACCAGATGCAGCGATATGAAGAGGGCGTCGAGCCAGTTTTAACCGCAATACAAGTTGCGGAATTCCAAGAAAAACCAGTACAGGAAAATTGGTTTCGCCTATTGAACGTTTTCTATTATGAGCTTGAAGATTATCCGAATGTAATCGATGTCCTTCGGTTAATGATCGAGACATGGCCAAAGCGAGAGTATTTCATTCAGCTATCGGCACTGTACGGCCAAGAAGGTGAGGATGCTGCACAACTGGCCCTCTACGAAGTTGCGTATGAGGCTGGCTGGTTAACCCAAAGCAACACAATCGTTCAGCTAGGACAGTTGTTATTGGGGGCTGACGTTCCAGTGAAAGCCGCGAAGATCCTGGATGAAGGGCTTAGTGAAGGCACTATTGAATCTACAGAGGCTAATTGGCGGACCCTGGCACAAGCTTGGCAGCTGGCTCAAGAAGACGAAAAAGCAGTTGGGCCTCTTACGAGAGCAGCAGGACTCGCTGAGGACGGTATTCTGGATGTTCGGTTAGCGCAGTCGTACTCGAATCTCGAGCAGTGGGAAAACTGTGTTGAAGCTGCGAGAGAAGGAATTCGAAAAGGTGAGTTGCGCCGTGAAGATCAGGCCAACATGGTTCTTGGATCCTGTCTATTTGAGCTCAAGGAATACGGTCCCGCAAGAACCGCATTTAATCGAGCTGCTGAAGACGAGCGAAGTCGAACTGCGGCTCGCGGTTGGGTCCAGTATGTTAATTCTGAGGAAGACCGCGATCAGCAATTAGCCGCGGCACTTGCCCGTTAGCTTTCGGATTAATACAACCCTCTGAGCATGACCGGTACTGAGTAACCGGTCATGTGTGTTGGGGATCGTATATCAGAAGACGTTTTTAGCCCAATAGGCAGGAACTGGGCTGAGACTGTCACAACTGACAATCTTTGCAGTAGTGGGAAGGGTTTGCTGCTTCCAGTGTCCGGAGCATTTACGCTTAACTATTCGGCGCAGATATGACCTCTCCACTAATCGATCCACAGATGTTGATGGAGCAACTTGATAAGCCGGACTGGGTCGTTGTTGACTGTCGATTTCGCCTGACTCGTCCTGGAGCTGGACAAGCTTTGTACCAGCAAGGACATATTCCTGGTGCTCGTTACGCCCATCTGGATGATGATTTGGCTGCGCCACCGCAATCCAACGATGGGCGGCATCCCTTGCCTGATCCAGAGATTTTTGTATCTACTCTCGAGCGCTGGGGGATATCAAACTCAAGTATTGTTACCGTTTATGACGATGCTTCCGGTGCTATCGCTGCGCGATTGTGGTGGATGTTACGTTGGGTTGGGCATGAGCGCGTTTTTGTCCTTGATGGAGGTATTCAAGCATGGGAGCGTGCTGAATTACCCGTGGAAACATCCCAGCCTATCTGGGGACCCACCAAGTTTTTGTTGCGCGAAATACACGAAGAATGGGTGGTTCAGGCTGACGAGGTTCTGAACGAGATGAAACAGGGGGCAATTTTGGTTGATGCTCGTTCACGGGACCGCTTTTGCGGCTTGTCTGAGCCTATAGATTCGATCGCAGGACATGTTCCTGGTGCGGCTAACTACCCGTTTTCGGAGGCATTAGATTCACTTGGTCTGATGCGTAATTCGAGGGAACTCCGACAAGATTTAGAGGTGTTTACAAAGGGCGATCGAGGATTAATCGCCATGTGCGGATCTGGGGTGACAGCGTGCCATTTGTTGCTAGCTCTAAAGGTAGCTGAGTTAGGAGATGCGCGCGCGTTTATTGGCTCTTGGAGCCAGTGGATACGAAATTATGATCACCTGGTTGCAACCGGGGATGATTTTGATACAACAACGTCATCAACTTAATTGTTGGCCTTTTCTGCATGATGTGTTAAATGCACATAACTTTTATGATTTAAATTGGGTCTAAGCGGTGTCTCATTCGGAACATATCAAGCCTAGTCGTGCGCTTTCGGGGGTTCGCTATGAAATTCGTGGACAGCTTGCCAAGCGAGCCTTAGAGCTAGAGCGGCAAGGGTATGAGATTTTATCGCTGAATATTGGGAATCCGGGATTATTTGGATTTCGCACACCTGAGACTATGCGCTTGGCCATGATCGAGAATCTCTACTCGAGCGAGGCGTACTGTAATCAGAAAGGGATCTTTCCGGCCCGTGAAGCGGTGGTCATGCAGCAGCAGGATCGCGGCGTAATGGATATTACAGCCGAGGAGGTATTCATCGGCAATGGTGTCAGCGAACTCATTGATCTCACATTGCGAGCTCTTCTGAATCCTGGGGATGAGGTTTTGATACCGAGTCCCGACTATCCGCTATGGACAGCCTCAACGGTTCTAAATGGTGGTAAAGCTGTCTATTACCCGTGCACTGAAAGCCAAGACTTCGTACCTGATCCTGATGTGGTAGAAGCGTTGATAACACCAAAGACGCGCGCAATAGTGATCATCAATCCAAACAACCCGACAGGTGCGGTTTACAACCGAAAATGTTTAGAACGACTGGCGCAGATTGCGGAGGAGAAAGATCTCGTTGTTCTTAGCGATGAGATATATGACCAGATGGTGTATGAGGATGCAGAGTTCATTCCTATGGCCACCCTATGCCCCAATACGCTATGTGCAACTTTTAGTGGGCTTTCAAAAGTGTATCGTGCTTGCGGCTATCGAGTTGGGTGGGTTGCATTCAGTGGAGCACTGGATCGTGCAGAGGAACTGATCAACGCTATGGATTTACTCGCAGCGCTACGATTATGCAGCAATGTACCGGGCCAATGGGCCGTCCAAACAGCTCTTGGAGGTTATCAAAGCGTGCGTAAGCTATGTTCCGAGGGCGGGCGACTGCATTCATCCCGTAAGGCCGTCATTGATGCGGTAAAGGGCAGCGAGTATCTCACCTTGGTAAAGCCAAGAGGCTCGATGTATGCCTTTATTGGAGTGCAAGCCCAGCATTTCCCGGGATTTGATGATGAATTATTCGCCATGGAGCTTCTTGAGGAAAAACATGTGTTAGTCGCGCCAGGGTCAAGCTTCAACACTGATAATCGGCATCACTTTCGGATCACAATACTGCCGGACGAGGAAGTTTTAACTGAGGTTTTCGTGAGAATCAATGAAGTGCTCGAACATATGGCAAACCGCCCACCTAAACTAGAAACCGCTTAATATATTTAATATAACGTATTCTTTTTATGGCTAATAATCCATCGGATCGCTTGGCCGACGGGACTACTATTGTGACGGCTGATGGGGTGGCCGCTCGGCAGATCGAGATTTACCTAGCGCAGCAGCACTTGATCGAAGGTCGAACCGCTTGGACCGCCCCGGCCGTCTTGAGCTACAAGGCCTGGATTAAAACGCTGTGCGCGCATAACCCTGATACCAAGAACAGCCAGCTGCTGAGCCCGGGCCAGGTTCGGAGCTTGTGGCGCCAGATCGTTGAGAATTCTGAGGTTGCGGATCGGCTAATTGGAAGTCATAACGTTGTCCAGTGGGCACTTGAAGCTGCGCAGCGTCTGCGTAACTGGGAAATTGATGTCAGTAGGCTTCGCGCTCGGGATGATGATCTGGATTTTGCTAGCTTCCTGGATTGGTCACGAACGTACTCAAAGATTCTTGCTAGGGCAGGTTGGTTGGACCCTGGTGACGCAGAAGTCGCTCTTATCTCTCATGTGAAAGGGTTGCGCAAAGATGCAGGGGGGATATCAATTTGGGCTGATTTTGATCCAATGCCGGTACAGTCCAAGTTGCGAGAACAACTCCGTCGACATGGGCACAGATTCAGATCGTGGAAACCCTCAAATATCAACGAGACGTGCTGTCGAGTCCTACTTGCGGAAATAAACGACGAGATACGGGTGGCCAGCAGGTGGGCAGCTGAGAAGATATCTAAAAACCCTGATAACAGGATTGGGATTGTAATACCCGATCTTAGGAGTAGGCGCGACGAAGTTCACTGCATTTTGGGTGAGGCACTGAACCCGAAGCAGAGCTATCTTGGTGACAAGACTGCCCCGGGGTTTATCAA
>JAZAGZ010000064.1:0-50951 GCA_036231525.1 Pseudomonadota bacterium | reverse complement strand
ATGGTGATGCCTGGGGATAACATTCAGATGAAGGTAGATTTGATCTCTCCGATAGCGATGGAGGAGGGGTTGAGGTTTGCAATACGAGAAGGGGGCCGAACTGTAGGCGCCGGCGTAGTTGCAAAAATTATGGAGTGAATTGAATAGCGACCGCAAGCGGCCTCTATATAGGAATAATACATGGCAAAAAGCCAGAACATTCGGATACGTCTCAAGGCATTTGATCATAAGCTGATTGACCGTTCGGCTGGAGAGATTGTGGAAACGGCGAAGAGAACTGGGGCGACTGTGAAAGGCCCAATTCCTCTGCCGACGAAGATTGAGCGATATACCGTGCTGATCTCTCCACATGTGAATAAGGATGCTCGAGATCAGTACGAGTTGCTGACCCACAAGCGTCTTATGGATATTGTGGACCCTACTGACAAGACAGTGGATGCTCTGATGAGACTTGAGCTTCCTAGTGGAGTGGATGTCCAGATTAAGCTTAATTAGTGGTCCGGTCGGCCGCGCGCGTTGAATCTCAAGGGATAGGTACCATATAATGCTTGGCTGCTCCTGTACCTGAGATACGGGGGGCGTTATTGGCCCGGCGAAGCGTCTGCTGTCGGGCCACTTTAGCACTAGGGGGTCGTCGGGGAATTCACCCGGCGCCATCGACCAACACGACCCAGGGTTTAGTGGGGGGTTCTCAACCCACAGATCCTGGGCGCCATGACCGTAGTAGGTGCTGGCTGAAGCGTCCGGTCCAGTTGTAGAGGCGGCGGCGCGGATTAAAGGACACGAATATGCCAATCGGTCTAGTGGGCCGCAAATGCGGTATGACCCGCGTATTCACGGGTGAGGGAGAGTCTATCCCGGTCACCGTTATAGAGGCTCTACCCAATCGAGTTGCGCAGCTGAAAACCATTGATCGTGATGGTTATCGGGCGGTTCAGGTCACCTTTGGCAAGATATCGTCCGATCGTACCGTAAAGCCGCTACTTGGCCACTTTGGTAAGGCGGAGATTAACCCAGGGCGAGGGCTCTGGGAATTCAGACTTGAAGAGACCGAGGGAGAAGATCTCGCGCCGGGCATCGAGCTCAAAGTAGATGTGTTTCAGAATGGGCAAAAAGTAGATGTGATCGGCACCTCCAAGGGCAAGGGGTTTGCGGGCACGGTAAAGCGACATAATTTTCATATGCAGGACGCAACACATGGCAATTCGCTGGCTCATCGGGCTCCGGGCTCCATCGGCCAAAATCAGACCCCGGGCCGGGTGTTTAAGGGCAAAAAGATGGCTGGTCAGATGGGTAATGTTCGTCGGACTATTCCCAACGCCGAGGTTGTGCAGGTTGATTCGGAAAGGAACTTGCTGTTTGTAAAAGGTGGTGTTCCTGGCGCCCCCGGTGGACATGTAATAGTCCGCCCAGCAGTAAAAGCAAAAGTGTCAATTCATGACTCTGCAAAAAAATCGGAGACGGTGAATGAAACTTAAGCTCCAGGACAAGAAGTCGAGTGTGGAACTTTCGGATGCATCATTTGCTGCGGAGTTTAAAGAGGCGTTAGTGCATCAAATCATTACCGCTTATCTTGCAGGGGGACGTCAGGGAACCAAAGCTCAGAAGAATCGTGCGCAGGTCCGTGGCGGCGGGACGAAGCCCTGGCGGCAGAAGGGAACCGGTCGTGCCAGAGCAGGAACGATTAGAAGCCCTATATGGGTAGGCGGGGGACGTACTTTTGCCGCGAGACCTCGCGACTTTTCGCAGAAGGTTAACCGTAAGATGTATCGTGGTGCGATGCGGTCGATGTTATCGGAGCTCATACGTCAGGACCGACTTCTATTAATGGAACACTTCTCCGTCAGCGCACCGAAGACAAAGGAACTTGTGACAAAGTTAGAAAAACTGAAGCTCGATAGTACCCTTATAGTTGTCGAGGGTTTCGACCGAGATTTGCTTTTAGCAGCACGAAATCTTCCTCATGTGGAAGTGCAAGATGTGCAGTCCGTTGATCCAGTCAACCTTATTGGTCACGAAAAGGTTTTGATGACAGTAGCTGCCGCTAAGTTATTGGAGGAGAAACTCGGGTGACCCGCGCAGTACATGAAGAAAGACTGATGAGTATAATTCTCGGTCCACATATATCTGAGAAATCGACCGCAGTCGCGGACGAAAAGCATCAGGTGGTGTTCAAGGTTCGCCGTGATGCGACCAAACGTGAGATACGAAAGGCTGTCGAGTTGTTGTTTGAGGTTGAGGTTGGCAACGTAACGGTGGTTAATATCTCTGGGAAGATAAAACAACGAGGGTCAAATCGCAGCAGGAAGTCTGATTGGAAAAAGGCTTATGTCAGATTGGCTCCGGGTCATGATATCGACTTTATGGGCGTCGAGTAGGAAGGTATAGGCAAATATAGTGGCGGTTCAAAAAGCAAAACCCACTTCAGCAGGCAGACGATTCGTTGTTCGCGCGGTGCGTAACGATTTGCACAAGGGCGAGCCACACGCTCCTCTACTAGAAGCTAAATCCAACACAGGTGGTCGGAACAATAAGGGTCGTATTACTACTCGGCATCGTGGTGGTGGCCACAAACGGCATTACCGGATTGTGGATTTCAAACGAGATAAGGATGGAATTGCGGGAAGTGTTGAGCAAATTGAGTATGACCCGAATAGAAGTGCTCATCTTGCGCTGATTTTATATGCGGATGGGGAAAGGCGGTACATATTGGCGCCGAGGCGTTGTAAGGCAGGTGATCCAATACAGTCGGGGAGTGACGCGCCAATTAGGGCTGGAAATACTTTGCCATTAAAGAATATTCCTGTGGGAACGTTGGTTCACTGTATTGAAATGAAACCTGGTAAAGGCGGGCAAATCGCGCGTAGTGCCGGAAGCTCGGTTCAGATCGTTGCTCGTGAAGGTCAATACGCAACGTTAAGATTGAGATCTGGGGAGATGCGAAGAATCCATGTAGATTGCAGGGCCACTGTTGGTGAGGTTGGCAACTATGAGCACAATCTAAGCAAGCTTGGAAAAGCGGGAGCTAAACGATGGCGTGGTGTTAGGCCCACTGTCAGGGGTGTCGCCATGAATCCCGTAGACCATCCTCATGGTGGCGGTGAAGGTCGTAGTTCAGGGGGACGTCATCCTGTAACTCCTTGGGGTGTGCCTACCAAGGGTTACAAAACGCGAAATAACAAGCGAACCGACGATATGATCATTCGGCGTAGGAATAAGAAGTAACCGAGTCCAGGTGGAGATACTCTATGCCCCGATCTATTAAGAAAGGACCATTTATAGATACCCATCTTTTAAAGAAGGTGGAAGAGGCGGTGAAGACGAATGATCGACGCCCCATAAAAACCTGGTCACGCCGGTCGATGGTTGTTCCAGATATGGTTGGCTTGACGATCGCAGTGCACAATGGACGTCAACACGTCCCTGTGTTGATTTCAGAGAATATGGTGGGACATAAGCTTGGGGAGTTTGCGGCCACTCGAACGTTCAGAGGACATTCGGGAGATCGTAAGACTAAAGAGGCTAGCGCCTGAGGAAGTGATATGCAGACGGCAGCAAAGCTTCGTTACGCTCGGATTTCTCCGCAAAAATGTCGGTTGGTGGCAGACCAAATTAGAGGTCGGACAGTTGATCAGGCTCTCAAGATCCTTCAGTTCAGTCCTAAGAAGGCAGCCCATTTGATGCGTAAGGTATTAGAGTCCGCGATTGCCAATGCCGAACATAATCACGGGGCCGATATTGATGAACTAAGGGTGTCTACCGTGGAAGTCAGAACGGCTCCTACCTATGGGCGTTATCGAGCGCGTGCAAAAGGCCGGGGTAATAGGGTGCTGAAGCGTAACAGTCATATCACTGTTCAGGTCGGGGACGAGCCAGTCAGGTAATAAAGTATGGGACAAAAAGTACATCCAATCGGTATCCGTCTGGGCATTACTAAGGAGTGGACCTCCAAGTGGTATGCCGATTCACGGAATTATCCCGGTTACGTGCATCAGGATTATCAGGTTCGAGAATTTCTGAAAAAGAAGCTCAAAGATGCTTCAGTAAGCCTGATACAAATTGATCGCCCAGCAAAGCGAGCCAGCATAACTATTCACACGGCTCGCCCCGGCATCGTAATCGGTAAAAAGGGTGAAGATATAGAAAAGTTGCGTATAGAAGTAGCGAGGCTTCTGGATATGGCGCTTCATGATGTTCGCCTGAATATTTCGGAAATACGTAAACCAGAGTTAGATGCGCAACTCGTTGCGGAAGGGATTGCGCAACAGTTGGAGCGACGGGTCCAGTTCCGACGCGCAATGCGTAGGGCGGTTACGAATACCATGCGCATTGGCGCAGAAGGCATAAAAGTAAAAGTAGCTGGTCGTTTAAATGGCGCAGAAATTGCCAGATCCGAATGGTATAGAGAAGGTAGAGTGCCGTTACACACATTTCGTGCGGATATTGACTATGGCCTTGCAGAAGCCAGAACAACTTACGGTGTTATTGGAGTGAAGGTCTGGATATTTCGTGGTGAAGTTTTCGATTCGTCCGAATCAATTCAAGAATCTCAGGATTCTCGATCGAAGTAATAGTGTTGACAGGAAGACATCATGCTCCAACCGAAGCGCACGAAGTTTAGAAAACAGCATAAGGGCCGTAATCGTGGGTTGGCCCAGCGGGGCAGTAATATCAGTTTTGGTGAGTATGGATTGAAGGCTCTTGACAGAGGGAGACTGACGTCGAGGCAGATTGAGGCCGCTCGTAGAGCGATGACGCGGCATGTTAAACGTGGCGGCAAAATTTGGATTCGTGTTTTTCCAGATAAGCCAATCACGAAGAAGCCTCTTGAAGTTCGCCAAGGAAAGGGCAAGGGAAATGTAGAGTATTGGGTGGCGCTGGTTCAGCCAGGGAGTCTGCTGTATGAGATGTCAGGTGTAACCGAGGAGGTTGCGCGAGAGGCATTCAGGCGAGCAGCCGCAAAGCTGCCTGTTGCCACTACATTTGTCTCGAGGTATGGAGTTTGATGAAGACAATAGAGCTTAGAGCCATGTCGGCGGAGGCCCTAACTGAGGAGCTAGGGAAACTTCGGCGCGAGCAATTTGATCTGCGGATGCAGGCAGCAACTGGGCAGGGTACGAAGCCTGATCAGAAAGGTAAGGTCCGAAAAGATATTGCGCGGATCAAGACCGTTCTGTGTGAGCTTAAAGCTGCTGAAGCAAGTGGACATGCTAATGAGTGAAAGCAATATCAGCGAGATTCCAGTGAAGAGTAAGAATAGAGAGAAGCGCAACCGAACTGTGGTCGGGCGTGTTTTAAGTAATAAAGCAGACAAGAGTGTATCTGTGTCCATTGAGCGTGTGGTTAAGCACCCGGTGTATGGAAAATACATTCGCCGAACCACAAAAGTGCTAGCTCACGATGAAGATAATCGTTGCAGGGTAGGGAATGCCGTGATGATTGAGGAATGCCGTCCAATATCAAAGCATAAATCCTGGCGAGTCATAGAAATCATCGATAGCAACGAGGCCGCTTAAAGCGAGTGAGGACCTAAAGATGATCCAGGCAGAAACGGTATTGACGGCGGCGGATAATAGTGGCGCTCGTCGACTCATGTGCATAAAAGTGTTGGGTGGTTCAAAGCGGCGCTACGCTCGTATTGGCGACATTATCAAGGTAACGATCAAGGATGCGATCCCGAGAGCTCGGGTAAAAAAAGGTGAAATCTACAGTGCTGTAGTTGTCAGAACGAGTCATGGTGTTCGTAGGTCTGATGGTTCGGCGATTCGTTTTGATGGTAATGCTGCAGTATTGTTGAACGCTCGACATGAGCCAATTGGAACTCGTATTTTTGGGCCGGTGACTCGTGAACTGCGCACGAGCCGATTTATGAAGATAATTTCTCTCGCGCCGGAAGTCTTGTAAAAGACCGCACTGCAGGACTGTTATAGGAACAAACAAAAGCATGGCTAAAATTCGACAAGGTGACGAAATTATCGTCATTGCTGGCAAGGATAAGGGTCGTAGGGGCACTGTAATACGTGTTTACGAAGATGAAAGGATTCTTGTGGAAAGTATTAATATTGCACGTAAGCATCAAAAACCAAATCCAAATGCCGGAGTTGCGGGCGGCATAATCGAAAAAGAGATGCCTGTGGATATATCTAACGTGATGTTATTTAACCCGACAACCCAGAAAGGCGATCGAGTGGGATACCGTAATCTAGAGGACGGAAAAAAAGTTCGTTACTTTAAGTCAAATAACGAAGTGTTGGATAGTTGATATGAGTAGGCTGCAGGAATTCTACAAACAGGAAGCTGTTCCTCAGATCATGGGACGCCTGAAGGTTAATAACCCAATGGCCATACCACGGTTCAGAAAAATCACAATGAATATGGGAGTTGGCGAAGCACTTACGGATCGGAAGATCCTGGAACATGCTATGGCCGATCTGAAGAAGATCTCCGGGCAGCAACCGATTATTTGCAATGCAAGAGTTTCTGTTGCCACCTTCAAGTTGAGAGCCGGAGTTCCCATTGGTTGTAAGGTTACATTGCGACGGGAGCGTATGTATGAATTTTTAGATCGGTTGATCAATGTTGCAATTCCTAGAATTCGAGATTTTAGAGGGTTAAGTGCGCGTTCTTTTGATGGCCATGGTAATTATAGTATGGGCGTTAAGGAGCAAATCATCTTTCCTGAGATTGACTATGATCAGGTTGATACTATCCGTGGCCTGGATATAACTCTTACCACCACAGCAAAGAACGATGCAGAAGGTCGAGCTTTACTTGAAGCATTCCGATTTCCTCTTGGGGCTTAAAAGAATAGCGAGAGACTATAAAATGGCAAAAAAATCTATGATTGCTCGAGAAAAGAAGCGTGCTGCAACTGTGAAGCGGTTTGCTGCTAAGCGTGCCAACTACAGGCGAGTTATACGCGATCCAAAATCTTCAGATGGTGAGCGTCATGCGGCACAATTAAAACTCCAGGCGCTCCCTCGTAATGCGAGCCCCGTCAGAATGAGAAACCGATGCGCTGTCTCTGGTAGGCCTAAAGGCTTCTATCGCAAATTTGGGCTGTCAAGAAATATGCTTCGAGAGGCGACAATGCGTGGCGAGATACCTGGACTCTCCAAAGCGAGTTGGTGATTTAAAGGATCCCTTATGAGTATGACTGACCCTATAGCGGATATGTTGACCCGCATTAGAAATGGTCAAAAGGCAAAGAAGGTTTCTGTGTCGATGCCTGCCTCGAAGCTAAAGTTGTCTATCGCTAAAGTATTAGTGGACGAGGGTTATCTGACAGGTGTCTCCGCGGATGATGAAGGGGATACCAAGCGTACGATGACAATCGTATTGAAATATCACGAAGGTGAGCCGGTCATTGAGAAAATTGAAAGAGTGAGCAGACCTGGACTGCGTTTTTTTTCTAACAGTAAGAAACTCCCTACGGTTCGGGGGGGATTGGGCATAGCAATCGTGTCGACATCAAGCGGGGTAATGACAGACCGCCAAGCTCGAGGTAGAGGGTATGGCGGAGAAGTTCTCTGTCTGGTGTCTTAAGAATATGAGAAATCGGAATGTCTAGAGTCGCAAAACTTCCTGTCCCGCTGATAAGCGGCGTTGAAGCTGCTCTCAAGGGCAACTCTCTGACGGTGAAGGGGCCTAAGGGCACTTTAGCGTTGGAATGTCATTCCGAGGTAGAGGTGAAGAATGAAAACGCAGCACTTGCCGTTACAGCACGGTCAGGGAGTCGCTTTGCAAGAGCGATGGCTGGTACCACGCGCTCACTTATTAACAACATGGTTACTGGAGTGAGTTCAGGATTTGAACGGAAGCTAGAACTCGTCGGGGTAGGGTACAGGGCTAAAGCGCAGGGACAAAAGCTAAATTTAACACTAGGTTTTTCACATCCAGTTAATTACGACGTGCCTGAGGGAATTACGGTAGAGACTCCGAGCCAGACAGAGATTTTGGTCAAGGGCATTGACCTTCAGAGAGTTGGTCAAGTAGCGGCGGAGCTACGTAAATTTAGACCACCGGAACCCTACAAGGGAAAAGGCATTCGGTATTCGGATGAGCGGATCAGCTTGAAGGAAGCCAAGAAACAGGCGTAGGTGAGAGATGGAGAAGAAAGAAAGACGTCAGCGTCGCGCACGACGTACTAGGGCAAAAATTCGGCGGCTAGAGGCCACTCGCCTTTGTGTTCACCGCACCCCTAGGCATATTTATGCTCAGATCATCTCGTCTGATGGTGATCATGTTATTACGAGTGCATCAACACTCTCTAAGGACCTACGAAAGATTTTGAAGCGCACAGGTAATAAGGATGCCGCTGCGGCTGTCGGTAAGTTAATAGCGGAACGTGCCAAAGAGCAAGGGGTAGAACGTGTTGCTTTTGACAGATCGGGATTTAACTATCATGGACGTATCAAAGCACTGGCCGATGCAGCTCGAGAGGCGGGCTTGGGCTTCTAGCTTGGAATAATTGAATGGCAAACACAGAAGAACTTCAAGAGAAACTAGTTCACGTTAACCGGGTTTCAAAGGTGGTTAAGGGGGGACGTCAGTTTGGTTTTACGGCTCTGACTGTCGTGGGCGATGGGAACGGGCGTGTGGGTTATGGATATGGGAAGGCTCGAGAGCTTCCGTTGGCTATTCAAAAGGCGATGCAGGCTGCGAAGAAAAACCTTAACTCCATTCATTTAAAAGATGAGACTTTGCAATATGAACTCCGTGGGCGCCACGGGGCTACACGAGTGTTTATGCAGCCAGCATCAGAAGGTACGGGGATCATTGCCGGCGGCGCAATGCGCGCTGTATTCGAGTGTGCGGGTGTCCGTAATGTATTAGCGAAGAGCTACGGTTCTCGGAATCCAATAAATGTGGTTCGGGCGACCGTAGCCGCATTAGTGAAAATGAGTTCCCCGCAAGAGGTAGCGGCGAAGCGGGGTAAATCCGTGGAAGAGATTCTTAGTTGAGTTTCAGATGGTAAAGGCTAAGACAAAGTTAAAGGTTACGCTGTTGAAGAGCGCGTACGGGAGAAAGCCCGGGCATGCAGAGTGTGTCAGAGGACTCGGGTTACGTCGGCGCCATCAAACGGTAGAGGTCGTCGATACCCCGCAGAACCGAGGGATGATTAATAAGATCGCTTATTTGCTGCAGATCGAGGAAGGTTAGATGTACCTGAACTCTTTAAAGCCTGCACGAGGCTCTCGAAAATCTGGTAAGCGCGTAGGGCGAGGAGCCTCGGCCGGCCAGGGGAAAACTGGTGGTAGGGGGATGAAAGGTCAGCGATCTCGCTCAGGCGGTTATCACAAAGTCGGATTTGAGGGCGGACAGATGCCCCTCCAGAGGCGTCTCCCGAAGGTCGGGTTTTACTCAATGCGAGGCAAGCTGCGTGTGGAAGTACGGCTGCACGAGCTGGAATTGATAGAGGGGGACGTGGTTGATTTGACTGCTTTAAAGGCCAAGCACTTAGTGCCTAAGGCGACTCAGCGCGCAAAAATCATTGCATCGGGCAAGATTGAGAAGCCTGTCAAGGTGGTTGGGTTAGCTGTTACCCCCGGTGCCCGCAAAGCAATTGAGGCAGCTGGCGGTAGCGTGGAATCCTAGTATGGCAAGAACAGGTTCGGCAGTTTCAGCATCAGTGCTTGGAGAGGCAACCCGCTTCTCCGAGGTGCGACAGCGGCTGTTCTTTTTGGTCGGGGCGTTGGTTGTTTATCGAATTGGAACCTTTATTCCAGTGCCAGGGATCGATCCGTTTGCACTCGAACAGTTTTTCGAGGCGCAATCAGGGACGATCCTAAGCATGTTCAACATGTTTTCCGGGGGCGCGCTGGAGCGACTATCGATTTTCGCGCTTGGCATCATGCCCTATATTTCTGCTTCAATCATCATGCAGATGGCGACCCATGTTATTCCTTCACTTGGGCAGCTGCGCAAGGAGGGAGAAGCGGGTCGTCGAAAAATTACGCAGTACACGCGTTACGGAACCGTATTATTGTGTACGTTTCAGTCAACGGCAGCTACAACCGCTCTGCAGAATCAGGGTGTCGTTGTCAGTCCGGGACCTTCGTTTGTTTTTACAGCTTCAGTGACCCTCGTGACCGGAACTATGTTCTTGATGTGGTTAGGAGAGCAGATCACAGAGCGCGGGATTGGTAACGGTATCTCAATGATTATATTGGCCAGTATTGTATCCGGGCTTCCGTCTGCGATCGGCGGCACGCTGGAGTTGGTTAATACTGGAGGCATGAATCCTGCTCTGCCGTTCATTATGGGCATTCTCATACTAGGTGTAACAGGTTTCGTCGTGTTTATGGAGCGTGCGCAGCGACGGATAACAGTTAATTACGCTAAGCGACAACAGGGGCGTAGGCTATATGCGGGACAAACGTCACACTTGCCATTCAAGATTAATATGTCGGGCGTCATACCTCCAATCTTTGCTTCTAGCCTGATTCTGTTCCCAGCAACTGTGGCAAGCTGGTTTGGTACAAGTCAGGCTGTGTCTTGGTTGCAGCGAGTCGCAGCAAGTCTCTCGCCTGGCCAACCGATTTATATTCTAATGTATGCTGCACTGATTATCTTTTTCTGTTTTTTCTACACAGCGCTCGTATTTAATGCAAAGGAGACCGCAGATAACTTAAAACGTTCCGGCGCTTTTATTCCCGGTATTCGGCCTGGACAACAAACAGCCGAATATATTGATAAAGTTTTGACCCGTTTAACATTCTGGGGAGCAATATACATTACGGGTGTTTGTCTCCTGCCAGAATTCATGATTCTAAGATTCAATGTGCCTTTCTATTTTGGCGGAACATCTCTGCTCATCATCGTTGTCGTAACTATGGATTTTATGTCTCAGATGCAGGCACACATGATGAGCCATCAATATGAAGGGTTATTAAAAAAGGCAAATTTACGTGGAACCGGAAGAAGCTAGGCCTATTCGGAGTCAAACATGAAGGTTAGGGCATCAGTAAAAAAAATCTGTCGCAACTGCAAAATAGTGCGTCGTAAGGGAGTGGTCAGAGTGATTTGTTCTGAACCAAGACACAAGCAGCGACAGGGCTGAGGAGTAAGTTATGGCACGTATTGCTGGTATCAATATCCCTGAGAATAAGCACGTTGGTATTGCATTGACACACATTTTTGGGGTTGGCCGCAGCAATGCTCGTATGGCTTGTCAGGCCGCAGAAGTCGATCCTGCAACTCCTGTAAAGGATTTGAGTGAGCCAGAAATTGCGAAGCTTCGCGATGTGATCGGAAAGATTACGGTTGAAGGTGATTTGCGCAGAGAGACTGCGATGAACATCAAACGACTCATGGATTTGGGTTCTTATAGAGGAATTCGACATCGTCGAGGATTGCCGCTAAACGGTCAGCGAACTAGAACCAACGCCCGGACGAGAAAGGGTCCGCGTCGACCTATAAGGAAATAAATTTATGGCGCAACCTACTAAAGCTAAGAAGAAGGGAAAGCGGACGGTGATAGATGCCGTAGCGCACATCCATGCATCATTTAATAACACGATCATTACCATTACTGATCGGCAAGGTAACGCGCTTTCGTGGGCGACATCAGGTGGATGTGGCTTCAGAGGATCCAGAAAGAGTACGCCGTTCGCGGCACAGGTAGCTGCCGAGAAAGCAGGTACTGCTGCTAAGGATTACGGTGTGAAGAATGTAGAGGTTCGCATAAAAGGGCCTGGACCAGGACGTGAATCTGCAGTTCGAGCGCTTAATGCAGTCGGATTCAGAATCACTCAGATCGAAGATATAACACCCATCCCACACAATGGCTGTCGACCGCCTAAGCGGCGTCGAGTGTAATTGGCTCAGAGTAATCGCATCGGAAATAATAGCAATGGCGAGATATAGAGGACCTACCTGCAAACTAGCCCGTCGAGAGGGCACGGATCTGTTCTTGAAGAGCGGGGTCAAACCCCTCGAGGCAAAGTGCAAGCTGGAAGTGCCGCCTGGAGGGCCTGGACAGCGACGCCCCCGTCTGTCGAACTACGGCATGCAGTTACGTGAGAAGCAGAAATTGAGACGTATGTACGGTGTATTAGAACGTCAGTTCAGAAATTATTATAAACGTGCAGCCCGAGGCAAAGGTTCTACTGGAGAGAATCTGCTACGTATGTTGGAGTCTCGCTTAGATAATGTGGTGTACCGGATGGGTTTTGCTTCAACCCGAGCCGAAGCTCGGCAGTTAGTGAGTCACAAAGGTATAGTAGTTAACGAGAGGATTGTTAACATTCCGTCTTTTCAAATCAAAGCAGGCGATAAAGTAGCTGTTCGCGAGCGCGCAAAAGAGCAAACTCGTATTAAGGCCGCATTGGATATTGCGACTCAGGTAGGCATGCCTGACTGGGTCGACGTTGATGACAAAAAAATGGAGGGGGTACTAAAGGCGTTACCAGAGAGGGAAGAAATACTTCCCGATATTAATGAGAATCTGGTAGTTGAGTTGTACTCCAAGTAATTAAAGGAACCCCAGATGCAAGAATCAGCAACTGAATTCTTGAGACCGAGAGCTGTCAAAGTTCAACCTCTCAAAGAGAACCAGGCGAAAATCACCGTAGAGCCTTTCGAGCGCGGTTTTGGTCATACACTAGGTAATGCGTTACGGCGGGTTTTATTGTCCTCCATGCCTGGCGCAGCGGTTGTAGAAGTAGAGATTGACGGAGTGTTACACGAGTACACTAGTATCGAAGGCGTCCAGGAAGATGTTGTCGATATCCTCTTGAATCTAAAGGCGGTAGCGATTCAAATGCATTCTCGTGAAGAAGCTGAACTGTCGCTTTCCAAAAAAGGGCCTGGGCCCGTAACGGCGGGCGACATTGTGTGTGATCATGGAATTGAGATCATCAATCCGGATTTAATTATCGCCAATCTAACGAAGAGTGGAGAGATTAGAGCATTTTTGAAGATTGCTCGCGGGCGTGGTTATAAGCCAGCCGAAAAACAAACTGCGTTTGATGAGCAGACTCGCCCGATTGGTAGACTTCAGCTTGATGCATCCTTCAGTCCCGTTCGACGCGTAACGTATAACGTCGAAAGCGCACGCGTGGAGCAACGCACAGATCTTGACAAGCTGATCCTTGACATAGAGACCAACGGCACGATTGATCCGGAAGAAGCTATCCGGCGAGCAGGTGAAATCTTAAAAAATCAACTCGATGTTTTTGTTGATCTTCAAGGCGAAGACGATCTTGGTTTTGGCACGCAGGATACGCAAATAGACCCGATTCTCTTGAGGCCCGTTGATGAGCTAGAGCTAACGGTGCGTTCCGCAAACTGTCTAAAAGCAGAGAATATTAACTATATTGGCGACCTTGTCCAGAGAACCGAAGTAGAATTACTGCGTACGCCAAACCTTGGTAAGAAGTCACTAACAGAGATTAAAGAAATTCTCGCTGTGCATGAACTAGAACTCGGGATGCAATTGGATAATTGGCCTCCACCAGCTCTGCAAACCGAGGATGCTGAGTCCTCGCCCCTGCCCCCTAGCACATATTTATAGCGGCTTTATCGAGAAGGAATTCTGTTATGCGTCATCGGAAGTCTGGCAGGAAGCTGGGAAGAAATTCGGCTCACCGAAAAGCGATGTATCGTAATATGGTGGCGTCACTATTCCGTTACGAAACTATCCGAACCACGTTACCCAAAGCCAAAGAACTGAGGCGTGTAGCAGAGCCGCTGATTACGCTGGCAAAACAGGACGGGGTGTCTAGAAGGCGTCTTGCATTTTCCCGGCTTCGGGATAACGTTGCCGTTGGGAAGTTATTCAATGAGTTGGGGCCACGATTTAAGGATCGTCCAGGCGGTTACTTGCGTATTTTAAAAATGGGCTATCGTTCTGGAGATGCGGCTCCGATGGCGTTGGTGCAGCTTTTGGACCAACCTGATTCTGCAGAGTAGAAAACAACCAGCTGATAATCTTCTACCAAGTGTGTTCTAAAGATTCTTAGTTCTGCGGTGCTTAGGATTTTCGGCGCTTCCGCCAGCGTTTCAAGGTAAGCATCTGCCAGACAACCCGTATTATTTTGACCATTTTCTCTAGGAGCATTGGTTTAAAAATCTCAATGTCTTTTGTTGAGAGGTGTGAGGTGTATCCCCGGTATTTGTGCTTAATCCATGCGTTCCGATCGGCCTGTCTGATAGCGTTGAATATAAAACCTCCTCTACCTTCCGCCAAAACTGATACCCCAAAATCAATAATAAATGGTTTCTGGTTCGGACCGACAAGAATATTGTCTTTTCGTTTTAAATCTCCGTGGGCGACACCAGCTGCGTGCATGTCATTTAGTATGGATAAAAGATTAGAAAAAAAATGATCTTTATCATTTAATTCGTGTTCAAGCGTGCGATAGGAGCCACCTGGAATGTATTCGAGTATCAGATATTTTGTGTCCAGTAGTCCAAAACACTTTGGGATACCGGGGATCCCGATGAGTTTTCGGTAGACTTGTTCTTCGTGCCGAATTGATGCTTCGCTAAGTTTTTTTCTTATCATAGAGCCGAATGCTTTCTTTATAATGTATTTTTCGCTTGGTCCTTTATATAGATAGATAGAAGCTTGATAGCCTGATCCTAAAGTATCCGCCGGATCATGTGTTTGTAGCCAGTTACGAATATTTTGCGTTTGATCAAAGGATAGCTTGTTGACGCGCTCATCCGAGGTCATGAAAGTTTCCACGCCATATAGCTGAAACAGACTATGATAAAAAAAACGATGAGAGGCTCACCGTTCCGATGTGCGCTCTTTGCAAAAGACCAGTCGCCAGTTACCACAGCCTCTAGATTTGAGAATGTTGGGATAAGCTTCGGTACCTTCCTGGACCACTGCTTCCATTGAGCACCAAAGACCGTATGAAGCTTCCGGTCTTCGTATTCGATTGCGGTCGGATAGTAAAACCAGAAGAAAAATGCTGTGAGTGCTAATGTCCATGAGATACTGCTAAAAATTGAAAAACCACTTATAATCAGTATGTTACCAGTGTACAGAGGATGCCGGACTAGCGCGTATGGGCCATGTGTTGCAAGCTTTTCGTTCTTGATAATAAATCCACTTGCATAAAGTCGAAGCAAAGTGCCGGTGAGTATGAGCGGGCTTCCGATCAGAGATGATGGCCAGAGAGGTTCTGAGATGAAAGAAAACCATGCAATGAGAACGAACGCTAACACCTGTCTGGAAGCCTCGTGATATCTGAGCTCTCGAATGATGTGCTTATATCCGCGCAGTGGCGGTAAGTCTTGAGTGCGAGCTGACATCTTTCAATATTCTCCCTGATTCCTAATGCTAGTCGTTCATCAGAGGGTAAGCCAACAGATTAATATTTTCATAACATTCCTGATTGCAACAAAGCCGGACGCGAAAGATTTCGGCTTGCAGCGGCAGTAACGAGAATATTATCTTCTATTCGAATTCCTCCGTATGGTATCAGTGTGTCTACACGATCCCAGTTAATCAGGTTTTCCATAGAACTACTTCGGAGAGGCTCTAGCAGTGATGGAATGAAATAGAGTCCTGGTTCAATAGTTACAACAAATCCGGGCTCGAGTGTTCTTGTTAAACGTAGAAACGGATGCTCGTCTGGTGGTGGAATACCAATTTCTTCCAGCGTATTCAGGTACCCTCCTGCATCATGTACCTGGAGTCCAAGCAGATGTCCAAGTCCGTGCGGCAAAAATATTTTTGTTATACCAAGGCTGTAACCATTCTCCGCTCCACAGTTGATAATTTCATGCTCTTCTAACACATCTGCCAGTAGTCGATGTGCGAAGTCATTGAGCGATACAAAGCTAACACCGCTTTGAGCTCCTGCACATAATCTTTTTTGTACAGTATCCATAGAGGAGATTAAAGCATCAAACAATTCAAGACCGCTCGAGTAAGTCCTCGTAACGTCTGACGCGTAGCCATTAAACTCCGCACCAGCATCTAGCAGGAGTGAGCGAAATTTTTCCGGAGATGTACGATTCAGATTCTGATAGTGAAGTATGCTGGCATGCTCGTTCAATGCGACGATATTTTGATAAGGAAGATCAGCTTCACGCTGTTGTGTCGCACCGCAATAAATCTGATTCAAGCCAAACTCTGATCGTCGACATGGTTCTTCCATTAATGCTGTCTGGACAGCGGCATGTCCGGTTGCTGAAATCCGATTGGATTCCTCTATACAGGCCACTTCATAGGGGGTTTTGAAGGCGCGATAAAAATCTAGATACGCGAGCAGTTTGGCATCATTAACGCTAGAAAATCCCATCGAAACATTCGCATCTTCTCCAATGGCCGCTAGGTTAGCTATAGGGTTCCCCAGTTCACCTAAAAGTAGCGCCATACTCTCTACAAAGCGAATTTCAAAATGATGGGTCCAGAAATCCACTGGTATTTCGAGGGGCGCATGCCAGAAATCTATCTTCTGGGCGCATACCAGCAGAGGCGTCTTCTCGGGCAGGATCTTTAGGGCTGAGTTTGGAGACGATAGGGGCAACCATGCCTTAAAGTAGGGTTCTACAAAAAAAGGATAATCACTGTCGTCTCGGAATCTCTGTTTCTCTGTGCCAGAAAACACGATAATTCCATCCACCTTGCATGCATCGCACGCTTTTGTGAATCGCCGACTCCATTCTTCAAGGTGATTGGAGTAAAGCTCTACCCAACTGTCTAAGGAGAGTTGCTCGGGCACTTGGTTGCTCCATCAAGTTTTTTGATATGTATTCAGAATGCTAAAACTCGTGAATAATAGGGTGTTGGCGAACGATCGACTAGCAAGCTTTTAGCATTATTCTGAAGTCTAAGATCTACTAACGGTTATGGACAGACCTTCTGGGAAGCATTTTTCTACACGCTCGGTTGTTATGGCGACGAGTGGTATGGCGGCAACGAGCCACCCTCTTGCTACCCAAGTAGCCATTGATACTCTTAAACTGGGTGGAACCGCTGTAGACGGCGCTATTGCTGCAAACGCGGTTCTTGGTCTAGTGGAACCTACTGGTAGCGGGATTGGAGGAGATTTATTTGCCATAAATTGGGAGGCAGAAACGGAGACGCTATCGGGCCTCAATGCTAGCGGGCGGTCGCCTCGAGAATTGAGTTTCGAGCAAATGAGCAGTTCCTGTCCGGACGGTCGAATACCCACTTATGGGCCGTTGAGCGTCAGCACTCCAGGCGCGGTAGATGGTTGGTTCAAACTACATGAAAAATTTGGACATTTGCCGATGGCTCAATTACTCGCGCCGGCTATTGCCTACGCAGAAGAGGGGTTTCCTGTCACAGAGATTATCGCGGCCGATTGGGCGAACGATGCGGATTTGTTAGGAAAGTATCCAGGATTTGCCTCCGTTTTCTTACCTAGGGGCAGAGCACCTATTTGTGGTGAAATTTTTACCAACCCCAGATTGGCAGACACATATAAACGTATTGTGGAGGGAGGGCGTGACGAGTTTTACTGCGGCCATATTGCTCGTGTAATTCATGACTACATGGCTGCTAATGCAGGGTTTTTAACCTATGCTGATTTGGCAGAGCATACATCGGAGTGGGTAGAACCCGTTGCAACCAATTACCGTGGCTACGATGTTTGGGAGCTGCCCCCAAACGGTCAGGGTATTGCAGTGCTGCAGATGTTGAACATTCTAGAGGGTTATGACCTGAACTCGCTCGGCTGGGGGAGCCCGGAATATCTGCATTTGCTCGTTGAGACGAAAAAGCTTGCTTTCGAGGATCGGGCGCATTTTTACTCGGACCCGAGTTTCTCAGACATACCAGTGGCCGAGCTAATTTCAAAGCCCTATGCTAGTAAGAGGCGAGCATTGATTGATCTTGGGCAAGCGTCCCGGGAATTCCCGTTTGGAGAGCCAGAGCACTTGAATCGGGGGGATACAGTTTATCTGACGGTTGCCGACAAGAGTGGCAACATGATTTCCCTGATCCAAAGTAATTTTCGAGGTATGGGTTCGGGCATGACACCGGGAGATATGGGGTTTGTCCTGCAGGATCGGGGTGAAATGTTCAGTCTCGACCCAGGGCATGCTAATGCGTATGCTCCTGGGAAACGTCCGTTTCATACTATTATCCCCGCCTTTGTTACCCAAAATGGCGAGCCCTACATGAGTTTCGGAGTGATGGGAGCAGACATGCAGCCACAGGGACAGGTCCAAGTGTTGAACAATATTATCGATTTCGGTATGGATATTCAGGCCGCGGGAGATGCGCCACGCGTACGGCACGATGGTTCCAGCGATCCGATGGGAGCCAAAATGACTGATGGCGGGACAGTTTATCTGGAATCTGGTCACGGGGACGAGTCACTAGCAGCACTGATAGCTCTTGGACATCACACAGCACGGGGGGCAGGTGGTTATGGAGGCTATCAAGCAATACAACGAGATAGTAAAAATAATATTTACTTCGGAGCATCTGAATCAAGAAAGGACGGTCAAGCTGCCGGCTTCTAAGTCGGGCACGAGTTATGGATACAGTATTAACTGGGATTACCACCACGGGTACGCCACACATCGGGAACTATGTAGGAGCAATTCGCCCTACTGTTCTTGCGAGCTTAGATACAAGCGTTACATCATTTTATTTCCTTGCCGATTACCACTCTCTGGTAAAAAGTCGTGACCCTAGGCAAATGGCGCCTTCGACATTGGAGATCGCAGCTAGTTGGTTGGCGGCGGGTCTTAATCCAGAGTGTATTTTCTATCGCCAATCAGATGTTCCAGAGATCATGGAACTAACTTGGATGCTGACGTGCATGACGGCAAAAGGTTTGATGAACCGAGCGCACGCTTATAAAAGTGCCGTTGCTGAGAATGAGGCGACGGATAAAAAGGACCCGGATAAAGGTATCACTATGGGGTTGTTTTGTTATCCCATCCTAATGGCCGCTGACATTCTTATGTTTAAAGCGAACAAGGTGCCTGTAGGTAAAGACCAGATCCAGCATGTTGAAATGGCCCGGGATATTGCGGGGCGCTTTAACCATCACTACGGAGAAACATTTGTACTTCCTGAGGCGGTCATTGACGAAAACGCGGCCGTACTGCCAGGGCTTGACGGACGTAAGATGTCGAAAAGTTATGGGAATATCATTCCGCTCTTTGCTGAGGAGAAGGTGCTGCGCAAACTGATAATGCGTATTAAGACCAACTCCCAGGAACCGGGGGAACCTAAGGATCCAGATACGAGCGCTTTGTTCGCAATTTACCGCGCGTTTTCCTCGGACGAGGAAGCTGAGTCAATCCGTAAGCTCTATGCGGGAGGTATTGCTTGGGGTGAGATGAAGCAGATGCTATTTGAGTACCTGAATGAGCACCTGAAAGAACCCAGAAAGGAGTACAACAAGCTAATAGCGGCGCCTGATTACGTGGAGCAAGTGTTGCAACGGGGAGCCCAAAAGGCCCGAGAAGTAAGCGATCCTTTCATGGCCAAGATCCGTGCTGCCATAGGGTTTCAACCGTTAGGCTAGGGCGTTTCTAACTTGTTTTTTGGGACGGTCGCCCGGTTTCGAGCTTGAAAAAATTCTTGTAAACACTTTCCTGTATGCGATTGTCGGTCTCGCGCGATGACTTCCGGAGGCCCAATTGCTACAACTTCGCCTCCACCGAGACCACCCTCCAGCCCTAGGTCGACGATCCAATCAGCAGTTTTTATGACTTCCAGGTTGTGTTCAATAATCACGATAGTATTTCCATGGTCCCTAAGTTTGTAGAGCACCTCTAAGAGTTGAGCTATATCGTGAAAATGTAGCCCGGTCGTCGGTTCATCCAGAATATACAACGTGGAACCAGTGCTACGCTTTGAGAGTTCTTTGGCAAGTTTAATGCGTTGCGCTTCTCCTCCGGAGAGCGTTGTTGCATTTTGGCCTAGCTGAATGTACGTGAGCCCGACTGCCGCAAGTGTTTCCAGTTTTTTGGCGATTTGAGGCACATTGCGGAAAAACTCTAGCGCAGCTTCGACGGTCATTTGCAGTACTTCGTAAACATTTTTACCTTTGTATCGAATATCGAGAGTTTCTCTGTTGTACCGCCTACCATTGCAGAGATCGCAAGAAACGTAGATGTCCGGTAGAAAATGCATCTCTACCTTGATGACGCCACCACCCTGACAAGATTCACAGCGCCCACCTTTGACGTTGAAACTGAACCGGCCGGGTTGATAGCCTCTAGAACGCGCTTCTTGAGTGGCTGCAAATAGTTCACGAATCGGCGTGAAGAGCCCGGCATAAGTTGCAGGATTTGAACGAGGTGTTCTTCCGATTGGACTCTGGTTTATATCGATGACGCGATCGATTTGTTCAAGGCCCTCTGCTTTATCGAATGGTGCTGGGTCATAGCTAGCTTTATTAATTCTTTCTGCAGCTAGTCGGTATAAAGTATCGTTGACCAATGTGCTCTTACCCGAGCCAGATACACCCGTGACGCACGTCATTAGTCCGAGTGGTATATCTACATTGATGTTCTTCAGGTTATTGCCCCGTGCTCCGCGGATACTCAGTATCGCTTGATCATCAAACTCACGACGCTCAGGCGGTAGAGGTATCTGGAGTTGCCCAGTGAGGTACTGACCCGTTAACGAGCAGGAAGCCACTTTGATTTCTTCGGGCGTGCCTTCCGCCACAATTGTGCCCCCATGCACTCCGGCACCGGGCCCTAGGTCGATGATGTGGTCTGCCGCTAAGATAGTCTCCGTATCATGCTCTACTACCAGTATAGAATTGCCTAGGTCGCGTAGCTGACGGAGAGTCTCGAGCAGTCTCCGGTGATCCCTTTGGTGTAGTCCTATAGAGGGTTCGTCAAGAATGTACATGACCCCGACTAGACCAGAGCCAATCTGGCTGGCTAGGCGAATTCTCTGGGCCTCACCGCCCGAGAGTGTATCCGCGTTACGACTTAGGGTGAGATAGTCGAGGCCCACATCAGCGAGAAAGCCAAGGCGGCTCCGAATTTCTTTGATGATTTTGTCTGCAATCTCGCCTCTCCACCCAGTGAGATTAAGATTCTGGAAGAAACTGAGTACTTCACCGATGCTCTGCGTCGTAATGTCGTGTAGTGCCTGATTTTCGACAAGAACGTTTCTTGCAGCCTCATTTAGGCGAGAGCCCTCACAGTGTTTGCAGCATTTTATGCTCTGGTATTTACCGAGTTCTTCTCGGACAGCGCTGGAGTCGGTTTCCTTATACCTTCGCTGCATGTTTGGGATAATCCCTTCAAATGGGTGGTTCCACTGGGTCTCATTTCCCCGTGCGTTGACGTAGTGGAACTCAATGCTTTCATCTTTGCTGCCGTATAACACTACGTTACGAATCGATTCGGGGAGCGTCTCAAAAGGTTCTTCGATGTCAAAGGAGTAGTGCTGCGCTAGGGAGTGTATAAGCTGAAAGTAATAAAGATTGCGTCGATCCCAGCCACGAACAGCCCCTCCCGCCAGTGAGAGATGTGGATAACGCACGACTCGTTGAGGATCAAAGAAACGCCGTACACCGAGACCATCACAGTTAGGGCAGGCTCCTATAGGATTATTGAACGAAAATAACCGCGGCTCGAGTTCTGGAATGCTGTAGCTGCATAAGGGGCATGCGAATCTGTCTGAAAGTATTATGTGTTCTCGCTCGGGGTTGTCCATGAATACTATATGAGCGATCCCATCTGATAGTCCAAGCGCTGTTTCAAATGATTCCGCTAATCGTAGGCGCAGTTCAGGGCGTATTATTAGTCGATCTACAATGGCTTCTACGTTATGTTTGCGTCGTTTGTCTAGTTCTGGCGCTTCATCAAGGTCATAGATAATTCCGTCGATCTGAGCTCTAATGAATCCTCGAGCTTTAAGATTCGTGATTACCTCGGCGTGGGTCCCCTTTTTTTCACTAACGATGGGTGCCAGCAACATCACTCGAGTTCCCTCCTTGAGTGTGAGGGCCTGATCAACCATTTGAGAGACGCTTTGTGCGTCCAACGCCGTCCTGTGTGATGGGCATTGCGGGATACCTGCGCGCGCAAAAAGAAGTCTCAAATAATCGTATATCTCAGTGATCGTACCTACGGTGGAACGCGGGTTATGAGAAGTCGATTTTTGTTCAATAGAGATAGCTGGCGACAGACCCTCGATATGGTCGACTTCCGGTTTCTCCATTATTGATAGGAACTGTCGTGCGTATGTGGACAGGGATTCCACATATCGGCGCTGCCCTTCCGCATAGATAGTATCGAATGCCAGCGAAGATTTTCCCGATCCGGACAAACCAGTGAGGACAATTAAACGGTCTCGAGGCAGATCGAGATCTATGTTTTTTAGGTTGTGCGTCCGAGCACCACGAATTTGAATACGACTAGTGGACACTCTCTCGGAGACCTCGCTCTGGGAAATCCCCTACTATACGATGCTTGAAAACCGTCGCGCAAAGGGGGGGATGGTGGTACGGAGGTGGCCGGGGAGAAGCGAATAAGTACGTGCAACGCTGACTGGTGTTCGTAAGAGAGCACGCGGCGTACAATAGTTGGTCACAAGGCTGTTTGGAGCAGCACAAAAAAGAGGTGTTTTGATGGCAAGGGGTATTAACAAAGTAATCTTGGTTGGTAATCTTGGGCAGGATCCTGAGACACGTGCTATGCCGGACGGTAGGGCGGTCGCTAATATTAGTGTCGCGACGTCTAAGTCATGGAAAGATAAGAATACCGGTGAGCAGCAGGAACGAACTGAGTGGCACAAAGTTGTTTTCTTCGACAGGCTGGCAGAGGTGGTAGGGCAGTATCTAAATAAAGGATCTAAGGTATACGTCGAAGGGGAACTTCGTACAAGAAAATGGCAAGATAAAGACGGCAATGACCGCTGGAGCACCGAGGTTGTAGCGAATGAGATGCAGATGTTGGGTGGCAGCCCAGGTTCCAGTGCCCCTGCTCAGCGGACCCCCGCGGATTCCGCGCAGGCCCCCGCTGGTGCGCCACAACCTTCCCCCGGAGAGTTTGACGACGATATCCCGTTTTAATTTTGCAGGGGAATTTACCCCAGCTGTGTAGGAAAATGCCCTCCGGCTGAGCCATGCTTAATCCGTAAATATTTTTCGATATAAAAAAGCACAACCAATGGAGACAGCAAAAGAGTCTGGCCGGGTTTTTATTAAAACTTTCGGTTGTCAGATGAACGAGTACGACTCGTCCAAAATGGCCGATGTTCTTATGGAAATGATGGACGTCCGAGAGACAAAATACGCTGAAGAAGCCGATATACTTTTATTGAATACATGCTCGATTCGAGAGAAAGCTCAAGAGAAAGTTTTTTCTTTGCTGGGTCGTTGGCGAGCCTACAAAGACGAGCATCCACATAAGATCATCGGTGTCGGTGGGTGCGTAGCTAGTCAGGAAGGGGAGTCTATTTTCCAACGCGCCCCGTTCGTTGATTTGGTTTTTGGTCCTCAGACTTTACATCGGTTACCTGAGATGATTTCGCGCGTGCGCTCTGGGCATCCAGGCGTCATCGATGTCAGCTTTCCTGAGATTGAGAAGTTTGATGTTCTTCCCGTTCCCAAGTCCTCCATGGTTACGGCGTTTGTTTCCGTGATGGAGGGATGTAACAAGTACTGCACTTTCTGTGTAGTTCCCTACACGCGCGGGAAAGAAGTAAGCCGTCCTTTAGATGATGTAGTTGCGGAAGTTGCTGCCCTGGCAGAACTTGGGGTCAAAGAGATCAATCTTCTGGGTCAGAACGTAAATGCCTACCGTGGGGCAGTTCCGATGGCGCGTTCGCGGGCTTTTCCGTCAGTCTCGATGAGCGGTAATTTCTTGCCAAAGAAATATCGAACCATACATACGGGTGGTCTCTCCGACCTCGCAACGCTGATCCACTATGTCGCTGCAATTGACGGGATTGAACGCATACGGTTCACAACATCTCACCCAGCGGAGTTTACCGAGCCGCTAGTGCGTGCTTATGCGGAGGTTGAGAAACTTGCCAATTATCTGCATCTTCCTGTACAGAGTGGGTCGGATCACATCTTGCAACTTATGAAACGTCGGCACACAGTGTCGGAATACCTTGCTAAAATCGATGCGATCAAAGAGGCGCGACCGGGAATTTGTATTTCGTCCGACTTTATTGTTGGGTTTCCTGGAGAGGAGCAAGCGGACTTCGAAGCAACACTGGAGTTAATTCGAAGGGTTGGCTTCGATCAGTCGTTCAGTTTCATTTATAGTCCCCGACCGGGCACTCCCGCTGCTTCAGTAGAAGATCGAGTCCCACTTGAGGTAAAACAGCAGAGACTCCAGGAACTGCAGGCTCTTGTGAACGGTCAGGCGGGCGCGATCAGTCAGGATATGGTTGGAAAAGTATCTCGAATCCTTGTAGAGAAGCCATCGAAGAAGTCTCCGCATGAGCTTGCCGGACGAACGGAAAATAACCGTTGGGTTAATTTTATCGGTGATCCCCATCTCATTGGACAGTTCGTGAATGTAAAAATAACCAACGCGATGCCGAATTCTCTACGCGGGCGCCTCGCCGACATTGGAGCTATGCAGTCCGTTGCCTGAGTTACTGCAAGACCGAGATTCTCTCGAGGTCATCCTGTCACCGGATGATCATCACCGTATGGCTAATCTTTGCGGACAGTTTGACGAGCACTTACGTCAGATCGAGCAGCGGCTCGAAATTCGCATCAAGAATCGAGGTAATCGCTTCCAGCTCGTCGGACAGCTGGACTCAACGAAAGTTGGGCAAGATGTGTTGGAGGAGCTTTTTTCCTTGACCGAAGTTGAGGATCTTGATCCCGAACGTGTTCATATGTGTCTGCAAGAGAATTCGAGAGCCGACCGTGGTATCGATCGAGAAGATATGATGTTTCATACCCGACGCCGGGATATTCGTGCTAGGGGTCCCAATCAGATCTCCTACGCTCTTTCCATGAGGAGCAAGGATCTGACCTTCGGTATCGGACCTGCCGGCACAGGCAAAACGTACCTTGCTGTGGCAGCTAGTGTTGAGGCTCTTGATACGGATTCGGTGCGACGGATCGTTTTGGTTCGTCCGGCTGTTGAAGCGGGTGAGCGACTTGGCTTCCTGCCCGGGGATATGTCTCAGAAAGTTGACCCGTATCTGCGACCTATGTACGACGCGCTTTACGAGATGATGGGGTTCGAGCGAGTTGGCCGGCTAATCGAGCGAAACATCATCGAAGTAGCACCATTGGCCTTCATGCGTGGACGTACTTTGAATGAATCATTCGTTATCCTTGATGAGGCACAAAATACCACCGCGGAACAGATGAAGATGTTTCTTACCCGTATCGGTTTTGGTTCTCGGGCGGTGGTTACAGGTGATGTAACTCAAACGGACTTACCGCGTGGACGTGAATCTGGTTTGAAACATGTCAATCGCATCTTGAGGGGGGTTGCGGGCGTATCGTTTGTGCACTTTGGTCCTGAGGATGTAGTTCGCCACCCGTTGGTACAAAGAATTGTTGAGGCTTATGGTAGAGAAGAGGAACGCGATAGAGCTGACGAATCTAACGATTCGCCGGAATAAAAGGGTATGTCTCTGGAGATTATAGTTCAGAATGTTGTCCAGTCTGATGCGGTTCCTAAGACAGAGCGAATCCAAAACTGGGTTAAACATGCGTTGGGCGAGCGCTGTTCCGGAGAGCTTACTGTTCGTGTCGTTGGTGAGTCCGAAAGCGCAAGCCTTAATGAACGGTTTCGCCATGGTAGCGGGGCCACTAACGTACTTGCTTTCCCCTATGTGGATACGGCACCCGTAAGTACTCCTGAATTTTCGTCTCTGGGTGATCTCATCATTTGTGCCCCCGTATTGGAGAGGGAGGCGGTGGATCAAGGTAAACTGCTTGAGGCTCATTGGGCTCATATTTCAATCCATGGGACATTGCACTTGCTTGGTTACGACCATGAGACTGCTGAAGATGCTCACGTGATGGAGACTCGAGAGCAGGAGTTGCTAGCGACTTTGGGATTTGAGGACCCTTATGCTGATGGAGTCTGATGTCTTGCAAGGCGCGTTGTGGAATTGCAAGATAGGGGTTATCAATGTCTGATGATCTGCCTCCCAGTAGCCACAAAACCGGTAAAGTCGGCTGGTTGACACGTCTGTTCCATAGGCGTGACGACGGGGTCGAGGGGAGAGCCGACATTGCTGCATTCCTGACTGAGTGTCGGCTCAGGGATTTGTTGGTTAGTGAGGAGTACGCCATGCTTCAAGGCGTCCTCAAAGTGTCTGAAACTCAGGTTAGAGATATCATGGTTCCACGCTCCCACATGGTTGTGTTGGAACTCGATGATGCTCCAGAGATGCTTCTTAGCACGATAGTCGATTCTGGACATTCACGGTTTCCTGTCATTGGAGAAGACCGAGACGAAGTAGTTGGCATACTGCTCGCGAAGGATCTATTGAGAAGGGTTGCCGAAGGTCGGATGAATGACTCGTTCGAAGTTAAAGATCTACTTAGGCCTGCCGTATTCATTCCGGAGAGTAAACGCTTGAATACACTTCTTGCGCAGTTTCGAGAAAGCCACAATCACATTGCAATCGTAGTTGATGAGTACGGTGGGGTCGCTGGTCTTGCGACGATCGAAGATGTATTGGAGCAAATCGTTGGTGACATTGATGACGAGCACGACGCAGAGGAGGCAGAGTATATCCAGGACCAAGGTGAAGGACGATTTACCGTGCACGCACTAACTAGGATCGAAGACTTCAGTGAGTATTTCGACGTCAAGCTTTCCGATGATGAGTACGACACCGTAGGAGGACTTATTATGCATGAGCTCGGTCGATTGCCACGACGTGACGAGGTGTTAGATTTCTCTGGATTTTTGTTTCGCGTTCTGCGGGCAGATCGGCGACGGATTCATTCCTTGGAAGTCAAAGTGATATCTCTTTCCGAGCTCGATTAAACTCGCCACGAAATTCGGCCCGCGTTTGTCGTGCAGCTAACATTTGTTCAGAAACTTTTTGTAGCTTCGGTAGCAGGGGCGCTTCTGACACTTGCTTATGCGCCGTTCGACTTATTCTGGGTGGCGCCACTCAGCTACGCTGTTTTGTTCTATATTTGGAGAGGTCTACGACCAGTCCAAGCATTCTGGTCTGGTTTTGTGTTCGGTTGCGCTAGTTTCTTTGCTGGTATCCATTGGGTTTACGTAAGCATCCATGATTTCGGGCAGGCGCATCCTCTGCTCGCTGCTTCGCTCACACTGATATTGGTAGCGTTTCTTGCCTCCTACATTGCATTCACGGGATGGGTTGCGGCGCGCTGGGTTACTACAGATGGTCCATGGGCTTGGTTCGCAGTTTTGCCTGCTCTTTCGGTTTTGACGGAGTGGTGTCGAGGTTGGCTATTCAGTGGGTTCGGGTGGCTTGCAGTGGGGTACAGCCAAACGGACTCCTGGCTTATGGGCTACGCGCCACTAGGCGGGGTTTATCTGATGTCATGGGTGGTATTAATTACGGCTGGCGTCTTGTTAGGTATCGTTTTTGGAGGTTTTCGTGCGAGGTTGTTGGCAGGTGTTGGGTTGGTTGTGCTTTGGGGCACAGGGTTTTTTCTTGACCAACATCGCTGGGGTGAGCCCACGGGTAACGTTCTTACCGTAGCGCTAGTGCAAGGAGCAGTTCCTCAGGATCTTAAGTGGCGGCCGGAGCAACTTGAGCCTACCTTAGAGCTGTACCAGCGACTGACCGAAGAAAGTGAAGGTAGCCAATTAATTGTATGGCCTGAGGCGTCTATTCCTATATTGTACGAACGGGCTTCGAGCTACCTCAACGGTATTCGCGATTGGGCTATGGAACGGGGTAGCACCATTGCGCTGGGAATTCTCAGGGAAGACCCGGGCGGTGGTACGTTCCAGAACACCTTGGTGGTCTTGGGGGAAAGCCCCAGTTTTTACATCAAGCGTCACCTTGTGCCCTATGGTGAGGTCTTTCCTGTGCCCGAATTTATCCGTCGGTGGCTGCGCCTAATGAGTTTGCCGTACACAGATGCGGTGGCGGGAGGTCCGGATCAGCCTCCGTTGAGGATTGCCGGTGAAAACGTAGGCGTTACTATCTGCTATGAGGATGTTTTCGGGGCTGAGCAGCTTCACTATCTTCCCGAGGCCTCACTTTTGATTAACGTAAGCAATGATGCCTGGTTTGGAAATACGATCGCACCCCACCAGCACTTGCAGATAGCGCGACTTCGAGCAGCTGAAGTATCTCGTTACACACTGCGAGTTGCCAACACGGGAATATCCAGCGTCATTGATCCAAGGGGAAGGATCGTTGCGCGGTCACCGCAGTTTGAGCCTCATGTTTTAAAAAGTGCCGTTCAGGGATTCACAGGTCGAACGCCCTATGCAATCTGGGGGAACCATTTCGTTGTCCTAAGCGTATTGGGGACCATACTGTTTCAGTTGGTTGTTACAAAATTTACGATTCGTCCAGGTACGTAGATCGAGCGTTTCAGCTTTTTATCCGCAAGATGTTTTGCCACGTTATCGTCGTTTTTCGCAATGGCAAAGACTTGTTCTTCCGTTGCATTTACAGGGATTGATATGCGGCTTCTCGTTTTTCCGTTGATTTGCACGGCTACCTCAATGATGTCGCTCAAGAGAAATTTCTGCTTTGCACAAGGCCAGGGCGCATAAGCAATAGATTCGGTGTTGCCAAGTCTTTCCCACAGTTCCTCAGCGATGTGGGGTGCGAGTGGCGCTAGTACCAGCACGAACTGTTGTACGAGATCCCTAGGCAGTACTTCCCACTTGTTTGCTGTGTTGGTGAATTCCATAAGAGCTGCGATTGCAGTGTTAAATCTTAATTCTTCAATATCTGTGGTCACTTTAGCGATGGTTTGGTGTAGTGCTCGAAGTTGCTCCTCGGTAGGTTCGCTATCTTGAATTGTTGGATGTAGCGCGCCATCGTTTTGCGGGTCGGTTAGCAGGCGCCAGACGCGATTCAAAAATCGATAAGTGCCTTCTACCCCGCGGGTGCTCCATGGCTTTACTTGTTCCAGTGGTCCCATAAACATTTCGTAGAGTCGGAAAGCGTCAGCTCCATAGGTTTTGACCACGTCATCCGGGTTCACGACATTACCGCGACTTTTGCTCATTTTATAGGCTCGTGCATCGATCCGAATGTCCTGATCTTCTGACATTACGAAGTTGTCCCCTTTCTTGGTGACATCCTTTGCGTCAAGGGACACTCTTTTAACGACCTGCCCTGTACGGATATCTTTGTTGGAACGAACAAATTCTGCTGATATCGTTTGGGCCTCGTCATTCTCGTATCTTGCGTACTCAAGTTCACCAAGGATCATGCCTTGGTGAACTAACTTCCCAAACGGTTCCGGAGTGGAGACGATGCCTGCATCGAAAAGCACTCTGTGCCAGAAGCGAGCGTAGAGTAGGTGTAAAACGGCATGCTCTGAGCCACCGACGTAAAGATCTACCGGCATCCAGTAACGCTCGAGCTCTTTTGCCACCAGTTCATCGTTGTTATTTGGATCGATGAATCGTAGGTAATACCAGCATGAGCCCGCCCATTGAGGCATTGTGTTGGTCTCTCTAAGGGCAGGCTTGCCGGTTGCAGATTCTGTAGTTTCCAGCCAATCGACCGCAATAGCCAATTGTCCTTCTGGTTTGCCACTTGGCTTGAAATCCTCAAGGTCTGGGAGGATGACCGGGAGGTCACCGTCCGGAACCGTTTGAGGGTTATCGTCTACAAATATGATTGGAAAGGGTTCCCCCCAATAGCGTTGACGTGAAAACAGCCAGTCTCTGAGTTTGTAATTAATTTTGCGGGTGCCGTGACCTTTTTTCTCCAACCAATCGATCATTTTGTTTTTTGCGGCTTCCACCTCGAGCCCGTCTAGGAAGCCGCTGTTGATTGCTAAGCCGTCGCCCAAGTAAGCCTCACCCTGAAAGTCTTGTGGAGGTTCCACGGTGCGGATGATGGAGAGGTCATGCGCTTTTGCAAATTCCCAGTCCCTTTGATCCTCACCCGGCACAGCCATAATTGCACCAGTGCCGTAGCTAGCTAGGACGTAATCGGCTATCCAAATGGGGATCTTCTCGTCGTTAGCTGGATTGATAGCAAAAGCACCCGTAAAGACACCTGATTTCTCTTTTTGCAGATTTGTACGTTCTAGATCACTTTTATTGGCGGCCTCCAGACGATATTTTTCCACTTGTTCACGCTTGCTCTCGGCTGTTATGGATTCCACCAGAGGATGTTCGGGTGCCAGAACTACATAGGTGGCGCCGAATATTGTGTCGGGGCGTGTGGTGAAAATGCGAATTGTCTCGGTTTCGGTGGAGAAGCGAAAATTAACCTCGGCGCCCTCGCTGCGACCGATCCAGTTGCGTTGCATTTCTTTGGTGCTCTGGGGCCAGTCTAATTCACTGAGACTGCCTAGTAATTGCTCGGCGTACTCAGTAATACGTAGTACCCACTGTTTGAGTGGGCGCTGGATGCAGGGATGTCCCCCCACCTCGGATTTACCTTCAGTAACCTCTTCGTTGGCGAGTGTCGTACCTAGTTCGGGACACCACCAGACCGGTTTTTCCTCTTGATAGGCTAGGCCGCGATCAAAAAGTTGCTTGAAGATCCATTGTGTCCACTTGTAATACCCCGGGTCGGTGGTGTTTATTTCCCGGCTCCAGTCGTAGGAAAACCCGAGCCCCTTTAATTGCTCACGAAAACGCGTGACATTACGTTCTGTTGTAATTCTTGGGTGTGTGCCTGTTTTGCGAGCATATTCTTCTGCTGGCAGACCGAAAGCATCCCAACCTATGGGATGGAGGACATTAAAGCCGCACATACGTTTGTAGCGTGCAACGATATCTGACGCTGTGTACCCTTCTGGGTGTCCCACGTGGAGCCCGTCTCCGCTAGGATACGGGAACATGTCGAGCACGTAGAATTTCGGCTGTGTTGGATCAATATCTACCGAGACTCGAAAGGTCTGGTTGTCCTCCCAGTAGTTTTGCCACTTAGCTTCTATGTTTCTGAACGGATACGCTACCATTGTTATTCAGTGTCCCGAAAGTTGTCATATTTACCGCTTTTTAGGCTTGGGTTCATAATCGCCTACGACGCTGTCGGATGATCTTTGCAAACTCAGTTAGAATCAACCCGTATGGCTATTATCAGAACCCATCTAAATAAACTCTTCACGTGTGGGTGGCGGCTGTCATTGGCGTCTTTTCTGCTCATTTTAACGGTCAGTGGCTGCGGTTTTCAGCTGGAAGGATCTGGTAGATTACCTGTCTCGGTTGCCGCAACCTATCTAGATACCCAGAAACCTTATACCGAGTTCTACGATAGCCTGAGAGATGCTCTAGAAGCTCGAGGTGCCGAGCTGGTTGACTCTCGCCAGGAGGCGGGGGCCATTCTGCGGATCTTGGATGATTCTTCTGGCCAGCGGATTTTATCCGTTTCTGCACGAAATACACCACGAGAATATGAAATTTTCTATACGGTTACTTTTTCGTTGGAAGCAGAAGGTACCAGCCTAATTGAAACGGAATCCCTTGTGGTGACTCGAAGTTACACCTACGACGATACCCAAGTGCTTGGCAAAAGCGCCGAGGAGCAGATCCTTCGCCAGTCCCTGGCACAAGATCTAGCTCGGCAGGTTTTGCGGTTGATAGAGATCGGGCGAACCACCGTACCGTCATCGCAAAGTTGATTTTTACCCCCGTTAGTCAAGAATGAGCTGTAGCAAAATCCAGATGCTTGATTCTGCAAGTGTAGATAAGCTTCTGGCAGCCTACGATCTAGAGCTGATCAAGATATCTCTAGGGGCAAACATCCCTGCATCTTATTGGGGCGAACCGGAAGCGGGTTTAGCAGGTAGGTGTCTGTTTGCTCGAGAGGATACGCCGTCACACTCTCTGCTACATGAAATGGCGCACTACATTTGCATGACCGACGAACGGAGGAAAAACCTTTGGCGCGATGCACGTGGAAATACCGAAGAAGAGAACGCCGTATGTTTTCTCCAGGTCCTTCTGGCTGATTACCTGCCGGGTTTCGGGCGGTCTAGGATCCTTGCGGATATGGAAGACTGGGGGTACACGTTTCGCGAGGGACCTGCCGCGGCATGGTTCGTAGGTGACGGGCGCAGCGCTCACGATTGGTTGATGGGCGCGGACATCATTGATGAGGGAGGCTGTCCTACCTGGCGTTTGCGGGCTTCCTCATCGGCTTAGATGTAGCAACTATAATTTTGTGGGGTTTGGGGCATCTCCATAAACGGAGGCTGGATCGAAGACCTTCTCTGTTTCCGTAAATTCAAGTCGAATCGGTTTCGAATTGTTGCTGAGAGGAATCCGACGGTAGAAACAAGACCGATACCCAACGTGGCAGCTGGCTCCCCCGACCACGTCGACTTTCAGCCAGACACAATCTTGGTCGTCATCGATCATTAGCTCCCGGACCTTTTGCACGAGTCCACTCGTTGCGCCTTTATGCCAGAGTACCTTTCGACTCCTGCTGAAATAATGCGCTTCACCGGTTTGGATGGTGAGGATGAGTGCCTCGGCACTCATGTACCCTTGCATCAGTAACTCCCCTGAACGGTAATCAGTGGTTACTGCCGGAATGAGGCCATCGTCGTCAAACTTAGGCGCTAGTTCTTCGCTTTCCTCTATCTGCTCGACGCTCACACGTGGATTGAATTCTCTTGCCATAAAATAACGATTCCAGTCTTCTTAAAGCTGGATTATAAGCTTAGGAGGCATGTGAGTCTGTTCGCGGAATTGGCTCATATCCTTGTTATCATAGTTCGCTTCAAACGACATGTAGGACAGAAGCGCCCTGGGATGCCTCTGACTCTTCATAATACGCTGACGAAAACTCGAGAGCGCTTTGAGCCTGCCGACCCGAAGCGGGTGACAATGTATGTCTGTGGTCCGACCGTCTATAACTTTGCTCATATAGGGAACGCCAGACCGCCGGTAGTTTTTGATGTACTTGCTCGATTACTGCGGTGTAGTTACAAACTTACCTACGTTCGTAACATCACCGATGTGGATGACAAAATAAATGCAGCTGCGGAAAGTGAGGGAGTGGCCATTAGTGTATTGACTTCTCGGTACTTAGCCGCCTATCACAAAGATATGGAGATGCTCGGTGTGTTGCCACCTGATGTTGAGCCAAAGGTCACCGAGCACATGCCGCAGATCATTTCTCTGATCGAAAAGTTGCTTGAGCACGATCACGCGTATGTTGCTGAGGGACACGTGCTTTTTTCTGTGGCGAGTTTTGAAGCTTACGGTGAACTTTCTGGCAGAGATCAGGAGGAGCTTATTGCTGGTGCGCGTGTCGAGGTTGCAACCTATAAAAAGAATCCTGCAGATTTTGTGCTATGGAAGCCCTCGCCTGTGAATGGTGTTGGTTGGGAGAGTCCCTGGGGATACGGCAGGCCGGGCTGGCACGTGGAATGTTCGGCGATGGTTAAAACCCACCTAGGTTCAACTATAGATATTCACGGGGGTGGTTTGGATCTTGTGTTTCCTCATCACGAGAACGAAGTAGCTCAAAGCACCTGTGCTCATGGTGGCCAGGCCTACTGTCGTTACTGGATTCATAACGGACTCATTCATGTAGAGAGTGAAAAGATGTCTAAATCCCTTGGGAACGTCCTTCTTTTGTGCGATCTATTGAAGGAGGTGCCGGGAGAAGTAGTGCGCTTGGGACTATTGACGGCTCACTATCGTCAGCCACTAGATTGGAACTCCACAGTACTTACAGATGCTCAGCAAAAACTCGATCGGATGTACGGCGCTTTACGGGATGCTGGGGTTACAGGTGCGAAGGCGAGTGAACCTGAGGAGCCTCCACCGCCGGCAGTTTTAGAGGCACTTGAGGATGACCTCAATTCTCCTAAAGCGCTTGCCGAGCTTTTTAGCCTTGTGAGGGAGCTGAATCGGGCTACTAATAAGGAACAGCGTGTTGAACTTGCACACACTATGCGAGCTGGCGGCTGGCTGCTGGGGCTCCTCCAAGAAGATCCTGAGGAGTGGTTCGTTCAGTCTCGGTCGAAGGATTCCCTCGATGAGGACCAGATAAGCGCGTTGCTGGTGGAACGAGAGTCGAAGCGTCGCGCAGGAGACTTTTCTGAAGCGGACCGGATTCGCGATGAACTGGCGAGGCGTGGGATCGTTATTGAGGATGGTTCCGGGGGTCCGCGCTGGCGCCGGGATCGATAATTATGCGGGTAGCCTCGAAAGTTTTGTCCAAGCTTTTCGTGGGCGTTGTTCGAGCTTATCAGTTTGTGCTTTCGCCTTGGTTTGGCAGATGTTGTAGACATTCTCCCAGTTGTTCGGTTTACGCAATTGAAGCGATTGAGCGTTTTGGTCCTTTGAGGGGCAGCCAATTGGTTCTGAAGCGTATTTTCCGCTGCCACCCTTGGGGCACTTCCGGCTATGATCCGGTACCGTGCGTGGATTCTTATAATGATCCCCGACAAAAACCATACTGAGGTGGGTACGTTGAGTATTGATTCGAATCTGTTGGATATTGTTTGCTGTCCAGTAACTCGATTGCCGATGGAAGTTATGTCTGAGGCAACGCTTCGGGCAGTCAATCGGAGAATTAGGGATTCAAAGCTTGTTAGTCGTGACGGTGCTGTTCTTACCGAAGAGCTTCAACAGGCACTCATGACCCGCGATGGCAAGTTGGCCTACCCCGTTCAGGATGGTATTCCGGTTCTGCTAGAAGACCGCGGGATCGTGCTCTCGCAACTTGAGGGTGTGTGAAGTTTCCAGCGCGCGAACTGACTGGTCACCTAGCTCGACAATTAGCGCCGGTCTATGTGGTGACTGGGGATGAGCCGTTACTAGTTTCCGAGGCACTTAAAGAGATTCGTGTCCGAGCCCGCCAGAATGGGTTCGAACAACGAGAACACTATGTTGTGGAACAAAGTAATACCTTTAATTGGCAGGAATTAGAGGCAAACGCTAACAACCTTTCACTGTTTTCAAATCGACGGGTTATAGAACTACGCTTGCCAACTCCGCGCCCAGGAGATCTTGGTTCACGCACTCTGCGTGCTCTGGTTGAACGTTCGGATCCCGACCTCATATTACTGATAGCAACGACCAGGCTTGATAAAGCGGCAGCTAAGAGCGTGTGGGTACGGTGCATTGAGAAACATGGTGTTGTGGTACAGGTTTGGCCTATCGGTCGGCCTGAGCTTCCGAGATGGATCGCCCGACGGGCCGCAACCTCGGGATTGAACTTCACCGCGTCGGCTGCAGAGTTGCTGGCAGATCGTGTCGAGGGGAATCTCCTAGCAGCTGACCAAGAAATTCAAAAGCTTGTAATGTCACTTGGCAAGGGTACAGCTGATGAATTGGCGGTGTTGGAAGAGGTGGCTTCTAACACTCGATTTGATGTGTTTCGACTTGCTGATGCGATACTTTCTGAGGACGCGGGACGTGCTATGAGGGTACTGAATGGTTTACGTGTCGAGGGCATTGCGCCTGCTCTGGTATTATGGGCTATTAGTCGTGACCTGTGTTTGTTGGCGCGGCTTAAAGTCGCTGCTCTTATTGGTGAGAGCGAAGCAAGTAGTTTGAACCGACCAGAATTCCAGAAACAGCGTCGGCAACTAGTAAGGAATGCTCTGAGGCGTTTCGAACTGGACCAGTTGACTAGCCTTCTTGTACGGGCTTCTGAGGTAGACAGCGTTATAAAAGGCACTCTAAGGGGTAATTCCTGGGATGAGTTGATCCGTCTTGTGATGGTAATGCTCGACCCTGGTTCCCTGAAGATACAGAGATCTCTCTGAAGGGTGTTCTGAGACAGGAGGAAAACAACTCTAATCATGGGTCCAATCGGAATCTTTGGCGGTACGTTCGACCCGATTCATTACGGCCATTTGCGAACAGCTTTGGAACTGTTCGAAGGCCTGTCGTTGGTGGAAGTTCGCTTTATACCCTGTAGCCAGCAACCGCTCCGTGATCAGCCAATCGCAACGCGTGACGTGCGCCTAAGCATGGCAAAGGTAGCAGTCGAAAGCGACGCTAGATTTTCGGTAGATGCGAGGGAACTTGAGCGTGAAGGCGTCTCATATTCGGTGGATACTTTGATGGGACTTAGGGCTGAGCACCAGGATCGTTCCCTGTGCCTCCTGTTGGGGATGGATGCTTTTTTGAGCCTCCCAAGTTGGCACCGCTGGGAGGAGTTGATTGGGCTTGCTCACATTGTTGTTGCTCATCGACCAGGCTGGCAGGCGCCGACTGATGGCGTTCTCGGAAAACTTGTGCGAGAGCACTCTACGGAGGTACCTCAAGACTTATCTACGTCACGTTCAGGACGAATATTCATAACACCGGTGACTCAGTTGGAGATATCCGCCACGAGTCTGAGAAAGTTAATAAGAAAGGGATTTGATCCTAAGTATTTAGTGCCCAAGGGAGTGGGCACCATCATTGCAGAAACGGGGTGTTATTCAGAAGAACGAATCGGGTGTGTTAATGACTAGCGCTGCACTCAGCGAGCTGGTTATAGGCGCATTAGACGAATTAAAAGCCCAGTCGATCAAATGTATGGATGTTCGGCATTTGACAACCGTAACCGATGTAATGGTAATTGCTACCGGGCGTTCTGATCGACACGTTCGTGCGCTGGCTGATTCTATTGTCGAAAGCTGTAAACGAGCGGGGACACAACCTCTGGGTGTCGAAGGTCAGGACGCAGGTGAGTGGGTCTTGGTGGACCTTTCGGACGTTGTTGTGCATGTAATGCTCCCAAGGGTGCGTGAGTTTTATAACCTAGAAAAGCTTTGGGACATCCCTGCTCTGAGTAAAGCTCGCAAGGCGACCTGACTTCTAGCGAAATTGCTGTTTCTGTTTATTAGTTTTCTAATAGGGCACATGCGCATGCAGTTGATTGCCGTCGGAAAACGCCAGCCAGACTGGGTCAATGCTGGTTACCATGAATACGCGCGGCGACTAAAGGGGGCTTGCACACTGAAACTCACGGAAATTCCTCCGGGGCGACGATCTCGGGTGATTTCAGAAAACAAAGCTAGGGACTCAGAGGGCGAGCGCATGCTGCGAGCAATTCCTCCGGCTGCACACGTTGTGGCTTTGACGGTGAATGGGCGCGCATGGTCAACCAGGGAGCTGGCTGAGAGGTTGAAGGGGTGGATGACCATTGGTGCTCCAGTCTGTTTACTTGTGGGAGGGCCCGACGGACTATCATCAAGGACCCTCCAGCGTGCGAATGAACGTTGGTCGGTTTCTCCGCTGACTCTTCCACACGGCTTGGTCAGACCAGTTGTCGCCGAAGCCCTTTATCGGGCGTGGAGTCTTATCCAGGGCCACCCTTATCATCGCGAATAACCAGAACGTACGTTCAAAAAACTCCCCCGGTAGCTTTGATTGGCTTCAGGTACCTCGTATAGTCTTTTGAATGAGAAGGAGTTTCATCTATTTAATATTATCTTTGCTAGAGCACTGGACCATCCCCAGCAGAGTTGTATCGCATCACATGCTAGGTCTCTACAGTGACTTGGGGGCGGATGCCCCATCTGCGCGAGAGGTCTGATGATGCCGTGAGAGACGAGATTCTCATTAATGTGTCGTCTCGAGAGGTGCGTGCGGCTTTCCTCAGGAGTGGAGTTCTACAGGAGGTGCTGATTGAGCGGTCGAGCCGGCGGGGATTGGTTAGTAATATCTACAAGGGGCGAGTTTCCCGTGTTCTGCCTGGTATGCAGGCAGCGTTCGTCGAACTCGGCTTGGAAAGGACAGGATTTTTACATGCTTCCGATATCACACCGAGTCTAAGTGACGAAGTTCCGGATCGGCAGAGCCACATCAACATTCGTGAACTAATAAAAAATGATGATGAGGTGCTGGTCCAGGTCTTGAAGGACCCGCTGGGAACCAAGGGAGCTCGACTAACGACCTTTATTACTATTCCTTCTCGGTATCTGGTCATGATGCCTCAAGGTGAGGGTGTAGGCGTGTCGGCTCGGATAGATGATGATGAAGAGCGAGAGCGTTTGCGACAGATTATTGAGGGTTTAAGGGATAACGATACAGCGCGGGGGTACATTGTGCGGACCGCGGCTGAGGGCGTGAGCACTGAGAGATTACGAGCCGACATGCTGTTCTTGCAAAAGCTTTGGGAGGCTATTGAGGGATCGATTGCGCGATCTCAGCCCGGAGATCTCGTTTATGAGGATCTCCCACTCGCACTTCGGGTGCTCAGGGATTTTCTCAGCCCAGAGATGGAACGAGTTCGCGTCGATTCAGAGTCAATATTCAATGAAATGAAAGATTTTGCGGACCAATTTGTATCCCACATATCGCCTACCATTGAATACCATTCTGATGAACGCCCAATTTTTGATCTATACGGTGTTGAGGACGAGATTGAGCGAGCGCTAGAGAGAAAAGTACCGTTGAAGTCAGGGGGGTATCTAATTATTGACCAAACAGAGGCCATGACAACTATCGACATCAACACGGGGGCGTATGTGGGTCACCGGAACCTTGAAGAGACTAGTTTGCGAACAAATCTTGAGGCGGCCATGGTTGTAGCTAGACAGCTAAGACTCAGAAACTTGGGCGGCATTATCGTCATTGACTTCATTGATATGCTTGAAGAGGAACACCGTCAGCAAGTACTTCAGGAACTTGCAGGAGGACTTTCGGGGGACCACGCAAAAACTCAGATCATGAGTGTTTCGTCCCTAGGGCTTGTAGAAATGACTCGGAAGCGAAATCGTGAGAGTTTGGAACATATTCTTTGCCAGACTTGTCCTAGCTGCGAGGGGCGAGGTTTTGTTAAGTCACCGGAAACGGTATGTCACGAGATTTTTCGAGAAATTCTGAGGCAATACGCGCAATCAGATTTTCAGGAGTTGCTGGTATTGGCTAGACCAGAGGTGGTTGAGAGGTTGCTTGACGAGGAATGTGCGAGTATGAATGAATTGGAAAAGTTAACGAATACGCCCATTCGTCTACAAAGTGAGAGTTTCGATTCTCCAGATCAGTTTGATGTGGTTCTGATGTGAGCGGTTAAGTGATGAGTATGTGGAGTTCAACGAGCAAGCTAACTAAGCGTTTTTTCGCCGCATTTGGGGTGTTGTTGATTGTGTTAGCGGTAGGCATAGGCGTGTTTCGTTTGTTAGTAACGCAACTTCCTGCCTCTCAAGGTGAGATACAGGCTTGGGCAAGAGAAGTCTTGGGTCTTAGCGTTAACTTCACGGGGCTTGATGCGCGGTTGAGATTGTTAGGGCCCGAGCTGACGTTTCACAATGCTAGCGTTAGCCGAGTGGGTGACGAGAGCAATCCTATTCTCAGCGCCACCGAGGCGCGGCTGGGGTTGAACATGTTTGTTTTTTTCTCGAACCGCCAACTCGAAGCACGTCAACTTACTTTACAGGGTACAAGTTTGAATTTTGAGAGGACTTTGGACGGCACACTGAGGTTTCAGTATGACGTCAATGATGATTCGGATAGGTTTGTACTGGAGGAGTTGCCACCAGTTAGCATAATTGTGAGTGATAGCAACATTACTTACCAGGACAGAATCCAACAAAACACTTGGGAATTTCAGGATGTCCGAGCGGAGTTGACCAGAGGAGCGGGCAATATTTTCCTAGAAGCATATGCTAGAGCGCCTGAAAGGTTGGGTGGGCGCATTGAGTTTTTTGTGGAAGCTAATTTGCTAGACGGGGAGAACGAGGTCCACCAAGATTGGCGGTTGTCCTGGCCGAGCGGTGAAAGTATAGATATACAAGTTTTTCATAATGAGGCTGGGTTGCTTGACTTAGAGTTTAGTGCGGAGCTCGTGCGGTTAGAGAATTTGCTGCCACTTATTCCAATGCTTCCCGATAGCGAGGCTAAGAGTGTTTGGGCTGAGTTTCGTCCACGTGGGGAATTAAGTGAAGTCGATGTTAGGCTAAGTCGCGGATTAGAAGGATCTTGGGACTATTCTGCGGCAGGTTCTTTTGATGACTTAGAAGTCTTGTCTGTGAGACGGTGGCCCGGATTGATGGGGATTTCTGGAGAGGTACGAACAGATTCCCGAAGTGGACGACTCGCTTTGTCCACGAGGGATGCCCGCGTTGATTGGCCCACACTGTTTACCATGCCTCTAGAGGCGGAAGAGTTGAGCGGTCTTCTCGTCTGGCGGCAGGGAAGAGACGGATTACGTTTAGTCAGCGACGATTTGGTGCTAAACAACAGAGATGCTTTAACTCGGACAACCCTAGAATTGACTTATCCGATGGACGGTACTTCTCCTGTGCTCGAATTGGAGTCTCTCGTTACCGATTTCAATGCAGGTGCTTTGGCACGGTATCTTCCAGCGGAAATAATGCCTCCGGGCGTGTTCAGATACTTGGAGCAAGCAGTTCTTGGAGGGCATGTTAGTCAGGCGGATGTGACGTTCTTTGGTCCTGTACAAGAATTTCCCTTCGATAATGGAGAGGGTCAGTTCTCGGCTCATGTGCAGATAGAGGATGCCTCAATGGTTTATGTTGAGAATTGGCCTACCGCGACTGATCTGACGGGAACAATTGATTTCCTTAACGCTGGTTGGATCGCTCAGGGCTTCGGGCAGGTGCTTGGTAACAAAGGCGAGGTGGTGCGTGTTGGAATCGAGGACCTGAGAGATCCTGTTTTGACCGTTGTAGCTGAAACGATAGGCCCACTGGAGAATGTTGTTCTCTTTCTAAAGGACGCTCCGCTAATTGCTCGACACTTGGGCCCGAATCTAATGCGTGTGAATGCCCAAGGAGGTACTGGAAAGGTAACATTTGATCTAAGTCTACCCTTGTTAGACCGTTCAGCTTACGACTTGAGTAGCACGCTTGAGGTAGTGGGCGGTGAAATTTCCGTCGAGGGATTTGCGCCGATGGTGAGCGAAATTTCTGGAATTCTAGCCCTAGAAGATGATGGGTGGAGAGGGGAAGGCATAGAGGCAACCTTGTTTGAGAGACCAATAACGGTTGCGGTCAGCCGCCCTGAGGACTCTGGGTACATCGCAAATATTGTCTTCGATGGTGAGATGAATATTGAGGGGGTATATGAAAATTTCCCTCTCCCCTTCAGAGATTACGTCGTAGGACAAACCCGCTGGCAGGGTAGTCTCTTACTGCCAGCGACTACGTATACACGCTTGCGCGGAGAGCCTCTAAGGGTGAGCATGAGATCCAATCTTTCAGGCGTTGCCCTGAAATTACCAGAACCTTTCAACAAAATTTCCGATGAACCAACCGATTTTCAGTTGAATTTTGTATTTTCGGAATCCGATCGCTTGGATGTTAGCGGTCGTTTAGGCGCAGAGCGGCGGTTTGCACTGAGTTTCCGAAACCGTGACGGAGATCTTTCTTTTAGACGCGGGAACGTGCGGTTTGGTGGCAATTCCCCGCTATTACCCCCTAGGGACGGTTTGACCATTAACGGTATTCTTAGACAGTTGCGTTTGGAGGAATGGTCGACGCTGCTCGATGAAGGACTGACTGTGGCGCCGCTCTCTGGTTTATTTTCCGGGGCTGATCTCGAAATAGCCGATTTCTCAGCATTCGATCAGAATCTCGGCCATACGCAGCTAGCGATTCGCCAGGAGGCCGCCCAGTGGCATTTGGATGTGGAAAGCCAGCTTGTGACAGGTACCATTACTATGCCACTGGATCTCGCTGATCGGCCGCAAATTTTCGCAGAGATGGAAAGGCTAAATATCTCCACCGCAAATGTTGTTGCTGTGACCGAGAGAGATCCTAGGAGACTGCCCGGGTTATTACTTACAGCAGAGCAATTCAGCGTGGGACAAAGGCGGTTCGGGGTGCTAAACGCTGATATCCGAGCTGATCCCCTTGGACTGAAGATGGAGTCGTTTCAGACAGAAAGTGACAGCTTCGCAATGGAAGGAAGCGGTGGCTGGTTTGATGGCAGCCAGGGTCCCGAGACCAGATTAGAGCTTTCGCTGAGCAGCGGAGACATAGCCACCACCTTAGAACAACTCGGACTCGATCCCGTTACTGAGGGAGCAGGAGGGGATGTCACTCTTAGCGTACACTGGCCGGATTCTCCGTCAGCGGACTGGGCTCAATCCATCAGTGGTGATCTAGCGTTGAGACTGGAACAGGGCAGCGTTTTAAATCTTGAGCCTGGTGCTGGGCGCATGATGGGTCTGATGAGTATTACAGCACTACCACGCCGTCTGGCCTTAGATTTTAGAGATGTCTTCAATAGAGGGTTGGTATTTGATGAGGTAAATGGTGATTTTCGTATCATCAATGGAGATGCTTACACCGACAACCTGTACTTGACTGGGCCAGTGGCGGACATCGGCGTAGTGGGACGCACTGGTTTGAGTGATCAGGACTACCAGCAACAGGCTGTTGTGACGGCTGAGCCCGGCAAGATTTTGCCGACGATGGGGTTTCTTGCAGGACCTCAGGTAGGTACGGCGCTATTGATTTTCACACAACTCTTCAAGGAGTCCCTGAGAGGAATTGGCCGAGCGTCGTATTGCGTGACGGGCAACTGGTACGAACCCTCCGTAGAACGACTTACGCCGACAGAACTACAGGGAGATGAAATTTGCGCTGATCTTCCGCCAATAGCTGACGTGGTAACGCAATAATGTGTGCATGATGAACAGTCGTACTACAAATGCTGGTATGGCTATGACTGATCTAGATATGATGGCGCCCAATCAACCGTGGGAGCGGCTTCTCGCCCTGTAACATTAAAGCTTGCCGTAGAGATCAATATGCAGCCTGAACATCAAGTTTTTGCCTCAGTGGATCGGCTCGGATTAGTGTGCGGGCAATTGTTGGAGCCCGCTGAGCTTGGGTTGAGTGACATCGACCATGCCCTCGGGGCATTGATGTCCAGTCGCCTCGATTATGCAGATATTTATTTTCAGTTCACTCGCTTCGAAACTTGGACTGTAGAAGACGGCATTGTCAAAGACGGGTTACACAGCGTGGATCATGGTGTTGGCGTCCGAGCTGTATCGGGGGAAAAGACCGGTTTCGCTTATTCGGATGAACTTAATAAGAGTGCGTTGACTGATGCGGTTGAGGCTGCTCGAGGTATTGTCAGAAATCAAGGTGATGGACGCTACAAGGCGTCGACACAGGCACCTACTCGTGAGTTTTATCCTGCGGTGGATCCACTAACTAGCTTGGAGGATGCGGAGAAAGTCGCGTTGCTCACTGACCTGGATCAACAGGTTCGTGCTATGGACGAGAGAATCATTCAGGTCGTCGGGAGTCTTGCCGGCGTTTATGAAGCTGTGCTTGTGCAGACCTCAGATGGTGTTCTCGGAGTCGATGTGAGACCTTTGGTGCGCCTTAATGTATCGATCATTATGGAGAGCAATGGTCGCCGTGAACAGGGGTATGCAGGTGGAGGTGGTCGCGGGAACTTTTCTTTATTTACGGAGACGGATCGTCCTAGAACTATTGCTGAGGAGGCGGTTCGTCAGGCAGCTATCAATCTGGAGGCTATACCTGCGCCTGCAGGCAACATGCCTGTCGTTCTTGGGTCGGGTTGGCCCGGGATTCTCCTACACGAGGCAATTGGACATGGGCTTGAGGGTGACTTCAACCGCAAAGAAACCTCTGCTTTTTCTGGGAGAATCGGTGAACGGGTCGCAAGTGTTGAGTGCACCGTAGTCGATGACGGCACGCTGGAAGGGCGACGCGGTTCATTAACTATTGATGATGAGGGAACTCCCACTCGATGCAATACGCTAATTGAAGGGGGAGTACTGCGGTCCTACATGCATGACAAGCTCAATGCACGTTTAATGAAGACTTGTTCCACCGGTAACGGGCGTAGGGAATCCTTCGCCTACCCTCCCATGCCAAGAATGACTAACACTTACATGCTCCCAGGGGAGCACGATCCCCAGGAAATTATTGAATCGGTTGACAAGGGTATCTACGCTCCTAACTTCGGGGGGGGGCAGGTTGACATTACATCCGGCAAGTTTGTCTTCTCCGCTAGCGAGGCATACTTGATTGAGAATGGGAAGACGACTGCCCCAGTGAAAGGCGCAATGTTGATTGGCAGTGGTCCAGAGGTTTTAACCCGGGTCTCAATGGTTGGGTCTGATCTTGAGCTCGATCCAGGGGTGGGCGTTTGTGGTAAAGATGGACAGTCGGTACCGGTTGGTGTGGGGCAACCTACACTGCGGGTAGATTCGTTGACTGTGGGCGGAACCGAATCCTAATTTAGATATATCCGATCACTTAATACAATTCATCGTCCTGTTCAGCTTTTTGACTGATGTGACGCAGTTTTTTCGTGAGGCGCGAACGAGTGACTTTGGTGGCTACTCTGTTTTACGCGGATCCGGTTGTTGGAGGACTTTCTCTGTTTGCTTGCTTCGGTAGGTCTTTAGTGCGTCCAAAATTTTGGGGTGTTTGATACTCAATATGGCCGCAGCTAACAGCGCAGCATTTGTGGCGCCTGCATTTCCAATTGCCAGTGTCCCGACAGGGATACCTGCAGGCATTTGTACCATCGAAAGAAGGGAATCCATCCCATTTAGCGCCCGCGATTGTATGGGGATACCTAATACGGGTAACCATGTCTTGGCAGCAATGGCGCCAGGCAAAGCTGCAGCACCCCCTGCCGCAGCGATTAACACCTCTAGACCGCGTCCTGAGGCCGTCTCTGTGTATTCTACAAGTTGATCTGGTGTGCGGTGTGCCGAGATAACCTTCACCTCATGGGCTATGTTCAGCGTTTCTAGGGTCGCTGCAGCACGGCTGACGGTCTCCCAGTCAGAGGCTGAGCCCATAACAATGCCTACTAGGGGTTTCATCCGATTATTGTACAGCAGGTAGAATCAGCATCTCACTTTTGCAGGTAAGAATTCATGGATGTGGATAAGGTGCAGCAGTCGCTGAAGAACACAGCCCAGGAGGCGGTTGAGTACGCTCGTAAACTAGGTGTGGAGCAAGCCGAGGCAGGTGTCAGCTATGACGAAGGGTTTTCTGTAACAGTTCGTCTTGGTGAACTGGAGTCCATAGAGCGACAGCGTGACCGTAGTCTAGTGGTTACGGTATACACAAAGGGTTGTAAGGGTAGTGCCAGTACCGCCGAGTGCTCGTCGGTGGCCGTTGAAGAGACGGTCCGAAAAGCTATCAGCATCGCAAATTTTACCTCCAAGGATGATTATGCCGGACTCGCGGAACCTGAACTGATGGCGCGCGAACTGCCGGATTTGGACCTTTATCATCCGTGGGCAATCGGGACCGTGGAAGCTGAGGCGCTCGCTCTTCGGGCAGAGGCCGCTGCGTGTGGGATGGATGACAGGATCAAGAATTCCGAAGGCGCTAGTGTATCCACTGGTAAAGGCGTTCGTGTTTACGCGAATACCTATGGATTCTGCGAAGGCTACCCAACGAGTAGTCACTCACTGAGTTGTGGTGTTATTGCAGAAAAGGATAATTCTCTGGAGCGTGATTACTGGTTCACCGTTGCTCGAGCCCATCAAGAGTTGGACGAACCTGAGAAAGTTGGACAAGAAGCAGCAAGTAGAACACTGCGGCGGTTAGGAGCACGTCAGATGCCAACCCGTTCCGTCCCAGTGGTTTTTCCGGCGGAACTAGCTCGAGGGCTTTTTGCCCATCTTGTGGCGGCTATCACAGGTACCAGTCAGTATAGAAAGGCTTCGTTTCTGTTAGATGCCAAAGGCGAGCAAATTTTCCCAGATTTCATTGAAATCGAAGAGGATCCATTGATTCCACGAGCCATGGGGAGTGCTGCCTTTGATAATGAAGGTGTGGCAACTCATCATCGTCGCTTGGTCGAGAAAGGCGTTCTGAACGGCTATGTCTTATCGAGCTACTCAGCAAGGCGCCTGGGAATGCAGACGACTGGTAATTCTGGTGGCGTTCACAATTTGATTGTTCGTTCGAATGAAGGACCTTTGGATGCGTTGTTAAAACAGTGTACGGAGGTTTTTCTAGTCGGAGAATTGCTTGGGCAGGGTGTCAACACTGTTACGGGAGACTACTCACGGGGAGCTGCTGGGTTTTGGGTGGAAAAAGGTGAGATTGTGTATCCAGTGCACGAAGTAACTATCGCCGGCAATCTGAGGGAGATTTTTAAAGGTATTCGCGCTGTGGGATCAGACGTGGATCTGCGTGGGAGCATCCGCTGTGGTTCGGTGCTTGTCGAGGGCCTCACTGTCGCGGGTGCATAGTAGCGCTGCCGCCATATTTCTCTGCTCGTATGCCAATACGTGTGCTCAAGTAGAAGAGACGAAGTCTATTTATGTATTACTGGTATGACAGTTATAGTTGCGATGATTTTCTTGGGCCTTACTTTCATCTACAAGTTTGCCAACTTGCGCAATCCTTTCATTAACTATGCAGTTAATAGTCGTAGTGCTTCGTGGTACTTCTCATGGGTTCGCGTTATAACAACGTCCGGAAGGTTGGGTCCTGGTGGTTGCTTATCCCAATCGAGTGTCTCGAGATAATCCCTGACATACTGCTTGTCAAAGCTATCTGGCGAACGTCCGGGCTTATAGGTTGCCACGGGCCAGAACCTTGATGAATCGGGTGTGAATACTTCGTCAATCAACACTAACTTACCTTCTTCATTCAACCCAAACTCGAATTTAGTATCTGCGATAATGATCCCACGCTCGCGAGCATACTGACTTGCTTGTTCGTACAGCGCCAAGGAGACTTCTTTGATGGTTTCTGCCAGTTCATTGCCGATCAGTGACTTTACGGTGTCGAGAGAAATATTTTCATCGTGTTCTCCCTGAGCGGCTTTGGTGCTCGGTGTAAAAATAGGTTCCTGGAGTTGTTCAGCGAGTTCCATGCCTGGCGGAAGCGGCACGCCAGATACGGAGCGTTCTGCGCAGTAATCTTTCCATCCTGATCCTATAAGATAACCACGGACAACGGCTTCGACTGGGAGTGGTTTGAGGCTTTGGACGACCACCGATCGATCGCGCACGGTGGCTTGTTCCTCGGGGGTTGATACAACGCTCTCTGGATTGATATTTGTGAGGTGATTCGGAATCACATCACGTAAGTGATTGAACCAGAAATTGGAGATAGCCGTAAGCACAATGCCTTTGCCGGGAATGGGATCGGGTAGGATAACGTCGAATGCCGAGAGACGATCGGAAGCAATGATCAGAAGGTGTGTTGGGTCTACCTGATAGATATCTCTCACTTTCCCTTGTTGCCTCAACTCAAGGCTTTTGAGACGTGACTCGAATATGGGATTCGGAAGTGATTTATTCATAGTTAAGAGTGCCTCGGGGTTCTCTGTGGAGGTTCAAAGGCGGGATAATGACTCTTCAGATGATCATTCAGCAACTTTTTAGAGCAATTCATAAAGTAGTCTCGCACCGCCGCGCTCTGATTGGGGCTCACTGAGCTGCCGTGGCTTGGATTGGTAAAGCGGTCGGAGGCGTGTTAGGTCTTGCGGTAGGTGGGCCTATCGGGTCAGCGTTAGGTGTTTTGTTGGGGCACCAATTTGACCTAGGAGTGGCTCAGTTATCGACTGGGGATGGGGTTCTTTTTGGATCTGATCGCATACAGCAGCTCTTTTTCGAGACCACTTTTGCAGTTATGGGCCATATTGCAAAGGCCGATGGACGAGTCTCTCAGAGTGAGATTCGCGCTGCTCGGAGAATTATGCACGGTATGAATCTTTCTCCTGGACAGGTTAAAACAGCGATAGATCACTTCACGGCGGGTAAGAGCACAGGTTATCCAGTAAGTGAGAAACTCACTCAGCTAAATAATCATCTCAGTAAGCGGACCGATCTAGTCAGGGCTTTTGTCGAGATTCAAATGCAGGCCTTGATTGCTGCGGGATCGATTGAGATGGCTAAACGGGAACTTCTCTGGCAAGTCGCCCGAGGCCTTGGAATGGGGCGAGTTGAGCTGGCTCAGATCGAGGCACTGGTTCGTGCTCAACAATTCCGGGTTCAAAGTGGAGGCAAAGAGTCTATAAGTATGGAGCAGGCGTATCGTGTGCTGGGTCTTGATCCAGACGTAAGCGACAAGGAAGTGAAGACAGCTTACCGGCGGCTAATGAATCAACATCATCCGGATAAACTTGTTGCTCGGGGTCTACCTGAGTCGATGACCAGTGTGGCAGAAGAGAAGACTCACGAAATCCGTGCTGCATATGAGCGGATCAAAACACAAAGAGCATTCAAATGACACCGGGTTGAATGGTGTGGGATTTCTCAAATAGAAGTTCAGATCGCGCCTTAGTTCACCCCCATAGTGAGAAACGGCGCAAAAGATTACCGCCGAAGGTCATGGCAGACCGAATGGGTAGGGGCAGATCTACCCCTCCTGCCAAACGTGCGGTCGTACCATGATGGGCCTCATCTTCTGCCATGCGTCTGAGAATTGAGATGCTTTTGGCATCTGATTCGGGTAGCCGAGATAGATGGTCTTGCAAGTGAGCCTCTACCTGTCTCTCCGTCTCTGTGACGAAGCCAAGACTAACGTTATCTCCCGCCGCTCCTGCTATGAGTCCAACTAAAAAACTGCCCGCATACCAAAGGGGGTCGAGTAGACTTGGCCGGCCTCCAAGTTCGGTCAAGCGTTCTGAGCACCACGCAAGGTGATCCTGCTCCTCCGAGGCAGCCTGAAGAAGGTGTCGTTTGGTATCAGGTGAACGTGCGAGGATCGACTGTCCTCTGTACAGGGCTTGTGCTGAGATTTCGCCTGCATGATTGACGCGCATGAGTTCAATACTGGTGCGACGGTCTTTAGTGTTCAGGACGCTAGCGGTAACTTGTGCGGCAGGAGAGGATTGTAGCGCGGCAGACGGGGTGGTCAGTGTTCGAAGAGCCTGGTCCGCGGCCACGATGAGTGAATCGAACCCATTGTTTCTTGAGGACATGATCCGATTATACGCGCCAACGCTAAGCGTAGCGTCCATGGTGGCAATATTTCTCGAGTGGGGTATCGGGGTCTGGAATAATGCCTAATGAGGCTTTTCTCAGTGTTAGTTCTTGTGTTGCAAGGGCTTGAATAGGCGCGTAATATCCCGCCTCTTTGATCGGTAGGATGACCGTCTAGTTCAGGCGGAATAATGAAAACATTCTCGGCAAAATCTCATGAAGTTCGGCGTGACTGGTACGTAGTTGATGCTCAGGGTAGGACCTTGGGGCGGCTTGCAACGGAAATTGCTCGACGGCTCAGAGGCAAGCATAAGCCCGAGTACACTCCCCATGTGGACACTGGGGACTATATCGTGGTGATTAATGCTGAGAAGATTAGAGTTACTGGTTCCAAGCTTAAGGATAAGATGTACCATCACCATACTGGTTATATCGGTAATCTTAAGTCTGAATCGCTTCAAACCTTGTTGGATAGAGCGCCTGAACGGGTTCTGGAATTGGCTGTCAAAGGGATGTTGCCGAGAAACCCTTTGGGTCGACAGATGTTCAAGAAGCTTAAAGTTGTGTGCGGTACGGAGCATCCTCATCAGGCACAGCAACCGATACCATTGGAGCTATAGCCATGGCCAAGCAAACATATTATGGAACGGGCCGGAGAAAGACTTCAGCAGCACGGGTGTACTTGAAATCAGGTGATGGTGAAATTGTCGTCAACGGCCGACCGTTAGATGTTTTCTTCGGGAGAGAAACGGCACGTATGATCGTACGGCAACCGTTGGAGCTTGCCCAACTCGACGGTAAGTTTGATATTCAGGTTACGGTGCGCGGTGGTGGTACAACCGGTCAGGCCGGGGCGATTCGTCATGGAATCACACGAGCACTTATGGATTATGATGAGTCACTCAGGCCATCTCTACGAAAGGCCGGCTTCGTAACCCGAGACGCTAGGGAAGTGGAGCGAAAGAAAGTTGGGTTGCGCAAGGCCCGCAGAGCAACACAGTACTCGAAGCGCTAGCCCGCAACCCCACACCCCGACTGGGGGATCGTCTAGTGGTAGGACAGCGGACTCTGACTCCGCTAGCGGGGGTTCGAATCCCTCTCCCCCAGCCATCTGCAACGTACCGAGATACTTTATGGATGGTTGCGCCTTCTTCTTTACTAAGGTGTGTTACTCGATTGTGCGAATACCATCGTCTCCGGCGATGAGGAGCACATCGGCGGGGCGTTGAGCAAATATTCCTACGGTGACCACACCAGGAATCTGATTCAGTCGTTTTTCTAGTTCCGGAGGATTCGTTATGTTTAAACTGCGTACATCTAAGATGTGGTTTCCATTGTCAGTGACGAAATTCTCACGCCAGGTTGGTTGGCCGCCGGCTTTAACCAGCTGCCGGGCAACGTAAGACCGTGCCATGGGAATAACCTCGATCGGAAGAGGAAACTCGCCGAGCACATTTACGAGTTTCAAATCATCTACGATACAGATGAAGTTCCTGGAAGCGCCTGCAAGAATTTTCTCGCGAGTTAAAGCGCCGCCGCCTCCTTTGACGAGATATCGATGCTTCGTGGCTTCATCGGCGCCGTCAACGTATAGATCTACGTCTCCTGTATCGGCTAGTTCGGATACCCGAATCCCCAGGTTTTCAAGTCTGGTCGTTGAATCTTTGGAGCTTGAAACAATTGCATCGAGATGTTGAGCATACCCCTCTAGGGCATCAATAAAGAAGTTGACCGTGCTACCGGTCCCAACCCCAAGCGTGATTCCATCGCGAATATAGTTGGTCGCCGCTAGGGCGGCCTGTTGTTTTTTTGTGCTCTGAGTCACACGCTTCTCCAAAAAAAGTGCCCGCATATAGCGGGCACTTTGGTTATGTCAGAGCCTGAAGGCTCGCATAAGATACTGAAGAAATTACCGCTTCTTTCGAGAAGCCTTTCGCTTGGCCTTCTTGCGAGTAGCTTTTTTCTTAGCCTTTCGCTTGGCCTTCTTGCGAGTAGCTTTTTTCTTAGCCTTTCGCTTGGCCTTCTTGCGAGTAGCTTTTTTCTTAGCCTTTCGCTTGGCCTTCTTGCGAGTAGCTTTTTTCTTAGCTTTTCGCTT
>JAZAGZ010000063.1:0-7208 GCA_036231525.1 Pseudomonadota bacterium | reverse complement strand
AATTTTGCAACATACTCTTCTAAATCTTCCGGTCTAAACCTCAAATTAGCTCCCACTTTGACGTAGGGTATACGGTCTCTTGATTTCAGCTCATAGAGGTATGACTTGCTGATTTGCAAGGATTCTGCAGCCTCGTCTGGCGTCAATAACAACCTCTTCACCGTTACCCCTGCCTTTCAGCTGCATAATCGTTGCACATCGCCACGAACGCCTCTACGCGCTCCTGTGGCACAGCCAGTCCTTGCCGCGTTGGATAGTATTTGCCCCCTTCGCCTTTGACGTAGATGCGGACGTCGAGGAAGCGATGGCCGTTGTATTCGTCGTTGGTTAGGCGGATTTGCTGGAATGAGTTCTTCTTGATACTGTGCAATGGTTGCTCCTTCATATTCAGTCTACAGTCTCCGCACGCGTAAATTGATTGTGCCTTCGCGTGAATGTGTGATAGATGAGCTGACATGCGATGTGCTGGTAGTCGTTCGGCAAAGTAGACGGCAGAAGCTCTGGTTTATGGCTGGCTTGATGATAACTGTTTTGAGAGCAAGCTAGCAGTGGATGTAAAAAGCCTGTGGGTGCACTCGTTGTGAGAGTATATGCCCTGCCTTGCCCATATTTCTCATGTACACACGTTGAAAAGTATGGAAAGTATGGGGCTATACTTGGCATGGTTGAATAGTATGATATTGGTATTTAAAAACAATAACTTAAGTAGTTAAATATCCCATACTTTTCATATGGTTGTACACCCAATACTATTCACCATTTTTGCTCCACGTTACCTGCCCTTGAAACCCATTTCTTTGATGGTTGACACCCGCGGTTTTTGCGGCCCGGTTAATTGTTGATTTTGAGTATCCTAGGTTAGCCATCTGCGCTTGGATCTCTTTAGCCGGCGTAGGACCGCTCTGACTCAGTAATTGCATCAGGTCACGTGTCGCGCTGCTTAAGCGTGTTTCGTCGCGCTGTGATGACATGACTCGCTGCGGAGTTAGATCTGTCGCGCCGGTCCACACCAAGCGATCACCTTCTATCTGATAGCCTAGTGGCGCTGATAAGGACCCGTAGTTGGACTTAGTCTGGAACAGGGCTCGCTTTGATTCATCGTCTGGATCAGAGCCTGCAAGCAAAAGAGATCGATAGGCGGCAACGAAATCAACTGAGCCGCTGCCTGATAGCATGGCCCGTGACTGGCGATGTTTTGTCAAGTGTCGTACGACTACGATTGCACAATATTTGGTTTTGGCTATCTGCATTAAATTGGCGAGGAATGGCCGAACCCTTTCGACCTTATTGGGATCAACGTCCGGCGGCATGAAAGAGGAAATGGGGTCGATCACGACTAGTTTGGCTGCAGTCGAATCTATGTATTCGCAGAGCAACGAAAGGCCATCACTGTCGAGTCGCATTGGCTCATCTACGACGCCGATTCGATCTAGATCTGCACCAGCTGACTTAAATCGCTTCCTCATAACATGTTCGGCAGAATCCTCGCTGTTGAGAATGAGCGAATTGCATGGATCTCTTTGCAACTGATCGGGTAGGGCCTCACCGCGACTCAGTGCTGATGCAATGTGAACCGTTAACCACGACTTGCCGGCTTGCGGGTGCCCCTCTAAGCCTGTCACAATACCTAAGGGTATACGCTCTGACCAGAGCCAGTCGATCTCTTGCGGAACCACGTCAGCCAACGTGCGCAGTGTAGGTGCATTGATTTTAGGATCATATGCATCAAAGTCGATTGGAGTATCTGGCATGGGTGGGCGGTTTGCTAACTGTAATTTATGCCAATCCAAAAAGCTATCGGGTAGCGGAGCCATTTCATCGGATAGAAACAGGTCGTAATCGATCCACTTTATTGCAGGATTGCTGTCCAGTTTGCTGGGTGGTAGTGGGATATGCCCGTCGTCACCTATGACATCAATTCCTGGTAGGATTTCATCTATACAGGTCAAGCTGTTTGGGTGTCTGAATAATAAGAACTTGCTGCCGTTACCTGCGTATATGCCCGGTGTTTTAATCTGATATAGGTCAAAGGGTAGTTTATCTATTGACTCCAGGCCGCCCCGGTCAGCGTCCACAAAAAGCGCGATTATCTTGCTTTTTGGGCCAGCTGGCAGCCCGATGTTAAGCGTCGGGTTTGCCTGCCAGAGTTGGATATCTGGAAATGACGGATTGCTAATGCTGTTCCGTCGCGTAACCGATGTTGGTTTTCGGCCAAATGGCTCACAGGGAACCACAGGCAACTTTTTTTGTGCGTATAAATCAAGCGCGTTCTGCAACGCAATAGAATTGTCCTGGTTCAGTGCGCTCATTACTATGCGACCTCCAAGTGTTGCTCAGGCTAATTTCTTTTCACATACAATCATCTTTCGCTTTAAATTACTGGCCATATTGTTGATTAACAATGCACAGATGTTCAGTATGCAAAAAAATAATTTGGTTGTGTTAGACGTAACTGAACCAACGATTGAGGTTATTGCTTTTGTGCTGCCAAATGAATCGTCTAAGAAGCCGCTGAGACGCTTTGCAGTGACGATTGACTACGTCGAGGACATGACGGGTATCAACTTCTTTGAGGCGCTTGAGGACAGCTTAGAAGAGCAGATAGAGGGTAGTTACAGTGTGCAGCATTGGGACATTACGCAGTAGAATTTGTACCGTTGGGTTCCCAATCCCAAGATACGATGCTCAGACCTGCCGCTGGCAACCGCAGAAGACATCAGCCTCGGGCTGAGCCTCTGCGGTCGACTGGCGGTAGTGTAGGACGCGACATTTAAGCGGTGCTGGTAGGGCGTTAGGGCATACGCCAGCGTATAAAAACCACTCGAACTATTATCACACTACCAATCATACTCCGACACTTTCACCCTCTACCTCTTAATCTCAGCATAAGTATCACCTGTACGTCGTCACTGGAAAATCTTCGTGATTCGAACACCATGTTTCACGTACCTCGCTGGTCTCACTCGACCACCGAATGTACGACCCGCCATTCACTGTATTATGGTAATCTTGCGAACACCAAAACCTTGGGCACGAAAACGAAAAGAAAACATCATCACTTGATCTTCCTCCACTAACATATGTATCGAACGTCGTGGGTTTAAGATCTTGAGGCACTTCTTCACACCTCCCCAATAAATAATCCCCTTTAGCTACTGCAATCAAATCCCCCAAGCCTCCGCCTTTAGCTAATATTCCTGGTAAACTGTTCTGATTCAACGAGTAAAATCGCGCAACACTAACTCCTGCATCAAATGCTTCCTCCTCACTGTTACCACAATCACCCGGCGGGATCAGTCCACTCGTGGCCTCTGCGACAGCCTCGTCAAACAAAAGCGGGAACATATCACCACAATATGACTCTGTATTTTCTCCGCTTACCGGACGCAACTCTCTATCTTCAAACATCCACGTGCCATACTCTGGTTTACTGTCTAACTCTGCGACTTCATAGGCATTATAGGTATCGACCAAATCTGGTAGCCGTCGTCTATATCTTTCTTGTCAAAATCTCCACCAGCCTTTACGCTGTGGCACAAATCATTCTTGATCAATCCGATGCGGGCATTTCTACGACAAATAGGTCGATCTTCTACTCCATCGTTAACCATGACTGCATTGTCGGGTATAGTACCGTCGTAATCCATCCAATCAAGGGCATGAGTATTCGTGACGGGTAACGACAGTGCTGCAATGAATAGGGCATACTTTATGATGTTCATCATCGACGCCTCGATGTGATAGGTGATGCGGGGGGTGTTTTGCCGTGCTAATTTAGGCTGTATGACAATGCTAAGACAGAGTGCGGCGATAGTCTGTGACGGATATTACACATTCGGCTGATAGCGCTGGATGGTGCGTTTGAGGCGGGTGCGGCTGTCGTAGCTGAAGGTGCTGGTGCTGACTAGAGTCTGTATGTGGGGCTGTATTGGCGGGTTCGGCGTTATCAGATGTAGGCACAATCGGTTCGCCTACGGGCAAAGAGAAAGCCCCCAGCTAACGTAGAGTTAACTGGGGGCTTCTCCTCGGGATGTTGTCTACTGCTCTATTTCAATCCGGCGTCCAGTGGACTAGCCTGGCGCTCGTAAGGATTTCCCTGCTCTTCTACTTTTTGAGAAAGATCTATAGTGATTGTTCCATCTTCATTTACAGAGGATACTTCTATATAGTTGCCTTCACCATCTACGACGACTACTTCTTCTACTGCTACAGTAATCGTGCCGTCTTCATCCACCGATAAAATCTCTAACTCGTTACCTTCGCTATCGACAATAACTATGTCTTCGGGTGCGCTTTCGCTCATTTGCTCGGCAATTGCAGCTTCTACTGCATTCGATACAGCCTGTTCAATAAGAAGCTCCATTTCACTCATAGCCCCTTCGACAGCATCATCTACTATATCTTCTAAGCCTTGAGGAATTGTGGATTCTTTGGCTTTTTTGACTAGCTTTCCACTCAACTTCGATGAACTTCCATCCCATGCATGAACAATATTCCAACTGCCTGCTAGCATTAACAATACAACAGCGTTTATTATGAAATTCCTCATGGTTTTTCTCGTTTCGGTTTATGAGAATTAGATCTTTGTCAGATTACTCAATACTAAAGTCAAAGATCTTGCAGGGTATTTAATGCTTAAAGTTTCGAACAATGTAAAGAAACTAATACATCTCGCACACAATTTATGTGACGGGCGTCACACATCCGGATGGTAGCGCTGGATGGCGGGCTTGAGGCAGTAGGCGAGTGTGCTGGTGCTGGATAGAGTCTGTGTATGGGGCTTTATAGGCTGGTTCGAGCAAATAGAGGCGGGGTTGGTCGGTTCGCCTATGGGTAAAAATAAAGCCCCCAGCTAACGTAGAGTTAACTGAGGGCTGAGCTTCGGCGGTCGACAGGCGGTAGTATAAACCGTGACGTTTAAACAAACCGTAAGTTGCAGGACTGCGGTTGTTCTGCTTATTCAGCAAATTAGAAGCCCCCGGTTAACGTGGAGTTAACTCTGGTCGAGTAGGCTTTTGACATGACACTCTAGCATTGTCTTTGCCGGTAAATAAAAGACATATGCTATTATCAGAGCATAGAGAATAGTCAGAAACATTACCGCTATATACGGACCCATCGCCGCAAGATCGTTTAAATTTTGGCATACCAAAACGAATCCAATTAATATGCCAATCCCGCCACAGCCTTTATGGAACGTCATAAGACGTTCGAAATAGAAAATATATGTTTCTAAGTTTTCTCGGATTTTCTTTTCGTCTTCTTCAAAATTAGGGTAAACAAAGGCATAGCAGTAATAATGAACAGCACCAATGACAGTTTTAAGTGGAAAGCCTAAAAAAGCAAGAGAAGTCGAACCGCCAATGACAATAAGAATCGACGTTAGATCAATAAAAGAACCAAGGTCTGGTCCTATTGCATACAGAATCAAAGCATAACACCCAAGCACACCTATTATAAAAGTCACATCTATTTTCCTCGTCCCATCGATTTTCGTTTTGTTTTCTGGAATCTCCTCCAAGCTTGTATTGGTTGATTCTATTTTATTGAGATGAAATTGTAGCTTTGTTTTGATAGGTAGACAGAATAAGTATGCCATCGCCACGCCGTAGAAAACCGGAAGCATTGCAGTGGCTATAGCGGGTCCTATCGCAAGAGGGTCGAGAGACAAATCAAGCAGTATCAAAACAAAGCCTATGAGCATTCCAATCCAGCCCATTGCCTGGAAATAAGTCTTGGCGCGGTCCAGTATTAGAATGCCCATTTCCAAATCAATACGGACTTTTTTTTCATTAGCACCCGTTTTGGTAAGGACAAAAGCATACCAGCAATAGTGACCTATTTGGGTGATATTTTTGAATGGAAAGCTGGATAAAATCAGAAAACATGTGCCACCGAATACAAGGAATACGCACGTAGAGTCGATAAACATATTTAGGTTGGGAGAACCTATTGCAAAAAGGTTCAATCCCACTGCACCAAACATGCCAATAATAGATGCTATATCCATGCGATATCCTTAGTTTGTTAGGCGCTATCAGTCATTAGTCACAGATTAAGTGTTTTCTAAGGAAGTTTTATCTAAAAAAGCAGAAATAATATTCATTTTTGAATAAATGTTGGTCGATTTTTTAATAGCGTATGTCTAAAGTATGTGACTGGGATCAAACATACAGCTGATAGCGCTGGATGGCGCGCTTGAGGCGGGTGCGGGTGGGTAGGCGATGGTGCTGATGCTGAGTTAGGCATATCTGGGGGTGTATTGGCGGGTTCGGCGTTATCATGTAGGCACAATCGGTTCGCCTACTCTCCTTTTACGGTCAAATACAACGAAACCTCGCAATTATAAGGCCCGTCGTCTCCTTATCTATTCCTGCCCAATCATTGCCACAATCTTACGCCGAGTTTCTACGTCAATATTTTCCCACGCAGCAACGACTTGAGCTAAATCAGCCGGCACATTCCGGTACACATCTGATACACATTTTTGTTGCTCAGAAGTGTTTTGAGCATGTATTGCATCTGCATTGAAATGCAAAACACTACGTTCACCCTTATCTTCTAACGCATTGATTTGTTGTGATTTAGCAGAGTTTTGTTCAGAAGATGCGGTTTTCTGTTTCTCAGCTAAGGAGGGTTCAAGTCCCTTCGCCGCTACCAAAATTTGGGAAATGCAACCTTCTGATTTTACGAGGGTTGCATTTTTTGTGTCCTATCAGGCGGCTAAATTCGCAAGCCATTCACTGCTTATGAATCACCCTGTATGTCGTTCAGCCGTTCATAAACAGCATTTTTATATAGACCAGTTTACAGGAAAATAAATCAGGCTTACATTTGACCTTCCACTCAATTATCTTAAAATCTGCTAAAACACTGCAAAAAAACATTGCATAGTCACTCACTTAAACCAGATAGAAGGGTTTTGAAAATGTCAAAAGAGTCAATGGTTTCTTCCGCAAAAGCGTCGATAGAAGCATACAATTCAAAAGATTGGGATGCTGTAAGAAATTCTATCACCGAGGATTGCATTTATGATGAGCCTGCTACTCACCGCAAATCAGAAGGTATTGACGCAGTCATCACAGATTGGAAGGGTTGGGCAACCGCAATGCCTGATTCTCACGCCACCTTTGAAGCAGAACACGTTACTGAAAGTGGAGTAGTTTTTGAACTGACATGGCGTGGCACAAACACCGGCCCTATGCAAG
>JAZAGZ010000062.1:0-7324 GCA_036231525.1 Pseudomonadota bacterium | reverse complement strand
ACAGCAACCTGATGAAGGGGACTGTTCCATCGGGGATTGTAGCAACGCCATTCGCGACGGTTTTATCGCGTCGCATCTGACTGGTTCTACCACAACCCCCGATGGAACAGTCCCCACGCTGAAGTTCTACGATACAACGTTACTCGGCCCCCAAGAGGCTTATCTACGCGCGCAAATCGATGGTGCTGATTTCATCGTTGGCCCACTTCTTAAATCTGAGCTGGAGGAAATCATAGGGAACGCCGGACTCATTCCAACGCTCGCTCTAAATTTCTTTGACGGCGACCGTTCCGCGCCACCTAATTTCTATCAATTCGCACTGGCGCCCGAAGATGAGGCCCGGGAGGTCGCTCGGCGCGTTGTGGCAAACGGAACCCTCAATGCTGTCGCTTTAGTTCAGAACAGTGACTGGGGTCTGCGTCTACTCGGAAGCTTTCGAGCTGAACTCGAAGCTCTTGGCGGACAGCTTCTGCAGTTCAGAGGCTACGACTCTGACAGCCAAGATTTTTCCCTTACCATCACTACTCTGCTGAATATTCAGGGTAGCAATCAACGTCGTCAGCGTTTGGCTGCCAACCTAGGTGTACCACTAGAATTTGAACCTAGACGGCGCCAGGACGTCGACGTTATTTTCGTCGCGACTGATGCGGACGCAGGTAGACTGTTAGCGCCGCAACTGCGATTCCACTACGCCGGGGATATTCCCACCTATGCGACATCTGCCGTGTATGAGAGCTACGCAAGCGACTCGGACTTAAACGGTATACTCTTTCCAGATACCCCGTGGGTACTGTCGGGGGACGACACCTCATCTCAGCTCAAAGTTTCGCTTGAAACATACTGGCCACAAAGGACATCGCCGTACTGGAGGCGATTTCATGGTCTGGGTTTTGACGCTTACCGTTTAATCCCGCTGCTACACAACCGATCAGAGGAGTTTTCGTCGATAGCCTCATTATCCGGTGAGCTAAGTCTCGGAAATGATGGCAGAATCCATAGACGGCTACCCTTTGCCCAATTCCGCAATGGGAGGCCCTTTGTTATTAACAATGACGCCACTGAGAATCGGTCAATCGAAACAGTATCAGATCTGGAAACCGAGAAATCTACTGAGCTTGTAACGCTAAGATAGCTATTCACTCAACCACGGGCCCAGCTCATCTAGAAAAATAGATCAATTCAGCAGCTGCAATGTAATGACCTTCGAATGTTAAAAACCCGTTATCGTTGGCATGTGAGAAATCTGGGGCAGAAATGCCTACGAACATATGTCTCTTGAAGGGCTATGGGTTCCCATGGCAGAGTTAAGAGAATCCTTGGAGTAATCCGATGAACATGGATGATCATGTCCTTGAACAGTTCCGCGAGAGCATTGCTCTCAAACAAGCCTCTGAGGTGCTCGTCTCGGTGATTGTGGAGGCGGGTCAGGCGCTTACAGAATGTCTACTTAATGACGGCAAAGTTTTGAGCTGCGGTAACGGGGGATCGGCATCAGATGCACAGCATTTTTCTGGCGAAATGCTTGGTCGTTTTGAAATGGAACGTCCCGGTCTGCCAGCCGTCGCACTCACCACGGATAGTTCAGCTCTCACGGCTATAGCAAACGACTATCAATATGCGGATGTCTTCGCCAAACAGGTGCGCGCACTGGGCCAGGCGGGTGATGTGCTGTTAGCTATCTCCACCTCTGGCAACTCTGAAAATATATTGAGAGCGGTAACAACTGCGCACGAGCGCAACCTTAGAGTCATTGCACTTACAGGTCACGATGGCGGCATCCTTGCACAGAACCTCAACGCACAAGACATAGAGATTCGGGTGCCCGCACAGCGCACCTGTCGCATTCAAGAAGTGCATATTCTTGTCATACATTCTCTATGTGCCCTCGTTGACGTGGAGCTACTCGGCGGGTAAAAAGATTTGTTTTTTGGAAAGAGAATAGTAAAGCGGAAACCGAGTGCCCACACGTTCGCCTAGCAAACTGTCCTCACCAAGAGTAACTACGCCAAAAAATACCGGGCTGGCATCACTTGACAATCTTCAGGAATGGACGCCCTGACACATTTCCACCGACAGGTGCCTCGGTAGGTGAAAGAATCTCATCGTCCGTGAATACCATTCCCTGTCCGGTCTCCTTAGAATAAATCCCGATGATAGCCAGCATAGGCACCTTGAGGTGATGATTGATGCCCTCGAATCGAGCCTCAAATTGCACGGTGTGCTTGTCTAAGATGAGATTGCGGGTCGCTGCGTAACTGACGTTAAGGGTAATCTTGCCGTCGGTGATGTAATTCTCAGGAACGGTTATACCATCTGTAACTGCATCGACAATAATATATGGCGTAAACCCATTGTCCGTCATCCAATCATGCATCGCACGAATAAAATAAGGTCGCTTCGATGTGAATTCCAACATCGGTTTATTGACGCATCTCCTGCTCTAACTCCGTCAGACTATCCTGAAATGACTGACGAGCAAATACGTCATCCATATATTCGAGAATCTTCCCCGCCTGTGTTGGTAACTCAATATTCAGAATCGGCAAACGCCAAAGGATTGGCGCAATAGTGCAATCAACAAGAGAAAACTCATCGCTTAAGAAAAATCTTTTTGAAGTAAATATTTCTACACTGGATACTATGCTGTCCTGAAGAACTTTACGGGCACGTACCATCGACTTGCGGTCTCCTCCTTTTATGATCTCCCCTACTACCGAATACCAATCCCGCTCAATGCGGTAGAGAGCCAAACGAAATTGGGCGCGTGTTACAGGATCAACCGGCATAAGTGGAGGGTGAGGAAATCTTTCGTCCAAGTACTCAATGATGACTCGAGAGTCATAAAGAACGAGGTCTCTATCTACCAAGGTTGGGACACTGTTATAGGGATTTAGATCGAATAGATCTTCCGGCAAGTTCCCTTTGTCCACATCAATGAAATCGATATTTATGCCTTTTTCGGCGAGCACCAATCGAGTGCGATGACTCCACGGATCCGTGGGCTCCGAAAAAAGAGTCATGACCGAACGACGGTTAGCTATTACGGCCATGAAAATCTCCTAAGCGGCACTGTCCAACGTGTAAGCATAGAGACATTAATCAATGTCTTTCCAATTTTAATTTATCGACACGCACGAGATTAGCAGAAACACCATTATCCATTTATTACGAGTATGTTCCTTGCCAGAGACATACCTTCCAAGCTCACTGTATCGCGCGAAATCTTACGTCTGAGCTAGATGGTCCTCGGAAACGGCGCGATTATACACAGCGGTTCTAGTACTTGACCACAGAACCTTCTACATAATGCCCTGCTAAACTACTAAAATGGCATTTCCGTGGAAAGTCCTGGCTTTCGTAGCCCAATCGGTCGCAATCGGACTAGCGGCTGCGTTTCTAGTTATTCTTGTCAAACCCGAACTAGTGAATCTGGGAGTCCGGGTGGAGGCTCCGTCGACCAGTTACGCGAGTGCAGTAGACGCTAGTGCACCCGCAGTCGTTAGCTTGCAAACCGCTCGGCTTGGGCAACGCAGCAGGTTCACAACTGGTATAACGGGTCAGGGCCTAGGGTCCGGCGTAGTTATCAGCCAAGATGGGTATCTCGCAACCAATTGGCATGTGATCCGAGATGCTGACCGGGTAATCGTCCAGCTTGCAGATGGTAGAGCAGCGGAACCTGAGTTCGTGGGCGCAGACCCGGAAACAGACCTAGCGCTCCTCAAGATTGATTTGCCAGACCTGCCCTCCATTGAACTAGGTCGCAGCGACACCTTGGAGATTGGTGAAATCGTCCTAGCAATAGGCAATTCCTACGGCCTGAGCCAAACGGTTACCCTTGGCATAATCAGTGCGACGGGTCGTGGTCTCGGCCTGACAAATTTCGAGAATTTCATCCAAACCGATGCGGCCATCAACATCGGGAACTCTGGCGGCGCCCTAGTTAATGCACGGGGCGAATTGATCGGTATAAACACCGCGCGTTTTGCTGCCTCCAACCAAAGTGTTCCGGATGGAATAGGATTTGCAATTCCAGTAAATCTTGTCCGTGGTGTGATTGCAGAATTAATTGAAAATGGTCGCGTCATCCGCGGTTGGTTGGGCGTGGATACTCGCGACTTTTCGAGCCTTCAAGCAGAGTCTGTAGGAGTCACTGGCTCCGCGGTGGAATTGCTACGGATCAGCGGACCAGCTATAGCCGCAGGGTTACAGCCCAGAGACATCATTACCCACATCAACGGAGAGCGTGTCTTAAATCAAAACCAAGCTATGAATCTCGTGGCGGGAGTTCGTCCCGGGCGAACAATTCAAATCCGAGGATTCAGACCTGGGTCCGGAGTATTTGAAACAATGGCTGTGTTGGGAGAACGCCCATCTGTGTTTGTTCCATGGGCCGCATCCAGCGGCTAGCCCAAACCCCCTTAGGCAACCTCCTCTAGCTAGGGAGGCGACGAATCTCGGCGCCAAGCTGTGACAGCTTCTCCTCAATACGCTCATAACCACGATCCACATGATAGACACGTTCCACTATCGTAGCCCCTTGCGCTGCCAACCCTGCAAGCACGAGAGACGCTGATGCTCGCAGATCCGTTGCCATTACCGGTGCTCCCGTGAGACGTTTTACTCCACGACTGACCACCATATTGCCTTCAGTAACCAGATCAGCGCCCATTCGTTGCAGCTCTAGCGCGTGCATAAAACGATTCTCAAATACCGTCTCTGTTATTGTGCCAGTGCCTCCAGCAATAGCATTGAGCGCGCAGAATTGTGCTTGCATGTCCGTAGGAAACGCAGGGTAGGGTGCCGTCCGCACATCCACCGCACGAGGACGTTCGCCCCGCATATCTAACTCAATCCAGTCTGGCCCCACCTGTATGCTGGCTCCCGCTTCCGATAATTTATCAAGCACTGCCTCTAGGTGTTCTGGTCGAGTACGGTTGATGCGTACTCGACCACTAGTGATGGCGCCGGCCACGAGGTAGGTCCCACTCTCGATTCGATCCGGAAGCACAGAGTGGTTCACTCCCTGAAGCGTTTCCACACCCTGAACTCGAATCGTGTTCGTCCCTGCCCCTTCGATCACAGCACCCATTTTCACTAGAGTTTCCGCTAGGTCGACAACTTCGGGTTCTCGTGCTGCATTCTCAATGACGGATTCACCCTTCGCCAAGACGGCAGCCATCATCAAGTTCTCCGTACCAGTGACGGTCACAGTGTCCAACACTAGCCGAGCACCATATAGACGCTTAGCGCGTGCACGAATATAACCATTTTCAATACTGATCTCTGCTCCCATAGCGCGAAGCCCCATGACGTGAAGGTTCACTGGTCGGGCTCCTATGGCGCAGCCCCCTGGCAAAGCAACATCTGCGCGGCCATAACGCCCTAGTAAAGGACCAAGCACGAGCACGGATGCACGCATGGTCTTGACGAGTTCGTACGGTGCCTCAAAGTGGGCCACTCTGGATGGATCTACCTCTAGCCGAACACCGTCGTGGAAGACAATCTCTGCTCCGACGCGGCGGAGTAGCTTCACCGTAGTGGTGACATCATTTAAATGTGGGACATTCTCTAGAGTCACTGGCCCCTCGGGAAGCAGACACGCGGCCAATATGGGTAGCGCAGCATTCTTGGCGCCAGAGATTCGCACCTCACCCGATAGCGCGGAGCCCCCAATGATTTCTAACCTGTCCAATCCGGCACCTCAATCAGACATCCGAGGCCTGCCACTCCTCGGGAGTTAGTGTTTTGAGTGATAGTGCGTGAATTTCCGTTCCCACTCGCTCACCCAAAGTTTCGTAGACGAGTTGATGACGGCGGATACTCCGCTCACCTTCAAAAACTGATGCAACAACTAGTGCCTCGTAATGCCCCTGACCATCTGTGCGAACTTCAACCCTAGATCCCGGGAGACCAATTTCAATCAAACTCGCTATTTCCTTTGGATTCATGCTGAAAAAACCACCGTACACCCTGAATTTGGACAGTCTAACCCACCATCAGCAGTGACCAAACCAACATACCTAGCAGTGCGGGCTGCTAGAATTGCAATTCTATGTCTAAAAAACCCCAGGCAATTGATTCTTTGGCTGTGGCACGACGCGTATTGGAAATTGAGTCGGCCGCTATTAAGTCCCTTATTCCCAGATTGGGTGAGGAGCTACTAGCGGCATGTCAGATCTGTCTAGAAGCCCAGAAAAAACAGGCGCGAATCGTGGTAATCGGCATGGGTAAGTCGGGACATATCGGTAGTAAAATTGCTGCAACCCTGGCAAGCACAGGGTCGCCTTCGTTTTTTGTCCACGCTGGAGAAGCTCTACACGGTGATATGGGCATGATCACCGCCCACGATGTAGTTCTGGCAATTTCTAATTCCGGTGAGACCGGCGAAATTGCATCTATCCTACCTCTGATAAAACGCCTTAATTTGCCTCTGATAACAATGACGGGCAACCCAAACTCAACCTTCGCGAAAGCGGCAACTATCAACTTCGATATCAGCGTTGCTGAGGAAGCCTGTCCACTTAATCTCGCGCCGACCGCAAGCACCACGGCTGCTTTGGCCATGGGAGACGCCCTCGCGATAGTACTGCTGGAAAAACGAGGGTTCAAAGAAGAGGACTTTGCAAACTTTCATCCCGGAGGCGTTCTCGGTAAACGACTGCTCGTGCGAGTTGAAGATATCATGCATACGGGTAATGACCTCCCACGTGTTACCCACAACACACCAGTGAGTGATGGGCTCCTGGAAATGTCACAGAAAAACCTTGGGATTACTGCTGTCGTCGGAGATGATGGTCAGCTACAGGGAGTATTTACCGATGGCGATCTTCGCCGCACCATTGACCAGCGGATTGATATACATACAACCAATATTAGTGAAGTAATGACGGTAGGAGGAAAAAATATTCGTCAAAGCTGTCTCGCAGTGGAAGCGCTGCGCCTTATGGAAACTCACGGAATCACAGGCCTACTCGTGCTTAATGACAAGGATCACCTCGTTGGTGCACTCAACATCCATGACCTATTTCGCGCTGGAGTTATGTAGTGAGCACCCGTTTCTCCCATGAGCGTGCAAAAGGGATTAAGTTACTTGTGCTTGACGTCGATGGTGTACTCACAGATGGCGGTCTCTACTACGGCACCGATGGTGAAATGCTTAAAAAATTTCATGTGCACGATGGTGCGGGAATAAAGGCGGTACTGGGGACAGGTATACAGGTTGCAGTAATATCGTCTCGACAAACACCGGCTGTTGATATCAGAATGGAAGAACTGGGAGTCTCAAACGTATTGCAAGGAGTTCAAGATAAACTTGAATCTCTAA